>NZ_QHCP01000002.1:450623-848412 GCF_003182415.1 Actinokineospora spheciospongiae | reverse complement strand
CTGGAGGGCTGGCGGGCTGGCGGGCTGGCGGGCTGGCGGACTGGCGGGCTGGGAGGGGGCGGCGGGCTCAGGTGGAACTGGGCGGGAGCGAGGGGCGTCCGATGGGGGCTGGGACCCGAGAACTCGGAAGGTCTGGTCGTGCGATTCCAGGTGCTGGGGCCGTTGCGCGTGGACGACGGCGGTGTGGCCGTGGGGCTTGGCGGGACCAAGCAGCGGGTGTTGCTCGCGCACCTGCTGCTGAACGCCGGACGGGTGGTCCGGGCCGCTGCGCTGGTGGACGCGCTGTGGGGGGACGAGCCGCCGACCTCGGCCGGGGCGAACCTCCAAACCTACGTGTGGCGGCTGCGGCGGGAGGTGGCACCGGAGGCGCTCGTGCGCAGCGGGGACGGGTACGCGCTGCGGGTGCCGGAGGAGTCCGTCGACGCTTTCCTGTTCCGGCGGGAGTGCGCGCGGGCGCGGACCGAGCGCGACCCGGTGGTGGCGCTGGAGCTGTTCGAGGGGGCTGAGGCGCTCTGGCGGGGGGAACCGCTGGCGGACCTGCCCGCCGTCCCCGCCTGGGAGGCGGAGCTGAGCGCGCTGTGCGAGGCGCGGTTGGCCGCCACCGAGGACCGGTTGGCGCTGGAGTTGCGGCTGGGGCACCACGGGCGGGTGGCCGAGGAGCTGGCACCGCTGCTCGACGAGCACCCGTACCGGGAACGGTTGTGGCAGCACCACCTGGACGCCCTCGCGGCCTCCGGGCGGCGGGCGGACGCGTTGGCGGCCTACCGGTCGGCGCGGGAGCGGTTCGTCAACGAGCTGGGGGTGGAGCCGGGACCGGGCCTGCGGGCGGCACAGGCACGAATCCTCCACGGCAGCAACCACCCCGCTCCCGGCAGCCATCCCACTGGCGGCGGCCACCCCGCTCCCGGTGGTTACGTCGATCCTGGTGATCACGCCGGTCCCGTTGGCCACCCCGCTCCCGGTGGTTACGTCGATCCTGGTGATCACGCCGGTCCCGTTGGCCACCCCGCTCCCGGTGGTTACGTCGATCCTGGTGATCACGCCGGTCCCGTTGGCCACCCCGCTCCCGGTGGTTACGTCGATCCTGGTGATCACGCCGGTCCCGTTGGCCACCCCGCTCCCGGTGGTTACGTCGATCCTGGTGATCACGCCGGTCCCGTTGGCCACCCCGCTCCCGGTGGCCACCTCGATCCTGCTGGTCACGCCGATCCCGGTGACCACTCCGCTCGCGGTGTTCACGCCGATCCCGGTGGCTACCCCGCTCGCGGCGGCCACGTCGATCTTGGCAGCCACGCTGATCCTGGCGGTCACCCCGCTTGCGGCGGCCACCGCGCTCGCGGCGATCACCATGCTCGCGGTGGCCGCACCGCTTGCGGTGACCACGGCGGTCCCGGCGGGCAGCACGTGCCGATCCGGCAGCTACCGCCGGACCTGCCCGACTTCACCGGGCGGGAGGAAGCGGCGGCCGAACTCCTGCGGTCCCTGGCACCCCGGCCCGGGCAGTACGCGGCGCCGGTCGCCGTGGTGTCCGGGCCGCCGGGGACGGGGAAGTCGGCGCTGGCCGTGCACGTGGCGCACCGGTTGCGCGAGGAGTACCCGGAGCAGTTCTACGCCGACCTCGGGGCCACCGGTGGGCGGGCGCCCGAGGCCGTGCTGACCGACTTCCTGCACGCGCTGGGGGTGTTCGGGGCCGGGCTGCCCGAGGGGGTCGCGGCGCGGGCCGCGCTGCTGCGGTCGCGGCTGGTGGGGCGGCGGGTGCTGGTCCTGCTCGACGGTGCCACCGGTGCCGCGCAGGTCCGGCCGCTGCTGCCCGCCGACGGCGGGTGCGCGGTCTTGGTCACCGCCCGCTCGCGGCTGCCGGAGCTGGTGGGGGCGCACTCGGTGGGGCTGACCGAGTTCGCCCGCGCGGAGAGCGTGCGGCTGCTCGCGGGCATCGCGGGTGCCGACCGGGTGCGGGCCGAACCGGGACCGGCGGCGGACGTCGCCGAGTTCTGCGGGCACCTGCCGTTGGCCATCCGGATCGCGGGCACCCGGTTGGCCGGGCGGCGGGGGTGGACCGTGGGGGTGCTGCGCGACCGGTTGGCCGACGAGTCGCGGCGGTTGGGTGAACTGCGGGTGGGCGACCTGGCGGTCCGGACCGGGTTCGAGCTGAGCGTGCGGCAGTTGCCGGAGGCGGGGGTGCGCGCGTTCGGGCGGTTGGCCCTGCTGCCGGGGCGGGAGTTCCCGGCCTGGGCCGTGGACGCGCTGCTCGGGTCCCCCGCACCCGACGTGCTGGACGGGTTGCTCGACGCGCACCTGGTCGCGGCGGCGGGCCCCGGGTTGGACGGGCAGCCGCGGTACCGGTTGCCCGACCTCCTGCACTGCTACGCCAGGGAAGTCGTCGACGCCGAGGCGGCCGGGGAGCGCGCGGCCGCGTTCGCCCGGTCGATTTCCGCTTTGTCGTCCCTGGCCAAGCGCGCCGCCCGGGGACTGCCCGCGTCGTTCGGAGCGGTGCTCGGGGAAGCGGTGGGGTGGACGCTGGACCCGGCGGACGAGGCGACCGCGGTGGCGAAGCCGTTGGAGTGGTTCGGCACCCACCGGCACGTGCTGGTCCGCGCCGTCGAGTCGGCCGCCGCCGCGGGGGAGGCCGAACTCGCCTGGCAACTGGCCGCCGCGTCGGTCCCCTTCCACGACCTGCGTGGCCACTACGACGACTGGCACACCGCCCACCAGCACGCCCTGAACGCGGTGCGCGAAGCGGAAAACCCCCGGGGGGAAGCAGTCCTGCTGCGCGGCCTGGGCCAGGTGCACCTCTACCGCGACGAGTACTCAGCCGCCGCACGGAGCCTGACCCGGTCCGCAGAGCTGTTCGCCACCCTGGAAGACCACCGCGGTGAAGCCTCAGCCGTGGCAGGCCTCGGCACCCTCGCCCGAGTCGGGAACCGCCCGGACCAGGCACTGCCGCACTACCGGCGGGCACTGCGGGGATTCCGCGCGGTCAACGACCTCGGCGGCGTGGCCCAGACGCTGGGCTCGCTCGGTTCGGCGTACCGCGCCCTGGGAGTGCTGGACGCCGCCGCGGTCCGCTTGGCCGCCGCCCTCGACGCCGCCCGCCACCTCGGGGACGCGCACCGAGAGGCCAAGGTGCGCACCGAACTGGCCGCCCTGCACCGGGACAACCACGATTTCCCCGCCGCCGAGGGAGAACTGCTCACCGCACTGTCCACCCTGGAGGAACTGCGCGACGAGCGCTGCACCGCCTACGCCGTGTTGGGCCTCGGACGTACGCTCCTCGGCGCCGGGGAACCCGCCCGGGCCCGCGGGCTCGGGGAACGGGCGGTGCGGGTGTTCCGGGAAACCGGCAACCGGCGCGGGGAAGCCGAGGCACTGGTACTGCTCGCCCGCTGCCGCCGCCCGCCCCGGACACTGCCGGGGCGGGCGTACGGGCGCGCGGTCTAGTAACGATCATGTGCGAGCCTGCCTGGGCTGTGGGGCATCTCTTCAGCCCCACTCGGTCACACCGGGCGCGTGATCGGCGTAGGTGCCCCGCCCAAGCAGATCCACCCACCCGGGCGTTTGCGTAGCCAGCCACCGGTTCGCGGGGGGCTGGCTTGGTGGCAGGCCTAGTTGCTGTTGCCCGGCTTCCAGCCCAGGTAGTTGGCGAAGTAGCCCTGGCGGACGTGGCCGATGCGGCCGTTGACGCTGGTTGCCCAGACGCCGCCGTTGCCGTCGGCGAGGCCGACGTGGCCGTACTGGGAGATGTTCCAGAAGACGAACGCGCCGCGCGGCGGGGTGGCGCCGCCGGTGTGCCGGGCGCCGTCGCCGGAGTTCCAGTGCGCGATCGCGCTGGCGTGGTGGGTGGTGCGGTTCCAGGCCAGGCGGACCGCGCGCTCGCAGTAGCCGTCCTGCTCGGTGCTGCCCTCGCGGTTGCGGAACCAGCCGATGGCGCCCTCGACCGTCTGCAGCGCGCTGAAGTCGGCGTCCGTCCCGGTGGGCAGCACCGCCGACGGGTCGGCGACGTCGGCGGCGGTGACCTGGCTGTACAACTCCGCGCCGTGCACCTGCGCGGGTGCGGCCGACGCGGTCCCGACCGTGCTCACCGCGATGGCGGCGGCGGCTCCGACGGCCCCGACCAGCTTGACCAGCTTCATGGCAGCTCCTCCCGACTGATGGCTCGGCGGAGCCGGTGCAGGCCGACCCGCCGGTGTCGCCACCAGGCTGGGTCGGCCCGCTACACGGGCACTACAACCGCAGGTCAGGACTTCGCGAAGATCTGCGGCTCGGTGATGCGGACCTGCTCGCCCCGCGCCGCGAAGCCGTTGGCCCACAGCGAGTTGACCCGGCTGCGCTCGGTGGCGTTGGGGTAGGAGTTGGTGCAGCTCGGGCCGGGGCCACCGCCGGACATCAGCTCCGAGCAGGGGCCGGAGTAGTGGTCCGGCAGGCCCAGGACGTGCCCGGTCTCGTGGGTGATCACCCGGATCACGTCGTACTGGCGGACCTGGGCGTAGTCGATGAAGACGTAGCCGCGGCCGTGCCCGTCGGTGCTGGCGTAGGAGCCCCGGGAGTCGTTGCCCTCGTAGAAGGCGAAGTTCCCGCCGGAGGAGACCTGCTGCAGGCGGACGTTGGTCACCGAGGTGTTCCAGTGCGAGATCGAGGTGCTGATCTGCGACCGGAACGAGGGGGCGCCGGAGACCGTGTAGGTGACGGTGACCGCGGCGGTGCCGAAGTCGCCCTCGGTGGTGGCGCTGGCCTGGGCGGCGGTCATCGGGGCGATGGTCGCCGCCAGGGCCAGGGCGGCGGCGGCGAAGGACTTGCGGATCATGCGAACTCCTCGGTGCAGGGGGACGAGGTTCACGGTGTCCGCCTGACCGTAGGAGGTCGTGTCATCCCTTCACCAGACCATTGAGCAGTGGTTATTTACCAACCGAAGTGGACGATTGACCTGGCCCGGGGTGTGCTGCTTGCCCGCGGGCGGCCGGGTCAGGCCTCCTCGCCGACGAGGACGGCCTCGGCGGGCACCGCGCGCGGGTCGCGGCCGGTGCGGCCCAGGGTGAGGACGCCCGCGGCGACCACGCACAGCGCGGCGGCGACCAGGAACGGCGCCCGCGGCCAGTCGAACCAGGCCGCGACGTGGCCGACCAGGGTCGCGGCCACCGCGCCGCCGAACCAGCGGCAGAAGTTGTAGCCCGCGCTGGCAACCCCGCGCGGCGCCCCGCTCGAACTCATCGCGGTGCCGGTGAACAGTGTGTTCAGCAGGCCGGACGCCACCCCGCTGACGATCACCGCGACGACCAGCACGGCTTTGCTGTCGATCACCATGGCCGCCATCAGCGCCGCGTACCCGAGCACGGCGGCGGTGGTGGCCGCGCGCTCGCCGAGCCGGGCGGCGAGCTTCGGCGCCAGCACCACCCCGGACACGGCCACGCCCAGGCCCCAGCCGAAGAAGATCAGTCCGATCGGGACGGCCCCGAAGCCCAGCACGAACGGCGACCAGGCCAGCACCACGAAGAACGCGGCGGTGTAGAGCGCCGACCCGATCGAGGTCAGCAGCAGCCCGCGGTGGCGCAGTGCGCGCAGCGGGTCAAGCAACCGCACCGGGTCGCGCTCCTCGTGCCGGTCGGGGGCCAGTCGGGTCGCGCAGAGGACCAGGGCGACGGCCATCAGCACGGCGGTCCCGGCGAACGGGGCGCGCCACGACCAGGAGCCGAGCAGCGCGCCCAGCAGCGGGCCGGTCGACAGGCCCAGGCCCAGCGCGGCCTCGTAGAGCACGATGGCGCCCTGCTGCCCGCCGGACGCCGCGCCCACGATGACCGACAGCGCGGTGGCGATGAACAGGGCGTTCCCCAGCCCCCACACCGCGCGCAGCGCGACCAGCTCGGTGATCGATCCGGCCAGCGCGCAGGCCAGGGTGGCCGCCACGATCAGGCCCAGGCCGGCGACCAGGGTGCGCTTGGCGCCGAACCGCGCCGCGCAGGCGCCGGTGATCAGCATGGCCACCACCTGCACGCCCAGGTAGGACGAGAACAGCAGGGTGACCTGTGAGGGGCTGGCGTGCAGGCCCTCGGCGATGGACAGCAGGATCGGGTCGACCAACCCGATGCCCATGAACGCGATCACCGCGGCGAACGCGGTGACCCAGACGACCCTCGGCTGTCGTCGCAGGGATTCGGACAGCGCCATGCGGTCTCATCGCCTCCCGGATCGGCTCCCGGGGCACGGCCGTCCCGGGATTTCACTTAGCAATGCTACCCAATAAAAGTTAGGACAGCTAAGTAACTTGCCTCACCGGGGGGTGCGTGGTGCTCCGCGCGCAACTCGCTACACTTGCCCACGGACCCCGTGCGGTGTTCACCCTGCGAACCTCCCCAGGGCCGGAAGGCAGCAAGGATAAGCGGGCTCTGACAGGTGCACGGGGTCCCCTTTCGTCCCGGGGTCAGGCCAGGGCCTTGAGCCCCACGACCTCCGCCACCCGCTCGTAGCTGCGGATTCGCTCGGCGTGGTCGAAGACGCTGGTGGTGATCATCAGCTCGTCCACCCCGGTCGCCGCCAGCAGGTCCTCGATGCCCCGGCGCACCGTCTCCGGCCCTCCGACCACCTGGTCGGCCAGCCGCTGCTCGATGAACAGCCGATCGACGTCGGTGTACTCGTACGCCGCGGCCTCCTCCGGCGACGGCAGCCGACCCGGGTCGCCCTTGCGCAGCTTGAGGAACTGCAGCAGGGCGGGCTTGGCCAGCTCCCGGGCGGTCTCGTCGTCCTCGGCGCACAGCACGTTCGCCGCGATCATCGCGTACGGCTCGTCCAGCACGGCCGACGGGCGGAACCGGTCGCGGTAAAGGGCCAGGGCCGGGATGGTGTTCTCCGAGCTGAAGTGGTGCGCGAAGGCGAACGGCAGCCCCAGGTGGCCCGCGACCTGGGCGCTGTAGCCGGAGGAACCCAGCAGCCACATCGCGGGCTGGTTGCCCAGCGCGGGCACGGCGGTCACCCCGCGCGAGTCGCGGCCGGTGAAGTAGTCCGCCAGTTCGGTGAGCTGCTGCGGGAAGTCGTCCACCGACAGCGCCCCCTCCTGCCGCCGCAGCGCCCGGGCGGTCACCTGGTCGGTGCCCGGCGCCCGGCCGATCCCCAGGTCGACCCGGCCCGGGTGGAACGCCTCCAACATGCCGAACTGCTCGGCCACGACCAGCGGGGCGTGATTCGGAAGCATCACGCCGCCACTGCCGACCCGGATGCTCTCGGTGGCCATGGCGACGTGCGCGAGCAGCACGGCGGGCGCGGAGCTGGCGATGCCCGGCATGTTGTGGTGCTCGGCCACCCAGTAGCGGTGGTACCCCAACCGCTCGGTCGCCCTGGCCAGGTCGAGGCTGTTGCGCAGCGCGGTGGTCTCGGAGGAACCACTGGCCACCGGTGCGAGGTCGAGTACGGAGAAGGGGATCGTCACCCAGGGGACAACACCGGGCGGCCCACCCGGATTCCCCCCGCCACCCCTGTGTCGATCCCCACCCGCGCCGGTCAGGCCCCCATCGTGATCACGACCGGCCCCGGTAGTGTCGCGTCGTGGCGCTCGCCCTCTACCGCAAGTACCGTCCCGCGACCTTCGCCGAGGTCGTGGGACAGGAACACGTCACCGTCCCGCTGCGCACCGCGCTGGCCGCGGGCCGGGTCAACCACGCCTACCTCTTCTCCGGACCGCGCGGCTGCGGCAAGACCTCCAGCGCGCGCATCCTCGCCCGCTCGCTCAACTGCGAGCAGGGGCCGACCGACGAGCCGTGCGGGGTGTGCAACTCCTGCGTGCAGCTCGCCCCGAACGGGCCGGGCAGCGTCGACGTCACCGAACTGGACGCCGCCTCCCACGGTGGTGTCGACGACGCCCGCGAGCTGCGCGACCGGGCCTTCTACGCCCCCGCCGGGTCGCGCTACCGGGTGTTCATCGTCGACGAGGCGCACATGGTCACCACGCAGGGCTTCAACGCCCTGCTGAAGATCGTGGAGGAGCCGCCGGAGCACCTGGTCTTCATCTTCGCGACCACCGAACCGGACAAGGTCCTCGCCACAATCCGCTCGCGGACGCACCACTACCCGTTCCGGCTGATCCCGCCCGGCGCCATGCGCGACCTGCTGGAGCGCAACTGCGCCGCCGAGGGCGCCGTCATCGAGCCCGCCGTGTTCCCGCTGGTCATCCGCGCGGGCGGCGGTTCGGCCCGGGACACGCAGTCGGTGCTCGACCAACTGCTGGCGGGCGCCGGACCGGAGGGGGTCACCTACGAGCGCGCGGTTTCCCTGCTCGGGGTCACCGACTCGGCACTGATCGACGACATGGTCGACGGCCTCGCCGCCAATGACGCCGCCGCCGTCTACGCCACGGTCGACCGGCTGGTCGAAGCAGGCCACGACCCACGGCGGTTCGCCTCGGACCTGCTCGACCGACTGCGCGACCTGGTCCTGCTGCGCGCGGTCCCGGAGGCGGGCGCGCGCGGCCTGGTGAACGCCCCCGCCGACGAACTCGACTCGATGACCCGCCAGGCCGCCCAGCTCGGCCCCGGCACGCTGTCGCGCTACGCCGAGATCGTGCACACCGGACTGGTGGAGATGCGCGGCGCCACGGCACCCCGCCTGCTGCTGGAACTGCTGTGCGCGCGGATGCTGCTGCCCGGCGCGGTCCCCACCGACGCCGCCGCCGACTCGGCGGTCATCCAGCGCCTGGAGGCGATGGAACGGCGGATCACCAACGCCCCCGCCGCACAGCCCACCACCCCCGCGCCGCGCGCCGCCGCCCCGGAACCCGCCCGCCCGGAGCCCGCGCGGGCCGCCGCCCCGGAAGCCCCCCGCGCCGAACCCGCCCGCCCGGAGCCGGCGCGGACAGCCGCCCCGGAGGCCGCGCGCCCCGAGCCCGCCCGGGCGGAGGCCCCGCGCAAGAACGCCGACGGCTCGCAGTACGTCCGCCCCTCGCAGCGCGCCGCCGCGCAACCCACCCCGCAGCCGGAACGGCCCACCCCGGAGCGCCCGACCCCCGAGCGGCCCGCGCCGCAGCGGCTCGCAGCGCCCGAGCCCGCCCCGACCGGGTCCACCCCGACCGGGTCCACCCAGGCGCCCGCCGCCGCCCCCGCCCCCGGCGGCCTCGACGCCGCCGCCGTGCGCCGGGTGTGGTCGGAGTTGCTGGCCACCATCCGCAACACCAGCAAGCGCACGGCCGCACTGCTCGCCACCGCCACGGTCCAGGCCGTCGAGGGCGACACCCTGGTCATCGCCCACGCCGCCGCGCCCCTGGCCCGGCTGCTGGCCGAGACCAGCAACACCGACGCCATCGCCCAGGCCCTGGTCACCCTGTTCGGCGGCACGTGGAAGGTCCGCTGCATCCACGCCGACCCCAGCTCAGCCCCCGACACCGGCGCCGCCCAACCCAGGACCCAGCCCAAGGCCACCCCGGAACGCACCTTCGAACCCCCGCGCCGGTCGTCCCGCCCCGTCGAGCAGCTCCCCCCCGAGCCCCCCGCCGAGGACGTCCCCCCGCCCCCCGAGCCGGAGGACGAAGAGGAGATGCTGGCCCAGGCCGCGCACAAGCCCGACCCGGACGCCCCCCGGCAGGACCCCGAGGCGGCGATGCTGAAGCTGCTGGCCGAAAAGCTCGGCGCCCGCCCGGTGGAGGGCTAGGGCCTGGCCTCAAAGCCAGCCAGCCCCCACGAACCGCCGGCCCGGCTACGGAAACGCCCGGGTGGGTGGATGTGCTCGGCCAGCCAACCACCCCGCAAACCACCAGCCCAGCCACGGAAATACCCGGGTGGGTGGATGTGCTCGGCCAGCCAGCCACCCCACAAACCGCCAGCCCGACTACGGAAAAGCGCGGTTGGGTGGATGTGCTGCTCGGCCAGCCGACCGCCCCCGAAACCGCCGGCCCGGCGAGCGAATGCCCGGGTGGGCGGATGTGCCTGGCCAACCGACCACCCCCGCAACCGGCGGCCCGACCAAGCAACTGCCCGGGTGGGTGGAGGTCCTGAACGCAGGCTGGCCACCCCGAGAACCGCCGGCCCGGCTGCGCGACTGCCCGGGTGGGTGGATGTGTTTGGCCGGGGGTGGCGATCATGTGACAGCCTGCCTGGGCGGTGGGGCATCTTTTCAGCCCCACCTGACGCACTGGAGCACATGATCGCCATAGGGGCCCCGGCCAAACACATCCACCCAGCCGGGCACACCCACAAACCCCCGGCGCTCGAAAGCCGAGCACACCCACCCAGTCGGGCATCACAGCAAACGACCGGCGCTCGAAAGCCGAGCACACCCACCCAGCCGGGCACTACAGCAAACGACCGGGCTTCGCAGGACAGGCCCCGGGGAGCACCGAGCTTGAAAAGCCGACCACTCGGGCGCAGCAGGCCAAGCCCTAAGCGGCTTTGACCGCGCCCGACTCCGCTTCCACCCACGAGATCCCACCGGCCCCGGTGACCACCAACCGCAGCGAGTCAGGCGTCCAGCGGACGTCGGTCGGCGCGGGCACGGCCGCGGAGCGCAGGTAGCGGCCGGTCTCGGTCTCGTGCAACGAGATCCCGTCCGGCAGTGCCACCGCGAAGCGCCTGCCGTCGGGGGCGAGGTGCGCCGTGGCCGACAGCGGCAGGTCGGGGACCAGCGTGGACCACTCCGGGTCGGTGACGTTCCAGCGGGTCACCGCGGCCGACTCCGGGCCGTACTCGGTGGCGAGGAGGCGCTGGGAGTCGGGCAGCCAGGCCAGGGTCCGGTGGCCCGCGTCCACCGGTTCGGGGGAGATCAGCCGGACGTGGTCGTCCTCGGTGAGCGGCATGGTGTCGACCAGGACGAGCTTGCGGGGCATCCGGATGGCGATGTGGCGGCTGTTGGCGCTGACCGCGGCCTCCAGGACCGAACCGCCCCGGTCGTAGACCGCCTGCTCCTCGCCCACCAGGACGTTCCTGATCACCACCGTGTAGAGCAGGCGGTGGCGGCGGTTGGCGCGGTAGACGATCCGGCCGGGGAGCACGCCCAGCAGTTCGGTGTCGTGGTCCGGTGCGCCCAGCAGCGGTGACATCTTCCCGTTGGCGCGCAGGAGGGACAGGCGCGCGGGGGTTCCGTGTTGGACGACCACCGTGCGCTCCTCGGGGAGGTACCTGGCCAGGGTGAGGTCACCCACCACGGCGAGTTCGCGGCTGTTCCCCTTGGCGTCGGTCTCGACCAGCCGCGACTGGTCTCCTTCGGTTGCCGCGGTGAGCAACCGTCCCCGCTCGTCGACGTCGAGCACCCGCATCCCGGACATGATCCAAGCCTGTCACAGGGTGCTCAGCCGAGGAATCCGAGGATGCCGTTTGCTATCCCTTCGGCGTAGCGCTGCCGCCCGTCCGGGCTCGACAGGGTGGCCGCCTCGGCCGGGTCGCGCATGTTGCCGCACTCGATCAGGGCGCTGGGGCGGGTGGCCAGGTTGAGCCCGGCCAGATCGTTCCGAGGGGACAGTCCGGCGGTGCCGATGTAGGTGGAGGTGGGGAAGCCCGCGCCGACCAGCGCGTCCCGCAGGTCGCCCGCCAGCTCCAGCGACGGCGCGCCCTGGGCGGCGTTGAGCGGCGGGGACGAGTGGGCGATGTGGAAGCCGCGGGCGCCCGCGGCGGTCGAGCCGTCGGCGTGCAGGGACACGACCGCGTCGGCGGCGGCCTCGTTGCCGATGGCCGCGCGGCGGTCGACGCAGGGGCCGACCCCGGTGTCGTCGGGGCGGGTCAGGACGACCCGGACGCCCCGGGCGGTGAGCAGGGCGCGGACGCGCTGGGCGAGGTCCCAGGTGAAGGCGTGTTCGGGGTAGCCCGCGCCGGTGGCCGTCCCGGTGGTGTTGCACGCCTTGACCTGGCCGCGACCGGCGGGCACCGGCTTGTTGATCTCCTCGGGGTGCGCCGCGTTGCCGCCGTTGTGCCCGGGGTCCAGGACGACCACGCGACCGGCGGGGACGACCGGCCCGGTAGTGGTCGTCGGCACCGCGGGCGGGGTGGTCGTCGTCGCCGGTGTCGGGCTCGGCGGCGGGGTGGTCGTGGTGGGTGGGGTGGCACTCGCCGTGGTCACCGTGGTCGTCACCGCGCTGGTCGCCGCGGGGGCCACGGGGGCGCCGCCGCAGGCCGCGGTGGCCAGGACGACGGAGCAGGTCAGGGCGAGGCTTCGCAGCGGGGGTCGACGCGGCACGCCGCCCACCATGCCACGCGGGGGGTCCGCCTAGACTGGGGGCGACCACGATCCCCGACGAGAGGGGCCCCGGTGTTTCCCGGAGGCGGCGCACCCGACATGCAGGCCATGCTCGCGCAGCTCGGCAAGCTCCAGGAGCAGGCCGAGACCACCCAGCGCGAGATCGAGGAGGCCGAGTTCACCGGCACCTCCGGCGGCGGGGCCGTGGTGGCCACGGTCGCCGGGTCCGGCGAGCTGAAGGCCCTCGTGCTCAAGCCCGAGGTGGTCGACCCGGAGGAGGCCGAGCTGCTGGCCGACCTCATCGTCGCCGCGGTCCGCGACGCGTCCGGGCAGGTGCAGGAGCACGCCGACGCCAAGCGCGCCGAGCTGACCAGCGGTCTGGGACTGGGCGGCCTCGGCCTGCCCGGCATGTGAGGGCTGGGTGTACGAGGGCCCGGTCCAGGACCTGATCGACGAGCTGGGCAGGTTGCCCGGTGTCGGGCCCAAGAGCGCCCAGCGGATCGCGTTCCACCTGCTCGGCGCCGAACCCGCCGATGTGACCCGGTTGCAGGAGGCCCTGCAGAAGGTCAAGGAGGGCGTGGTCTTCTGCGACGTCTGCGGCAACGTCTCCGAGGAGACCACCTGCCGCATCTGCCGGGACGCCCGGCGCGACCCGTCGGCGGTGTGCGTGGTCGAGGAGCCCAAGGACGTCCTGGCCATCGAGCGGACCCGCGAGTTCAAGGGCCGCTACCACGTGCTCGGCGGCGCGCTCGACCCGTTGTCCGGCATCGGGCCCGAGCAGTTGCGCATCCGGCAGTTGCTGTCGCGGATCGGGTCGCAGGAGATCACCGAGGTGATCCTGGCGATGGACCCGAACACCGAGGGCGAGGCCACCGCCACCTACCTGGTGCGGATGCTGCGCGACTTCCCCGGGCTCACCGTCACCCGGCTGGCCTCCGGCCTGCCGATGGGCGGCGACCTGGAGTTCGCCGACGAGCTGACGCTGGGCCGAGCCCTGTCCGGTCGCCGCACGGTGTGAGCCCGGCCGCGGTGGACCCGGCCGCGGCGGCGGCGCTGGCTGCCGCGCCCCGGCTGGGCGCGGTGCGGCTGGTGGCCGTCGACGGCCCGTCCGGGTCCGGCAAGACCACCTTCTCGGGGGACCTGGTGGCCGCGCTGCGCGGGCGCGGGGCGCGCGTCGCGCTGGTGCCGACCGACGACTTCGCCACCTGGGACGACCCGGTCGGTTGGTGGCCGCGGTTGGCCCACGGGGTGTTGGACCGCTTGGCGCAGGGCCACCCGGGTGCTTACCGCCGAATGGACTGGTCCACCGGCGAGCCCCGGTTGGGCGCAACGGTCCACATCGAACCCCCCGACGTGTTGCTCGTCGAAGGCGTCTCCTCCGGCAGGCGCTCGGCGGTGCCCCTGCTGTCGCACCTGTTCTGGTGCGAGGTGCCCGATCCCGCGGTGCGGCTGGCGCGCGCGGTGGCGCGCGACGGGCACCCCAGCGAACCCCTGTTCCGCCGCTGGCAGCTCTTCGAGGAGGGGTGGTTCGCTGTGGACGGCACTGGTGACCGTGCGTCCACCCGTGTTCAACGCTGACCGAACAGCGTACCCACGGTGTCCGCTCACCGAACAAATCCCCGCTAAAAGTGACTGACAGTGTCAAAACAGTTGCTCAGCGGTGATTCTGTGTATGCCAGTTGTTCGGATCGTGACCTCCCGTAGTTAAGAGTTCTCCGACAAAACGGCTATGGTCGGCCACCACACGGCGCGTTCCGGAAGACGGACCGCCGCGGAGACGAGGAGTGCGGGATGGCTTACCAGCGATCCGCGCGAGCCGGTCGGACGACCGCCACACCCGGCGGAGCACGACCGCACGCGCAGGCGCCAGGGCGGTTCACGGCATGACGGCACCGCCCGACGTCTCCGGCTCGGCCGCCGAGGCCGACCCGGAGGCCGCACTCGCGGGCATGCCCGCCAAGGCGATCCAGGGCCGCTCGCTCGGCCAGATCGCCTGGCTGCGGCTCAAGCGCGACAAGGTCGCGATGGCCGCGGGCGTGTTCGTGGTCCTGCTGGTGCTGATGGCCGTCGCCGGGCTGCTGCTCGACCGGGTCTTCGACGTGGTGCACCCCAACACGTTCCACGAGGACCTGGTCGACACCGAGTTCGGCACGCTCGCCCCCAAGGGCGCCTTCGGCGGCATGAGCGCCGACCACATCTTCGGCGTGGAGCCCAAGAACGGCCGCGACATCGCCGCCCGGGTCCTCTCCGGCGCCTGGATCTCGCTGCTCATCGCGTTCCTCGCCACGCTGCTCTCGGTCTTCATCGGCACCGTCATGGGCGTCACCGCCGGGTACTTCGGCGGCTGGGTCGACACCCTGATCAGCCGGGCGATGGACGTCTTCCTGGCCTTCCCGCTGCTGGTCTTCGCCATCGCCATGGTCGGCGTGCTGCCGGACGAGCTGTTCGGGCTGCAGGGCGAGGCGCTGCGGATCGCGCTGCTGATCTTCGTGATCGGCTTCTTCAACTGGCCCTACGCGGGCCGGATCGTGCGCGGCCAGACGCTGTCGCTGCGCGAACGCGAGTTCGTCGACGCGGCGCGCAGCCTGGGCGCGCGCGGCCCGTACATCCTCTTCCGGGAACTGCTGCCCAACCTGGTGGCGCCCATCCTCGTCTACTCGACGCTGCTGATCCCGACGAACATCCTGTTCGAATCGGCGCTGTCGTTCCTCGGTGTCGGGATCAACGCCCCCACCGCGACCTGGGGCGGGATGCTGTCGGAAGCCGCGGCGTACTACACGATCCCGCACTTCATGCTCTGGCCCGGTCTGGCGATCTTCGTGACCGTGCTCGCGTTCAACCTGTTCGGCGACGGCCTGCGCGACGCGCTCGACCCGCGTGCCCGATAGGTGATGGCAGTACCGGTGTCCTGGAAGGAAGGGTGCAACAGCACGATGAACAGCAAGCGCTTGGTCACCGCGGTCGCCGCGGGCGCTGCTGTTGCCATGGCACTGTCCGCCTGCGGCGGCAGTACCGGTGGCAACAGCGGTTCGGGGGAGTCCGGCTTCAACGCCGCCCTCGACAAAACCCTCAACCCCTCTGAGAAGAAGGGTGGGGTCATCAAGATCGCCAACGCGGGCACCTGGGACTCCCTGGACCCCGGCGAGACCTACTACGGCTACTCCTGGAACTTCCTGCGCCTCTACGGCCGGTCGCTGGTGATGTTCAAGCCCGCCCCCGGCGGCGCGTCCAACGAGCTGGTCCCGGACCTCGCCGAGAAGCTCGGTGAGCCCAGCGACGGCGGCAAGACCTGGACCTACAAGCTGCGCACGGGCATCAAGTACGAGGACGGCACCCCGGTGACCGCCAAGGACGTCGCGTACGCGGTCCTGCGGTCCACCGACAAGGAGACCTTCCCCAACGGCCCGGCCTACTTCGAGGGCTTCCTCAACCTGCCCGAGGGCTACAAGGGTCCGTACAAGACCCCGGACATGGACACCAGTTCGGCCATCACCACGCCGGACGACCAGACCGTCGTCTTCCACCTCAAGGAAGCCTTCGGCGGCTTCGACTACATGGCGCAGCTCCCGCAGACCGCCCCGGTGCCCAAGGCCAAGGACACCGGCGCCAAGTACAAGGAGCACGTGCTCTCCACGGGCCCGTACAAGTTCGACAAGAACGAGATCGACAAAAAGTTCAACCTGGTCCGCAACGACCAGTGGGACCAGGCCACCGACCCGAACCGCAAGGCGCTGCCGGACGGCTACGAGGTCGAGATGAACGTCAACGCCGACGACATCGACAACCGGCTGATCAACGGTGACCTGCACATCGACATCGCGGGCACCGGCGTGCAGCCCGCGTCGCTGAGCCGCGTCCTCGGCGACCCGAGCCTCAAGGCGAACGCGGACAACCCGACGATCGCGCGCCTGTGGTACACCTCGATCAACCCCACGGTCGCCCCGCTGGACAACATCGACTGCCGCAAGGCGATCGAGTACGCCACGGACAAGACCAGCTACCAGACCGCCTACGGCGGCCCGTTCTCCGGCGGCGACATCGCCACCACCATCATGCCGCCGCTGATCCCCGGCCAGGAGAAGTTCGACCTGTACCCGGCCGGTGCGGACGGCAAGGGCGACGTGAACAAGGCCAAGGAGGCGCTGACCGCCTGCGGCCAGCCCAACGGCTTCGAGACGAACATCGCCTACCGGGCCGAGCGCCCCAAGGAGAAGGCCACCGCCGAGTCGCTGCAGCAGTCGCTGGCCCGCGTCGGCATCAAGCTGACCCTCCGCGCCTTCCCGCAGGGTGACTACTTCTCCCAGTTCGCGGGCAACCCGCCGTTCGTCAAGGCCAACAACCTCGGCTTGGTCGTCAACGGCTGGGGCGCGGACTGGAACGACGGCTTCGGCTTCCTGTCGCAGATCGTCGACAGCCGGGTCATCCGGGAGACCGGCGGCTCGTCGAACACCTCCGTGCGCATCCCCGAGGTCGACACCATGCTCGACGCGGCCATCGCGGAGACCGACGCGACCAAGCGCGAGGCGATGTGGGGCGACATCGACAAGCGGGTCATGGAAGAGGCCGTGATCCTGCCGGGCGTGTACGCGAAGAGCCTGCTCATCCGCGGCAAGGGCCTGACGAACGTCTTCGTCTCGGAGGCGTACGGCATGTACGACTACCTCGCCCTCGGCGCCAGCTAGCCCATCCGACGGTCGAAGCGACGTTAGGCAGGTGAAGGCAGCAGGCGGTGGGCCCGGGACGACCTCCCGGGCCCACCGCCGGTGCCGGCCACTGTGATCACATACATCATCAGGCGGCTGTTCGCCGCGGTCGTGCTGCTGTTCATCGTCAGCATGATCACGTTCGCCATCTTCTTCGTGATCCCGAAGCTCGGTGGCGGCACCCCGGAAACCCTGGCGTCGCGCTACGTCGGTCGAGCGGCCACCGCCGAGACCGTCCGGCTCACCGCCGAGCGGCTCGGCTTCTACGACCCGATCCTGGTGCAGTACGGCCACTGGCTGAAGGGCATCTTCGTCGGCGCCGACTACGACTACGGCCCGGCCGTGGACCACTGCCCGGCCCCGTGCCTGGGCTACTCGTTCCGCACCAACCAGCCGGTGCTGCCGGACCTGCTCGACCGGCTCCCGGTGACCCTGTCGCTGGCCAGCGGCGCGGCGGTCCTGTGGCTGCTCGCGGGCATCTCCGTCGGCACGCTGTCGGCGCTGCGCAAGGGTTCGGTCCTCGACCGCATGTCGATGGGCGTCGCCCTCGCGGGCGTCTCGCTGCCGATCTTCTTCACCGGCCTGATCTCGCTGGCCTTCTTCAGCTACCAGCTCGGCTGGACCGCCCCCGGCGGGTCCTACACCCCGATCACCGAGAACATCGGCGACTGGGCGTACGCGCTGCTGCTGCCATGGATCACCCTCGCCTTCCAGTTCTCCGCCCAGTACGCCCGGCTCACCCGGGCCGGGATGCTGGAGACGATGAACGAGGACTTCATCCGCACCGCCCGCGCCAAGGGCCTGGTCGAGCGCAGGGTCGTGGTCAAGCACGGCCTGCGCGGCGCGCTCACCCCGATCCTCACCATCTTCGGCCTGGACATCGGCCTGCTGCTCGGCGGCGCCGTGCTGACCGAGTCGGCGTTCTCGCTCAAGGGGCTCGGCCAGTACGCCATCGACGCGATCAAGAACTACGACCTGCCCAAGGTGATGGGGGTGACGATCATGGCGGCGTTCTTCATCGTGCTGGCCAACCTGGTCGTCGACCTCCTCTACGCCGTCGTCGACCCGAGGGTGCGCACCGCATGAGCAGCAGCACGGGAGCACAGAACCCGTTCCTGGAAGTCCGCAACCTGCGCGTGCACTTCCCCACCGACGACGGCGTGGTCAAGTCCGTCGACGACCTGTCGTTCAGCGTCGAGCGCGGCAAGACCCTGGGCATCGTCGGCGAGTCCGGCTCCGGCAAGAGCGTCACCAGCCTGTCGGTGATGGGGCTGCACAAGCGGGGCACGGCGGACATCACCGGTGAGATCCTGCTCGACGGGCAGGACCTGGTGGGCCTCGACCCCGACGCCGTGCGCCGGTTGCGCGGCAAGCGGATGGCGATGATCTTCCAGGACCCGCTGTCGGCGATGCACCCGTTCTACTCGGTGGGCAGCCAGATCGTCGAGGCGTACCGGGTGCACAACAAGGTCACCAAGCAGGTGGCCCGCAAGCACGCGATCGACCTGCTGGAGCGGGTCGGCATCCCGAACCCGAAGTCGCGGGTGGACGACTACCCGCACCAGTTCTCCGGCGGGATGCGCCAGCGCGCGATGATCGCCATGGCCCTGTCCTGCGACCCCGAGCTGCTCATCGCCGACGAGCCCACCACCGCGCTCGACGTGACCGTGCAGGCGCAGATCCTGGACCTGATCCGGGACCTGCAGACCGAGTTCAACTCCGCCGTCGTGATCATCACCCACGACCTCGGCGTGGTCGCCGAGCTGGCCGACGACATCATGGTCATGTACGCGGGCCGGGCGGTGGAGTACAGCACCGCCGAGGACATCTTCACCAACCCGCAGCACCCCTACACCTGGGGCCTGCTCGGTTCCATGCCCCGCCTCGACCGCGAGCGCACCGAGCGCCTGCAACCGATCGCGGGCTCCCCGCCCAGCCTGATCAACGTGCCGCAGGGCTGCCCGTTCAACCCCCGGTGCGCCTACGACGCGCTCAACGGCGACCTCAGCACCACCGAGCGCCCGGAGTTCCGCGACGTCGGCGGCGGCCACTTCATCGCCTGCCACCTGTCTGGCGAGGAGCGCACCCGCATCTGGGAGAACGAGATCAGGCCGAAGCTGTGAACGAGGACGCTGTGACTTCTTCTCCCACCGGAACGGCGGTGGACCGGGACGACCTCCTGGTCGCCGAGGACCTGCAGATGCACTTCCCGATCCGCCGCGGCCTGCTGCGCCGCAAGGTCGGCGCGGTGCAGGCCGTGGACGGGCTGACGTTCTCGGTCAAGCGCGGGGAAACCCTGTCGATCGTCGGCGAGTCCGGCTGCGGCAAGACCACCACCGGCCGCCTGCTGACCCGCCTGCTCGAACCCACCGGCGGCAAGGTCACCCTGGAGGGCCGCGACATCACGCACCTGTCCATGTCGGACATGCGCCCGATGCGCCGCGACATCCAGATGATCTTCCAGGACCCGTACTCGTCGCTGAACCCCCGGCACACCGTCGGCACGATCGTCGGCGCCCCGTACCGGTTGCAGAAGGTCGACCCGCCCGGCGGCGTCAAGAAGGCCGTGCAGGAACTCCTGGAACTGGTGGGCCTCAACCCGGAGCACTACAACCGCTACCCGCACGAGTTCTCCGGCGGCCAGCGCCAGCGCATCGGGATCGCCCGCACCCTGGCGCTGCGCCCGAAGCTGATCGTCGCCGACGAACCGGTGTCGGCGCTGGACGTGTCCATCCAGGCCCAGGTGGTGAACCTGCTGGAGGACCTGCAGAACGAGTTCGACCTGACCTACGTGATGATCGCCCACGACCTGTCGGTGGTGCGGCACGTGTCCGACCGGGTCGCGGTCATGTACCTGGGCCAGATCATGGAGATCGCCGACCGGACCGCGCTCTACGAGCGGCCCATGCACCCGTACACGGTGGCACTGCTCTCGGCGGTCCCCATCCCGGACACCAACCGCAAGAACAACCGTGAGCGCATCCGCCTGCAGGGCGACGTGCCCAGCCCGATCAACCCGCCGTCGGGGTGCCGGTTCCACACCCGGTGCTGGAAGGCGCAGGAGATCTGCAAGACGGTGCAGCCGCCGCTGGCGGAACTGGCCCCCGGCCACCGGGCCGCCTGCCACTTCCCGGAGAACACCGACAAGCTGACGATCGACCCGACCGGCGTCGCGAGCTGACCCCCCGCTCGAAGGCCCCACCCGACTCCGGGTGGGGCCTTCGAGCACGTCAGGGCACCTTTTTTGTCGGTGGTACGCGCTACGCTCGAATCAGTCGAGGCGAGGGGGCGCTGGTGGCGGGCAGGCGGGGGTCCGGCGAGTGGGGCGAGGAACCGTTGGAAGTCACGCGGCTGCGCGAATCGGGAACGATCGGCAACCCGCGCCCGCTCGAGCGCGACGGCGGCCAGGTCGGGGTGCTCGCCATCCGGTGGGTCTGCGGGGTGGCCCTGCTCGGCCTGGTCCTCGCGATCCTGGCCACCGGCAACCTGTGGCTGCTGATCGTCGTCTCCCAGGTCCTGTTCGTGGCGACGTGGACGACGACCGGCTGGCGCCAGTTCCTCAGCCGGGACCACCACCGGTAGCCGGTCGGTGTGCTGAGGCGGAGTGGTCAACTCCCGATCCGCTCCTCCATCAGCGCGATCACGGCGATGAACTCGGTTTCGGTCAGGTGCAGCCAGGTCCGGGGCAGCTCGGCGGGGTGCGAGTCGAGTTCGCGCAGCGCTGCCACCGGCCTCGGGTGCAGCCTCACCCAAGCCTGTCTCTCCAGCGAGTCGAAGCGTGCCGCGAACACGTGGTCCGCCCCGCTGCCCGCCCAGGCGACCAGGCCGTCCAGCATCCGACCGCCACGGCGCCGCGCGTCGATGTTCCCGTCCACGTCGGTGATCGCCCATCCCGGACTGGCCTCCAGCGCTTCCCGCAACGGTTGCAGATTCACCCGCCACCACCCCACAACCGGGCGACGAGCTCCTGCGACACCCCTGCCGACAACGCCGAGCCCATGGCTGCGCGCAGTGGAGCGACGTAGTGCTCGGCGTGCTCGTTCTCCAGGATGACGACGGTGTGGTCGAGGTCGAGGATCACCACCGGTGCGAAGTGGCGGAAGCGAAGCACCTGGACGGGGTGCCGAAACGGCGCGGCGACACCATCCGGGATGACCCGAACCCCGCCGGGCCGCGCCAGTCGGACCAACCGTTTCGTCTGCGGGTCGAGTTCGCCCCCGGACCGATCCAGTGCGCGGGTGGGCAGGTAGTGCGTCCACACGGCATCCCCCACGTGCCTGGCCCGCGTGGTCCCAGGTGAGACGTGGGCATTGCCCAGGACGCGCGGTCCACCGGTCACACCGTAGGTGTCTATCGCGTCCGCCAACGACCACAGCGCGCGAACGGTGCCGTTGGGGTCGGAATCCGATGGTGTCGTGTGGATCAGCCAGTCCTTCTTCTCGCTCTCCCGCGCCAAGCCGTAGAGGTGGAGACGACGCTCGGGCGGGACGTCCAGAACGGCGCACAGCCCTCCGATCTCCACCGGGTCCGGCACCCGGCGACCGGTCATCATCCGGTTCACCATCGCCGGTGACATGTTCATGGCGTCGGCCAACATCCGAGTGGTCAGACCGCGCTCCACCTGGACCGCGTCCAGCTCCGACGACAACAGCAGCGATCGAGCGGTTTTCGCCCGAATGTTGTGACGCGCACGGATGAATCCCTTGTATACACCCATGATCCCCACTGCCGATGTGTCGATCTACCTGTTCTTCGAACCCCGGTGCCGGTCCCGCACCCGTCCCAGGCACACCCGCGCGTAGGCCCGCAACCCCGCGTGGTCACTCCAGTCCAGGGCGAAAGGCTTCGGGAGCACGCAGAGCGGCTGTTGTGGTCCCTCCACCGGAGGAGTGGGAAACCTCGTCTCCCGGATGACCAGGAAACGGCGTTGCTCCACGCACGTCCCCACGAACACCGCGATCCCGGTGTCCCCCTTGGCCAACCGGAAGGTGTAGCCGCCCTCGAACACGCGCGAACACGCCCGACTCCCGATGTCACCACTGGAAGTGACCGATACGCCAATGGCGGTACTCGTCTTCACCGGCGCACTCCGGATCTTCGAAAATCACCGAGCGGACAGCACGCCATGTCCCGATCTCCCGTCTACGCTGGGCACTGGTCTCGTCACTCACAGGTACTCTCACGGCTCGGCGCGAGGATGGGAACGACCCAGCCGTCTACACACGTCTACGGTGGAGGAAGGTGCAGCGTGAACGACCTGGGTGCGACACTCCGAGCGGCGCGTGTGGCAGCGGGGCTGAGCCTGGACGGCATGTCGCGGCTGACCCACTTCAGCAAATCAACCCTCGGCCACATCGAAACGGGTCGGCGAGTCGTCCAAGGCGAGCATGTGATCGCTTATTCGAGAGTCCTCGGACTTTCAATCGAAACCCTTTACGGCAAGCCGTTCGACCCTTTGCGTATGGCTCATGAGTGGCTTGTCAGGGAAACGCCCGTACATGCACACCTCAGATCTGGTCGCCGCATCGGGTCGTCTTTGGTCGACACATTGGAGAATCGTGTCGTGGAACTCAGGCACCTGGATGACCTGGTCGGTGGGCGCGATCTCCTCCCTGTGGTCCAACGGGAGTTCGAAGAAGTGCAACTGCTCGCCAAAGAGGCCAGTTTCAGCGAGGTCAACGGACGCAGGTTGTTGGTGGCTGTTGGCGAGTTGGCGCAGTTGGCCGGTTGGGTCGCCAGTGACGCCGGTCGATACCCTGAGGCTCAGGCAACCTACTTGACGGGTGTGGCGGCGGCTCGCGAAGCCGACGATCAGGTTCTGGTCGGACAGCTTTTTTCCAGTCTGGCCTATCAAATGGCCAATGTGGGAGACCCGGCTGATGCCGTGCTCCTCGCGCAAAGCGCCGTAGCCGGTGCGCCAGAAGCCGCTCCGGCTGTCAAAACGCTCTTGCGGGAGCGGCTGGCGTGGTCCTACGCGCGTGCCCGTGACAAGACTTCGGCACTGCGAACCCTCGGGCTGGTGGATGAGGAGTGGGAGCGTCGCTCGCGCAACGATGACGAGCCAGAATGGGTCTACTGGCTGAATCGCCACGAAATCGACGTCATGGCTGGGCGATGCCTGATCGAACTCGGCCAGCCCTCCGCGGCCAAGCCACTTCTCTTCGGCGCGATCGAGGCTTACTCACCCGATCACGTACGAGAGAAGGCGCTGTACATGACATGGCTGGCTGAATCACAAGTCAACGCGGGCGAACTCGACGAGGCACGTCTGACGCTGGAGCAAGCCCGTACCGTCTCCGGGAGCGTCCAATCCTCCCGCCTGGAACTGCGGATGCGACAGGTCGAACGCTTGGCCAACTGACCACACGCGAAGCCGTCTCGCACCGCCTGCCCGACCGGCCTCCGGGCACTGCCCGGAGGCCGGTCGATGGGTCAGCGGAAGGCGCGGTTGACCGCGGACACGACCGCGCGCAGCGAGGCGGAGACGATCGAGCTGTCCACGGCCACCCCGAACAGGACCCGGTCGCCGATGGCGCACTCGACGTAGGCCGCCGCGCGGGCGTCGTCGCCCGCGGTGAGGGCGTGTTCGGAGTAGTCCAGGACGCGGACGTCGTAGCCGACCGTGGCGAGGGCGTCGACGAAGGCGGCGATGGGGCCGTTGCCGCTGCCGGTGACGTCGTGGGAGTCGCCCTCGACGTCGACCGTGGCGTGGATCTCGTTGGTGCCGTCCTCGTTGCCCGAGATCCGGTGGCGGCGCAGGCGCAGGGGGCTGACCCGGTCCAGGTACTCGGTGGCGAAGACGTCCCACATCTCCTTGGGGCCGACCTCGCCGCCCTCGGAGTCCGTGACCGCCTGGATGACCTGGGAGAACTCGATCTGCAGGCGGCGCGGCAGCTTGAGCTGGTGCTCGGTCTTCATCACGTACGCGACGCCGCCCTTGCCGGACTGCGAGTTGACCCGGATGACCGCCTCGTAGGAGCGGCCCACGTCCTTGGGGTCGATCGGCAGGTACGGGACCTCCCACGGGTGGTCCTCAACCGGGGTGCCCGCCGCCTCGGCGTCGGCGCGCAGGGCGTCGAAGCCCTTGTTGATCGCGTCCTGGTGGCTGCCGGAGAACGCGGTGAAGACCAGGTCGCCGCCCCACGGGTGGCGCTCGGCGACCGGCAGCTGGTTGCAGTACTCGACCGTGCGGCGGATCTCGTCGATGTCGGAGAAGTCGATCTGCGGGTCGATGCCCTGGCTGAACAGGTTCATCCCCAGGGTGACCAGGTCGACGTTGCCGGTGCGCTCGCCGTTGCCGAACAGGCAGCCCTCGATGCGGTCCGCCCCGGCCAGGTAGCCCAGCTCGGCCGCGGCGACGCCGGTGCCGCGGTCGTTGTGCGGGTGCAGGCTCAGGACCAGCGAGTCCCGGTTGTCCAGGTTGCGGTGCATCCACTCGATGGAGTCGGCGTAGACGTTCGGGGTGGCCATCTCCACGGTGGCGGGCAGGTTGACGACCATCGGGCGGTCCGGGGTCGGCTGCCACACCGCGGCCACCGCGTTGCACACCTCGGCGGCGTAGGACAGCTCGGTGCCGGTGTAGGACTCGGGGGAGTACTCGAAGCGGAAGTCGGTGTCCGGGTACTTCTCGGCGAAGGCCAGCACGCACTCGGCGCCGTCGGTGGCGATCTTCTTGATGCCCGCGCGGTCGGAGCGGAACACGACCTTGCGCTGCAGGATCGAGGTGGAGTTGTAGAGGTGCACGATCGCGCTGTGCACACCCTGCAGCGCCTCGTAGGTGCGCTCGATCAGCTCCGGGCGGGCCTGGGTCAGCACCTGGATGCGCACGTCCGCCGGGATCGCGCCCTCGGTGATGATCTCCCGGACGAAGTCGAAGTCGGTCTGGCTGGCGGCCGGGAAGCCGACCTCGATCTCCTTGTAGCCCATGCGCACCAGCAGGTCGAACATGCGCCGCTTGCGGGCCGGGGACAT
This sequence comes from Actinokineospora spheciospongiae, assembly GCF_003182415.1. NCBI lineage: Bacteria > Bacillati > Actinomycetota > Actinomycetes > Pseudonocardiales > Pseudonocardiaceae > Actinokineospora > Actinokineospora spheciospongiae. The sequence continues at coordinate 823,600 of NZ_QHCP01000002.1, read as the reverse complement.
CGGGTCGATCAGCGCCTGGTTGCCGTCGCGCAGGTCGACCGCGCACCACAGCGGGGCGCGCTCGATGCGCTTGGTGGGCCAGGTGCGGTCGGGTACGTCGACCTTCTCGACCAGCTCGGGGAACGGGCGGTAGCGGTGGAAGGGCATCGAGCTGCCGCGCTGCGGGTTCCAGGCGGGCTGGGTTTCCGGTGCCGGTCGCGCGGGGGTGCGCAGGCGGCTGGGGGCGTTGCCGATGTTCTCGGGAACACTGCTCATGATGGGGGTCTCCTGCTTACTGGTCGTCGAGCGACCGGCGGCAACGCCGACCTCCGCGACGGGGAGCCGGTCTGGGTCAGACCCCGTCGCGGCGGAGAAGCAGGAGAGCACGCGCCACACCCACACCCTAGCGAGGCGCCACCGGTTTCGGGCAACCCACCCGTCCACATGGTGGGCGGGGGTCCGCATTGGGCTGATCGGAGCAGTTAGAGACCGGTCAGTTTCGGGAATCTTCCGGACATGGCTACTCGCAGATGGCACGGCACCAGCACCCGTGGGAGCGCCGCCCGCATCGTGTCCGGGATCGGCGCCCTCTTCGCGATCATCGAGGTCGTCTACATCCTCCTGATCGTCCTCGGGGCGAACACGGCGAACGCGTTCGTCCGCTTCATGAGCTCCATCGCCGAACCCCTGGCCCTGTTCTTCCCGGGGCTGTTCCCGATCGAGAACTACACCGCCAACGTGGTCGTGAACTACGGCCTGGCCGCGGTCTTCTGGCTCGTGGTGGCCGGTCTGCTCGCCCGCGTGCTCCGCTGACCGGTCCGCGCGCCGCCTCGACCGGGTCGCGGCGGGTCGCGGGTCCGCGTGCCAGACTGCGCTCATGGCTGAGCGCGCCGAGGAGACCGGCAAGGAGACCCGCCGTCGGGAGCCCGCCGTGGTGCGGGCCAAGGCGGTGGGTCTCCTCGCCGGGATCGCCGGGTGGGTCGGCAGGCTGATCGCGCTCGTGCTCGTGCTGCACGTGGTGCTGGTGATGGGCAACGCCAACCCGGACAACCCCATCGCGAACCTCGTGCGCGGCCTGGCCGAACCCCTGTCGCTGGCGTTCAAGACGCTGTTCACCCCGGAGGACGCCAAGCTGGGGCTGCTGGTCAACTACGGCCTGGCGGCGGTGTTCTGGCTCGTGGTGACCTCGGTGGTCGTCCGGCTCATCCGCCGCCTCGGCTAGATCTAGATCGCATATCCCCACAGCGTGAGCGCGTAGGCGCCGAACCACGAGCCCACCAGGGCGAACCCGGTCAGCGTCAGCAGGACGGTGGACGTGCGCCGCTTGGCCAACCCGATCGCCACCGGGATCAGCAGGGTGAAGGCGGGCACCATCAGCCGGATCTTCGAGGCCATGGTCCCGTTCGAGGCGAACGTCATGATCAGCACCAGCACCCCGTAGACCACCAGCGGCAGCTCCAGCCGCCGCCGGAACGCCACCGCGGCCAGCACCAGCGAGGCCGCCAGCACCAGCAGTTCCACGAAGTCGAGGATCGACCGGCCATCGGACAACCGGTCCACCACCCAGTTCGCGGTGGCCACCCCCCAGTCGAAGCCCGAGTCCCAGCCGCGCTCCTGCAGGGCGAACCAGCCGTTGAGCTCGCCGGTCCGCACGGCGACGTACCCGAGGTAGCCGAACAGCCCGAGCGGGGCGATCAACCCGCCCAGCCACGGCCGCCAACTGTCCTTGCGCGTCACGACCGCCACCAGCACGGCGAGCCCGACCCCGGCCACCAGCGCCGCCCCGGTCGTGCGCACCAGGCCCGCGCAGGCGCAGAGCACCCCGGCGTGGACCCACTGCCGTTGCAGGGTGAACACCAGCGCCCACGCCGCGAACGCGCAGAACAGCGCCTCGGAGTAGACCATCGACAGCGAGATCGCCATCGGCGAGCCCGCGAACAGCGCGACCAGGACCAGCCCGACCCGCCGGGACCCGCCGCGCACCAGCTCGCCCATCCTGGCCAGCGCGTACGCGCAGGCCACCCCGGACGCGGCGCTGACCACCAGGCCCGCGGTCAGGGTGTCGAGGCCGATCGAGGACACCAGGCCCACGACCTTGGGGTAGCCGGGGAAGAACGCCAGCGGGGTCGTCGCGTCGCGGTGGCCGAACGAGTCGACCATCATGGTCGGCACCCCGCCGTAACCGCCTTCGGCGATCGCCAGGAACCACCAGCCGTCCCACGACTTCAGCGCGTCGCGCAGCTCGACGCCCTTGTTGCCCGCCAGCCAGGACAGCACCAGCACGGCGAACTGCTGGATGCCCAGGTAGACCACGGCGGGCAGGAGCAGGTGGACGGCGCGGCGGAGCTTCCCGACCCGGTCCGCGACCTCCGGCCCCGGTAATCGCGGTGGGGTCCCGACCGCCTCGTCGCGCACGGACTCGCTCAGCTCGGTGGCGGACAAGACCGGCCCCTCCCCGGTGGTGGTCGATCCGACGGCTCGACAGTCGGGATAACGACGATACCGAGGTTGGTCGGTGGCCGAGAAGACGTCGGTTCCACAAAGGCGGCCGGGAAATCATCACGCCGCGACAATTCACCCCGCGTCGTACGGGGTCCCCCAGCTCCCGGTGAAGGCCGTTTCTGTCAGCGGGAGCCGAACGCGCGGTGCGGTCTCCCTGGCCCGCCGGTCCTCCGGCAGCAGCTCCGGCGGGCCGAGCACCCCGACCGCCACGGCGACCAGCGGGCGCACCGAGTCCGGCAGGCCGAACCCGGCGGCCACCGCCGCCCGGTCGAACCCGGCCATCTGGTGCGCCACCAGCCCCTCGGCCACGGCCTGCAGCACCAGGTTCTCCGTCGCCAGGCCGAGCCCGTACTCGGCGTAGGGGACCTCGCCCTTGGCGTTGGCGGTCTCCGCGCAGCCGACCAGCAGCGCGCCCGCGCCGCCCGCCCACGCCCGGTTCCCCGGGTCGAGCAGCGCCAGGACCCGGTCGAAGGTGTCCGTCCCGCGTGGACCGACGAGGTAGCGGGCGGGCTGGGTGTTGCCGTAGGAGGGCGCCCAGCGCGCGGCGGTCAGCATTCTGGTCAGCGCCGCGGCCGGGACCACGCCCGCGGGGTCGAGGGCGCGCGGGCTCCAGCGGTCGCGGATCAGCGGGTGCGGGTCGCAGGGCAGCAGGTCAGGGGGCGGCGGGTCGGATGGCTGCGGGTGGGATGGCTGCGGGTCAGATGGCATAGCCCCAGGCTGTCAGGGCGTAGGCGCCGAACCAGGAACCCACCAGGGTGAACCCGGCGAGCACCAGCAGCACGGTGGACGTCCGGCGCTTGGCCAGGGCGACCGCCACCGGGATGAGCAGGGTGAACGCCGGGACCATCAGCCGCGCCTTGGAACCCATCATGCCGTTCGCGCCCAGGTCCATCACCAGCACGCCCACGCCGTAGGCGAACAGCGGCCACTCCAACCGGTGCCGCACCGCCACCCCGACCAGCACCAGCGACAGCGCGATCAGCGCCACCGTGCCGACCTCCAGGATCGACCGCCCGTCGGCGAGCCGGTTCACGGTGAACCGCCAGGTGGCCGCGCCCCAGTCGAAGTGCGAGTCCCAGCCGCGCTCCTGCAGGGCGAACCAGCCGTTCCACTCCCCGGTCCGCACCGCCACCCAGCCGAGGTACCCGAGCAACCCGATCGGGGCGAGCAGCCCGCCCACCCACGGCCGCCACCCCTGCTTGCGGCCGATCACCGCGATCAGCGCGGCGAGCCCGACGGCCAGCACCAGCGCCGCCCCGGTCGTGCGCACCAGCCCGGCCAGCGCGCACCACAGGCCCGCGTACACCCAGCGCCGCTGCACCAGGAACACCAGCGACCACGCGGCGAAGGCGCAGAACAGCGCCTCCGAGTAGGCCATCGACAGCGAGATCGCCATCGGCGACCCGGCGAACAGCGCCACCAGCACCAGCCCGACCCGCCGCGAACCGCCGCGCACGAGTTCGCCCAGTCGGGTGAGGGCGTAGGCGCAGGCGATGCCCGCGACCACGCTCACCGCCAGCGCGGAGGCCACCGGCTGGAAGCCCAGCCAGGTCAGCAGGCCGACCACCTTGGGGTAGCCGGGGAAGAACGCCAGCGGCGTCTCCATCGAGTGCCTGCCGTAGGCGTCGACCAGCTTGGTCGGCACCCCGGAGTAGCCGCCCTCGGCGATCGCCAGGAACCAGTCGCCGTCCCAGGAGCGCAGCACGTCGGAGGCGCGGACGCCCTTGTGGTCGGACAGCCAGGTCAGCATCAGCAGGCTGACCTGCCGGATGCCGAGGTACACCACGGCGGGCAGGACCAGGTGGACGAGCCTGCCCCAGTCGACGCGGCGCGACCCCGGTGCCTCCGGGACCTCGACCGGCTGCTCCGGCGCGCGGTCGGGCGCGGACCTGGTCACGTCGGTCGCGGACACCCCGACCCTCCCCATTCGGTCGCCGTACTCCTGCGCTGCCGCGCGGTAGGAGGCGACGATACCGGGCCGGGCGGGCGGCGCCGCGCCGTTCAGCCCACCCGGTGACGGGCCGTGTCGACGAGCAGTGGTGACGGCCACTGGAGCACCGGTCTGGGCCGACCGCGCAGGTACGCTCACGCGAGACATGCGGCGTGGGCTGTCGGCCGCGTCCGCTCGCGGCTTGAGGAGGTTGCACGCAGTGGCGCTCGTCGTCCAGAAGTACGGCGGTTCCTCGCTGGAGAACGCCGACCGGATCAAACGGGTCGCCGAGCGGATCGTCGCCACGCGCAAAGCGGGGAACGACGTCGTGGTGGTCTGCTCCGCGATGGGGGACACGACCGACGAGTTGCTCGACCTCGCCAAACAGGTCAACCCGGTCCCGCCGCAGCGGGAGATGGACATGCTGCTGACCGCGGGGGAGCGCATCTCCAACTCGCTGGTGGCCATGGCCATCGCCGCGCTCGGCGCCGAGGCGCGCTCGTTCTCCGGCTCGCAGGCCGGGGTGATCACCACCTCGGCGCACGGCAAGGCGCGCATCATCGACGTGACGCCCGGCCGGGTCCGGGCCGCGCTGGACGAGGGCCACATCGTGCTGGTGGCCGGGTTCCAGGGCGTCAGCCAGGACACCAAGGACATCACCACCCTGGGCCGCGGCGGGTCGGACACCACCGCGGTCGCGCTCGCCGCCGCGCTCAACGCCGACGTGTGCGAGATCTACACCGACGTGGACGGGGTCTACACCGCCGACCCGCGGATCGTGCCGGACGCCAAGCGCCTCGACCAGGTCACCTACGAGGAGATGCTGGAGATGGCGGCGAGCGGCGCCAAGGTGCTCATGCTGCGCTGCGTCGAGTACGCGCGCCGCTACGGGGTGCCGATCCATGTCCGATCGTCTTACAGCGACAGGCCCGGCACCACGGTGTCCGGGGCAATGGAGGACTTGACCGTGGAACAGGCGATGATCACCGGCGTCGCGCACGACCGGTCCGAGGCGAAGGTGACCGTGGTCGGCGTGCCCGACACCGCGGGCGTGGCCGCGCGGATCTTCCGCACGGTGGCCGACTCCGAGATCGACATCGACATGGTGCTGCAGAACGTGTCCAGCACCGTGTCCGGCAAGACCGACATCACCTTCACCCTCTCCAAGAGCAACGGCCCCACCGCGGTCGAGGCGCTGGAGAAGGTGCGCGAGGAGCTGGGCTTCGCGCAGGTCCTCTACGACGACCACGTGGGCAAGGTGTCGCTGGTCGGCGCCGGGATGCGCTCGCACCCCGGCGTCACCGCCCAGTTCTGCGAGGCGCTGGCCGAGGCCGGGGTGAACATCGAGATCATCAACACCTCGGAGATCCGGATCTCGGTGCTCATCCGCGACACCCAGCTCGACGAGGCGGTCCGGGCCATCCACGAGGCCTTCGACCTCGGCGGCGACGAGGCCGCGGTCGTCTACGGCGGGAGTGGTCGCTGATGGCACCGGTCCTGGCCCTCGTGGGCGCCACCGGCGCCGTGGGCACCGTGATGGTCGACATCATGAACAGCAGGCAGAACTGGCCGTGGGGCGAGGTGCGGCTGATCGCCTCACCCCGGTCGGCGGGCAAGAAGATCGTGGTGCGCGGCGAGGAGCTGACCGTGCTGGCGCTGGCGCCGGAGGTCTTCGACGGCGTCGACGTGGCGATGTTCGACGTGCCCGACGAGGTGTCGGCGCGGTGGGCGCCGATCGCCGCCGAGCGCGGCGCGGTCGCGGTGGACAACTCCGGCGCGTTCCGGATGGACGACGACGTGCCGCTGGTCGTGCCCGAGGTCAACGCGGACAAGGTGGCCGACCGCCCGCGCGGGATCATCTCGAACCCGAACTGCACCACGCTGTCGATGATGGCGGCGCTGGGCGCGCTGCACCGCGCGTTCGGGCTGCGCCAGTTGGTCGTCGCGTCCTACCAGGCGGCCTCGGGCGCCGGGCAGGAGGGCATCGACCGGCTGCACGCCGAGGTCGACGCGGTCGCGGGCAAGGGCGTGGGGGACCGGGCCGGTGACGTGCGCGAGGCGCTGGCCGCCGCCGGTCTGTCCCTTTCGGACTCGCCGTTCCCGGCCCCGCTGGCCTTCAACGTCGTGCCGTGGGCGGGTTCGCTCAAGGAGGACGGCTGGGCCAGCGAGGAGTTGAAGGTCCGCAACGAGTCCCGCAAGATCCTGGGCATCCCGGACCTGGCCGTCTCGGCGACCTGCGTGCGGGTGCCGGTGGTGACGACGCACTCGTTGGCCGTCCACGCCACCTTCGCCGCCCCGGTCACCGTCGCCGAGGCGCACCGCATCCTCGGCGAGCAGCCGACGCTGGTGTTGCAGGACGACCCGGCCAACGGCGTCTTCCCGACCCCGGCGGACGTCGTCGGCGGCGACCCGACGTACGTCGGCCGGGTGCGCCAGGCGCTGGACTTCCCGAACACGCTGGACTTCTTCGTGTGCGGGGACAACCTGCGCAAGGGCGCGGCGCTGAACACCTACGAGATCGCCGAGGTGCTCGCCGCCCGGGCCTGACCCGCTCCACCCCACGCGCGAGCGGCCTCCCCCGGGGGGCCGCTCGCGCGTGCTTTCCGGGCGACCTCTCGCCCCCCTGGTTACCAGCGAGTAACGTGGCGGGCAGGGGCTGAACGAGGAGGTTGGATGTCAACGCTGGTGAACCGAATCCCGCTGCGGGCACAGGCACTCGGCGCCAGGCTGGCGTACGCGCTGCCCAGGCCGCTGCGCCGGGTCATCGCGGGCAAACCCATCCGCATCGACGGGCAGGAACTGGCCCTCGACGCCCAACTGCTGGTCACCCTGCAGCGGCTGTCCGGCGCCGGGATGGTGAACGAGACCCCGGAGGCGTCGCGCCGCAAGCTGGAGGCGTCGGAGCGCCTGGTGAGCGGACCGCCGATCGAGCCGGTGACCGTGCGCGGCCTGGTGCTCGGCGGAGTCCCGGCCCGGCTCTACGAACCCGCCGGGGTGGGCGACGACGCGCCGCTGCTGGTCTTCTACCACGGCGGCGGGTGGGTCGTCGGCTCGCTGGACAGCCACGACAACCCCTGCCGGTTCATCGCGGTCAACGCCCACGTCAAGGTGCTCTCCGTCGACTACCGACTGGCCCCGGAACACCCCTTCCCGGCCGCGGTCGACGACGCCGTGAGCGCCTTCCGCCACGCGGTGGCCCAGGCCGCCGACCTGGGCGTCGACCCGGACCTGATCGCCGTCGGCGGGGACAGCGCGGGCGGCAACCTCGCCGCGGTCGTCTCCCACCAGCAGGTGCTCGCGGGCGGGCCCGTCCCGGCGTTCCAGCTTCTGTTCTACCCGGGCACCGACGGCACCACCCGGCGCCGCTCGCGCGACCTGTTCGCCGACGGGTTCTTCCTGACCAGCGACCAGATGGACTGGTTCATGGACCACTACATGCCCGAGCAGGACCAGCGCAGCGACCCCCGGTTCTCGGTGCTGCTGGCCGAGGACCTCAGCGGGATGCCGCCCGCCTACGTCGCCACCGCCGGGTTCGACCCGCTGCGCGACGAGGGGGAGGCCTTCGCCGACCGGCTCGCCGCCTCGGGCGTGCCGGTGGTCAAGAGCAGGCAGGCCGACCTCATCCACGGCTACATCAACTTCCTCGGCGTCGGCACCCGGTTCCGCGAGGCGCTGTCGGAGGCGACCGGCGCGCTGCGCACCGGCCTCGCGCTCAGCGGCCGCAAGGGCGCCGACCTGAACACCTGACCCGCCGCTGACCCCGGCCGGTGCCCCGCCCGACGGGCGCAGCACCGGCCGGGCCCGTGATATCCGGTTGACCCGTCCCGGCCCGCACGACGACATTCGACCCATGCAGCAGTACCGCCGGTTGCTCGGCCTCCCCGGCATGCCCGCCCTGATGATCCTGCTCTTCTTCGCCAGGGTGCCCGGCGCCGCCACCACGATGGTGCTCACGCTGCACGTCGCGGTGGGCCTCGACCGGGGCTACGGGCAGGCGGGGCTGGTCGGCGCCGCGGTCACCGTCGGCATGGCGGTCGGCTCGCCCTACGTCGGCCGGGTCGTCGACCGCTACGGCCTGCGCCCGATGCTCGTGGTGGTCACGCTGGGCGAGACCGCGTTCTGGCTGACCATGCGGTTCCTGCCCTACGAGGCGCTGCTGCCGGTGGCGTTCGCGGGCGGGGTGGTGGCGCTGCCCGCCATGGCCATCGGGCGGCAGGCCGTCGCCGCGATCGCCCCACCGGAACTGCGCCGCACCGGGTACTCGCTGGACTCGGTGTCGACCGAGCTGTCGTTCATGGTGAGCCCCGCGGTCGCCGTCCTGCTCGCCACCCGCTTCTCCACGGCCACCGCCACGACGCTGCTCGGCGTCGCGGTGTTCCTGGCGGGCGGGGCGCTCGCGGCGATGAACCCGAAGGTCAAGGCGGAAACCGGCCCGGGCGCGCCGAGAAGGGTGCCGCGCCGGGAGTGGCTGACCCCGCGGCTGGTCGGCGTGCTCGCCGTCGCGGGCGGCGCCACGTTCGTGCTGTCCGGCATCGACGTCGCCCTGGTCGCCGCGCTGCGCGACACCGGTCAGCTCGACTGGACCGGGGTGGTGGTCGCCGGGTGCTCGCTGGCCTCGGCGGTCGGCGGGCTGGTGCACGGCCTCGTCCGGCGCTCGCTGCCGCAGTTGGTCCTGATGGCGCTGCTGAGCGCGCTCACTCTGCCGGTCGGGTTCGTCGCGGGCGGACCGTGGTGGCTGCTGTCGCTGGTGCTGCTGCCCGCCTGCGCCGTGTGCGCGCCGACCGTCGCCGCCACCGGGGAGGGCGTCGCCCGGCTGGCGCCGCCCGCGGCCGCGGGCGAGGCCGCCGGGTTGCAGAGTTCGGCGTTCACCCTCGGCGTCGCCCTGGGCGCGCCCGCGGTCGGCTTCGTGCTCGACCACGGGAACGCGGTGCTGGGCTTCGCCGCGGCGGGGCTCGGCGGGCTGCTGGTCGCCCTGGCCGCGTGGCTGCTGGCGCGGGTCCACCAACCCGCGCCAGCGGAGATCCCGGCGGCCCCCTGAGCGGGAGCCGCCGGGGGTTCCCTACGCCGTGCGGCACCAGTGGGTGAGGTAGGCCGACGCCTCGGCGGCGAGCCAGGCGTCCAGCTTGGGCACGTTCACGCTGCGCGAGAGGCGCAGCTCGCGACCGCGGCGGGTGTCGAGGACCAGCGGCCGGGCCCCGGGCCGCAGCTCGGGCATGCAGCGGTCGAGCACCCGCAGCGCGGCGTTGGCGGCGTCGCGGGGCAGCGGCGCCTCCTTCAGGTACAGCAGCACCACGTGCTCGTCGCCGTGGCGGTCCTCGAACGCCAGGTGCGGGCTCACCGCCAGGTCCAGGCTGCCGAAGCCCAGCAGCGCCGACCCCACCGCCACCGGGGTCGCCCCCCGGCCGCGCCACCAGCGCAGGAAACCCTCGGCGACCTCGGTGAACGCCCGGGCCTGGCCGTTCAGCTCGGCCGCCGCCACGGCCGCGGCGAGCGTGGCCGCCGGGTCGGGGTCGGTGACACAGGCCTGGACGGCTTTGATGATCGGCCGGTAGAAGACGTGCGCGTAGTGCTCCTCGTCGACGGCCCTGGCGTGCTGGTCGGCGACGATCTCGGTGCGGCCCCGCCGCCCGGCGGCGGCGTACTCGACGAACGACGACGTGGCGACAACAACGTTCCCCATGCGGTCCTCCCTGGCGGGTCGTGCTCCCGGGAGAATTTTATCGCGGGGGTATGACACATCTGTTCGACTGAACGGGTACCGCTGCGGACCTGATGGATTTCCCGCCCGGTTGCCGCACCTGCGGAGCAGTATTCCCACCCATTCGCCCACGGCGTTCCGCAATCGATTCCCGGCGCCGATCGGGAGCGGGCGCGGCGGGTCCCCGGTGCGCGCCGGACCGCGGGCAGGCCGGCACCGGGGACCACCGCCGTACCTCAGCCGACCAGGGTTTTCCCGCCCTCGGTGATGGTGATGGCCAGCGCCGGGCAGGCCTCCGCCGCGTCCAGCGCGTCCTGGTCCGGTTCGATCCGCGCGGACCGCGCGGTGGCCACCAGGCCGTCCAGTTCGAAATGGTCCGGCGCAGCCGCCGCGCAAACACCCGCGGCTATGCACCGGCCCGCGTCCACATTCAGATTCCAGGTCATCCCGACACGGTAGATCAGCGCCCGATTTCCTCGAACGTGGCGACGATCTCATCGAGCGCCGGTCCCGCCGCGTCCCGGCGGTCCTCCAGCGTCCAGGCGATGACCTGGTAGTACGCCCCGTCCCCCTCGACGAGGGTCTGCCAGAACAGCGCGTCCACGCCGTCGATCGAACCGCTCATCTCGTAGCGCACCGCCGTGCGCCCGCCCAACCGCATCGGCGTGCCCTGGTCGACCTTCAACACGCCCCCGCCCGCCAGTTCGCTCACCGTGGCCTCCTCGAAGTCGGGGAAGTCGGTGTAATCGGCCTTGTCGAACGGCACGACCATGACGTAGCGCTCCTGGAAAAGCTGCCCCTGGGCCAGCACCGCGCGCTCGTCGCGGTACTCCGCGGCCAGCTCGCGCCACCCCTCCGGCACGGTCATCCGGCTGCGCCCGTCGGACGCGGTGACCACCTTGGTCAGCGAGTCGTCGGGCGCGCTGCGCCGCTGCGGCGTGCCGTTGGTGGCCACCACCAGCCAGGCGACCGCACCGAGCAGCACGACGAGCAGCAGCGACAGCCCCACCCACAACCCGGTCGGGCGCTTCGGCGGCGGGCCCACCATGCCCCCGGGGAAGTACTGGCCACCGGCGCCGACCTGCCCGGACCACTGCTCAGCCATGCCCGATCCCGCCCCCAGACCCCGCGACCCGCCCCTGGCGGCGGGCGACGGCGAGCCTACCGGCCTGGCAGGATCGGGCAGGTGACGAATCATCCAGGCGCCGAGGTCCCGGACCACCTGTTCACCGACGCCGCGGCGGAGGCGCGCTGGCGGGCCCGCTTCCACGCCGCCCGGGTGTCGCTGCCCGACTGGGCCTGGCAGGCGCCCGACCGCACCGTCTACGCCTCCAACGCCAGCGGCGTGTGGGAGATCTACGCCTGGGACCGGGCCACCGACACCCACCGCCAGGTCACCGACCGCCCCAACGGCACCCTGCACGCCACGGTCAGCCCGGACGGCGAGCACATCTGGTGGTTCGACGACACCGACGGCGACGAGTTCGGCTCCTGGGTGCGCGAGCCCTACGGCGGCCGCCCGGCGGGCGCGGCGGCCGAACCCGCCGTCGCGGGCACCAAGCCCGGCTACCCGGCGGGCCTGGAGATCGGCGACGAGGTCGTCGCGGTCGGCGTCGCCGACGACGACGGCACCACCGTCTACCTCGCCCGGGGCGGAGCGGAAGCCGAGGTCGTCTACCGCAACGAGAACGACGGCGGCGTCGCGGCCCTGTCCTTCGACGAGACCCTGCTGGCCATCGCCCACTCCGAGCACGGCGACAACCGCCACCCCGCCCTGCGCGTCCTGTCGGTCGCCGACGGCACGGCGGTGGCGGAGAAGTGGGACGGCCCCGGCAAGGGCCTCGACGGCATCGCCTTCAGCCCCGTCGAGGGCGACCAGCGGCTCCTCGTCCTGCACGAGCGCCACGGCCGCGAGGAACTGCTCATCTGGGACGTCGCCGCCGACACCGAGACCGAGATCGCCCTCGACCTCCCCGGCGAGGTCACCGCGGGCTGGTACACCGACGGCGCGGCACTGCTCATCGCGCACACCCACGAGGCCCGCAACACGCTGCACCGCTACGAGATCAGCACCGGCACCCTGTCCACCTTGGACACCCCGCCCGGTGTCATCGGCGCCGCCCACACCCGCAAGGACGGCACGGTCGAGTACTCCACGTCGAACGCGGCCCACCCCACCGCCGTCCGCGCCCTGTTCACCGACGGCACCGACCGCGTCCTGCTCACCCCACCCGGCGACCCGGCCCCGCCCTCGGCCCCGCTGGTGGACGCGTTCGTCGAGTACGCCAACGGCCGCGTCCACGCCCTCGTCGCCCGCCCCACCGACGCCCCGGACGGCCCCCTCCCCACCGTCTTCAGCCTCCACGGCGGCCCCCACGCCGCCGACGAGGACCGCTTCTCGGCCTACCGGGCCCTGTGGCTCGACGCGGGCTTCGCGGTCGTCCACGTCAACTACCGGGGCTCCACCGGCTACGGCTCAGCGTGGCGAGACGCCATCGAGGGCCGCCCCGGCCTCACGGAGCTGGAGGACGTCGCCGCCGTCCACACCTGGGCGGTCGAATCCGGCCTGGCCGACCCGGCCAAGTGCGTGGTCAACGGTGCGTCGTGGGGCGGCTACCTGACCCTCCTGGCCCTGGGCACCCAACCCAAGCTGTGGGCAGCGGGCGTCGCGGGCGTCCCGGTCGCCGACTACCTCGCCGCCTACGAAGACGAGATGGAACCCCTCCGCGCCTTCGACCGGGCCCTCTTCGGCGGCTCCCCCACCGAGGTCCACGACCGCTACGTCGAGTGCTCCCCCCTGACCTACGTGGACCAGGTCCAAGCCCCGGTCCTGGTCCTGGCAGGCGAGAACGACCCCCGCTGCCCCATCCGCCAGATCGACAACTACCTGGACCGCCTGGCCACCCGGGACATCCCCTACGAGATGTACCGCTACGACGCAGGCCACGGCTCCCTGGTGGTGGCCGAAACCATCAAGCAGTCCCTCATCGAAGTCCACTTCGCCCTGAAGTCCCTCAACCTCAGGTAGCAACCCACCGGACGGCCCGGGCACGCCCCACCGCTCGGGCCGTCCGATGGGGCGGTCTCCAAGAGACAGCGATGCCAGTTTCAGAAGCTTTGAGTTCGATGCTGGTTTCCACTCACGTGCTCAGCGCCCGCCCACGCGAGGAGCTCGCACCGGGGTCTGGGGACCGCCCCTTAGGACGAGGAAAGGGCGATCCCTGTCCGGGCTCTCTGCAGACAGGAACCGCCGAATCGCCCGTCGGGGTAGCAGGATTTGAACCTGCGACCCCTTCGTCCCGAACGCGGTTGCCTCATGGGTTGCCGTAATCCCCGGTTGCTCTGAGCTGGCGTTTCATCTGCTCCAGGACTAGCTATGTGCAGCGTGTGTCAGGCCGTTCGCTGACTCCGTGCTGACGACGGACCCGTTCGGCGACCTTCTCGATGTCGAACTGGCGGCTGCCGGGTCACTGCTGGTCAGCGGCGAGGTGAAGCGGGTCATGTTGGGCAACGATGGACCACCTCGTGCACCCCGGCTGCTGTACTTCCATGCTGTACATCTGCCTGCCCGCTCCAGCGTCTGCTTCTGGCTTCAGGCCATGACCGTTGCATTGGTGGCCATGGTTAGACCTGCAATAAGTTAACTATCTCTGGGAGTATCTCGCGAAGCGGCAAATTGTTCGCCAGAGCCAATTTTTGATTGCCTTGCTTCTATCTTTGTAAGGAAGTATCCCCGTCCTGATGGCCGGTCGCTTCCTTGCGCAAATTTCGTGACGACACGAAGCCTTGCTCTTACCTGCAAATCGCGCTCAGCGCCAAATTGCGCCACGGTGGCGGCTAGGTTTTCTGGCACAGAAGCACGAAAGGGCGGACCGGTCGACGGCAAGAAGCTAACGAGACCTGAGGACCATTGCCAACCATCAATGGTTGCGAAAACTACTATTTCTGTAATTTTCTCTGTAGCCTCAGAAGATGCTTCTTTCAACCTGCGTGCTGCCTGAGTGGAGAAGTTCAGATTAACTGAACCCCTAGTCGGATCTCTCCAAGAGCCGGAAATCTCGTAATCGCCATTAATTGCAGCAAGAGCCAGTCTTTTAACGGCGCGTCGGGCTGAAGGATTAAGATCCTCAAGAGCGGCAAGCATTTCAGCTCCGCTAGGGTCATGAGTATCTTCTGCGACAACTAGCAATGTGACAAGCTTCCGAAGTCCGACAACTTCCGCAGAAACTAGCCTTTCAGGACTAAAAGCGCTAGGAGGAGCCTCTGAAACTTCTGGCTCAAAAGTCAAGCGAACACTACCCGGGGCAGGGGAAACCATGAGACGCGATGTCAGCCTTGACAGCCCCCGAATACTTTTGGTAATTTCTTTTGAAACTGATGCTGCGGCTGCCACAAAACGGGCAAGCATATCCGCTGGCGTTGCATGTTCCTTAACGGACGCCCCATTTAGGTGCAGATCAAGTTGAGGAACTTCTCCGTACGCTGCGGTCACGAGCCAGGCCCGGTGACGTTGCATGGATGTTAGCCCAGGGTAGTCAGGCGAGACGCTGCGTAGCATCTCGTCGTACGACCGAAGCTCCTCGAACGGGTCAACCCGCCGCCCCGGAGTGAGGGACCGACGGCTAAAGAGCGCAGGTGGGAGCGGTTCGGACACCTTCACCACCTCACTTCCACGAAGCCCTTGCCATCGTCACAGTAGACGTAGTTGCCCTCGCTGTCGTGGCCAACATTAACCATGACACGAACGCGTGACCACTGTCGAGACCAATGTTCCAGATCGTTAAGACTGTCTTGATGGAATCCATGACCCTCCGGAAACCACCACGTATAGCTAAAGCTTGTCAAATGATCAAGAGCGGTGCCGCCGACCTCGTATCGTTGAGCCTCATGATGATTAGTTCGCCTTGTGGCTTCTTCATGATCCAAACCATGAATTTCGCGCATTGTCGGAATTCTCTCACCGTCAATGATGACGAGCATGTCGATATCCGACGGCCTCTCTTTGTCGGTGACAAAGGAGCCATTGATCCAACATGCTTTTAGAGGCACTAGATCTGCCGTTATTGTTTCGAGGCGACTACGGGCCATCAAGATCATGCTTCGTCGGTGGGCGGTGCTTCCGAAAGTCTTGTCGACTTCATCCCAGGTTGCGACGTAAGGGCTCAACGCTGGCGGCAGGACCCGCAACCCAGGGTCGACAGTCGAGCACTCTAGATCCGGCAGCATCCCCGCAGGTCCTCCTTCGCCGGGCGGTACATCGAAAAGTGTATGCGCACTGTTACACCGAGCTATCGACTCTATCCCTCCTAGGAGGGGGCTTCCTGCCTCGCCGCCGTCTGGGCGCTTTCGATCAGTCTGGCCATCAGGGTGCAGCCCTCGACGGACACTGGCGGCCAGACGCCGCATGCTCTGCGCCTTGGTGGCCAGACTGATAGCCCGTGTTCTGACGGCGGCGAGACAGGCAGTCACCGACGAAACCGGCGGCTGAGCGCCCGACCCCTCCTCGCTGCTGGCCTGCCCGCGCGGCGAGCGCATTCTCTGTCGGTAGAGCTGCGCTCCTCGGTCCGCGGTCCTCCGGTTCGTCTCCTGGTTCGGCGGCCTGGTGCTGGTTGTGGCACGCCTCGCCGGACGGGCCCGCGCGGGGACCGGCCGAAGGCCGCATGCCCCGTGCGGGCCCGTCCGGAGATGGCCAGCGTGCCCGCGGGCTGCCCGGAGGGCGGGCCGCCTTGACGTCGCAGAGCTGCGGGTGGTGCGCACCGTGATCGAGGTCAGCGGGCACACCTCGATCAAGCCGTTCCCCAAGAGCATGGCGGGCCGCCGAACCGTGCCGCTGCCGGACTGGGTGGTCACCCTGCTCCGGGCGCACATGGAACGGTACGAGCGCGGACCGGGTGGGCTGATCTTTACCAACGCGGCCGGGGGAGCGCTGCGACGCACCCTGTTCCGGTCCCGGGTGTGGAAGCCCGCTCTCGTGCGCGCCGAACTGCTCGCGACGTCATCCCCCAAGGCGACAAGTTCGTGGGCGTCTGGTCCGACGAACGGGGCGCGCACTCGGAGGTCTTCGCCAAGAGGGAACAGGCCATCGCCTACGTGGCGAAACACCAGGGGGGCGGGCTGCGCTTCCACGACCTCCGACACTCCTACTCGACGTGGCTGGTCGACGACGGGGTGCCGATCAACATGGTCCAGCGGGTGCTCGGGCACGAACGGGCGGAAACCACGCTCCAGCTCTACACCAAGCGCACGGAGAACCCTGACCGCATCCTGCGGGCGCTCAGCTCCGACGTCCCTGATGATGACGAAGACGGCCCGGCCGGTGTGGTGCTGACTCCTCGCTGACTGCCGGGTATCTGGAGACGAAGAAGGCCAGGTCAGAAGCTCTTGTATGGAGTCTCTGACCTGGCCTTCTGTCGTGTCGGGGTGACAGGATTTGAACCTGCGACCTCTTCGTCCCGAACGAAGCGCGCTACCAAGCTGCGCCACACCCCGGTGGAACGAGACAAGCCTACCTGACGCCCGCACCGGGGTTGAAGCGGGCTCCCCTAGTGGCGTCGAGGGCGGGGTTTGCGCTGGTGGTGCGGGGTACGAGGGTCAGCAGGCTGGCTTCGGGCGGGCAGGCGAAGCGGACCGGCGCGTAGGGCGAGGTGCCCAGTCCGGCGGAGACGTGCAGCCAGGTGTGGGCGCCCCAGCGGGAGCTGCCCCGGGCCCGGGACCGGTCGAGCTGGCAGTTGGTGACGATGGCGCCGTAACCGGGGATGCGCAGTTGTCCGCCGTGGGTGTGGCCCGCCAGGACGAGGTCGTAGCCGTCTTCGGCGAAGCGGTCGAGGACGCGCGGTTCCGGGGAGTGGGTGACGCCGAGGCGGAGGGTGGCCTGGCGGTCGGGCTTGCCCGCGATCTCGTCGTAGCGGTCGCGCTTGAGGTGCGGGTCGTCGACCCCGGCGGCGGCGATGGGGCGGCCGTCGACGGTGAACAGGGTGCGGGTGTGGGTGAGGTCGTGCCAGCCGTGTTCGAGCATGGCGGCGCGGAGGTCCCGCCAGGGCAGCGGGATGCCGTGGAAGCGCTTGTCGGAGGGGAACAGGTAGCGCGCGGGGTTCTTCGGCTTGGGCGCGTAGTAGTCGTTGCTGCCGAAGACGAACACCCCGGGCCGGTTGAGCAGCGGGCCGAGCGCGCGCACCACGGCCGGGACGGCCTGCTTGTGCGCGAGGTTGTCCCCGGTGTTGACCACGAGGTCCGGGTTGAGTTCGTCCAGCGCGGCGACCCAGCGCTGCTTCGACTTCTGTCCGGGCATCATGTGCAGGTCGGAGATGTGCAGCACGCGCAGCGGCCGCGCCCCCTCGGCGAGGACGGGCAGCGTGGCCTGGCGCAGCGTCCAGTGCGTGCGCTCGAAGCCCGCGGCGTAGGCGAGGGTGGCGGCACCGACCGCGGTGGTGCCGAGTGCGATCCGGCTGAGGTTCCTGACGACGTCACTCACACCCCAAAGGGTACGGTGCGCCGCCGTCGGCGCCGACAACTCGTTTGGCCTGGCCCGTTACGCTCGTCGCATGGCTGAGCTGAAGAACCGGTTGCAGGCGGACCTGACCGCCGCGATGAAGGGCCGGGAGAAGACCAGGGTCGCGACCCTGCGCATGGCGCTTGCCGCGATCACCACCGCCGAGGTCGCGGGCGACGAGGCCGTGCAGCTCACCGACGACGAGGTGCTCAAGGTCCTCACCCGCGAGGTCAAGAAGCGCAAGGAGGCCTCCACGGCCTTCGCGGGCGCGGGCCGCGCCGAGCAGGCCCAACAGGAACTCGACGAGGCCGCCGTCCTCGACGAGTACCTCCCCAAGCAACTCGACGACGCGGAACTGACCGCCCTGGTGGCCACCGCGGTCGAGGAGGTCACCGCCCAACTCGGCGAGACCCCCGGGCCTCGCCAGATGGGCCAGGTCATGAAGGCCGCCAACGCCAAGGTCGCGGGCCGCGCCGAGGGCGGCCGCGTCGCCGCCGCCGTGAAGGCCCGCCTGACGGGCTGACCACGCACCCGCTCGAGGGGGCCCGGGAAACCTCCCGGGCGCCCTCGCGCTTTTCGGCGAGCCACCACACCCCGCCCGACCCGACCCCACCGCTCCCCTGCACACCGCGGCATCCTCCGACTGCCTCGCCGCCCCGACGAACCACATTTCGGTGCCCACTCCGCCCCGCCGCGCCCCCACCGACCCTGCTCGGCTTCCTCGCAACGACCGGACTCCGCCCAGACAGCCGCAACAGCCCGCCCTGTCAACACAGCCCGGCTCCGCTCGACACCGCCCGACCTGGCGCGGCCCCGCTCGTTCCGATTAGCCTCGCCCGGCTGCCCGGCTGCCCGGCTGCCCGGCTGCCCGGCTGCCCGGCTGCCCGCTCGGCCCGCTGGCTTGGTTCGTGCTCGCGGTTCGGTTGCCTGTCTAGCCGCCCGCTTGGCTTGGCCCGCCCAGCTCTGCTTGCCTGTCCGCTGGCTGGGCCCACCCGCCCGGCTCGGCCCCCGACTCAGGCCGCCGCTCGTTGGCTCGGTCCGGTCTGGCGCAGCTTGGTTTGTCGGGCTGGTTCGCTCGACTCGGGGTGACGTGGTCCCACCCGCCTCGTGCGGTTCGGTCCGGCTTGCCCCGTTCGGTTTGGGGTGTCCGGTCCGGCTCGGCCTGCCTGGTCCGGCTCTGCTCGGTGCGGCCTGCCTGGAATGGCTGTGGGCCCCGCACCCACCGGGGTACGGGGCCCACACGTACTGCTTGGACCTAGGGAGCGGGTGCCCCGTTGCCGGGGTTGCCCGTGTTGCCGTTGCCGGGGTCACCACCGCCCTGGCCGGGGTCGCCGTTGCCGGGTGGGGGAGTGCCTGCTCCGCCGCCGGGGTCGGTGCCGGGGGGTGGGGTGGTGGGGCTGGATGGGGATTCGGAGGTTTGGGGCGGGGGGACGTAGCCGGTGCTGACCTGGATGGTGATGGTTTCCCCGGTCAGTGCGGCGCCGCGGGGGGACTGGCTGACGACGGTGCCCTTGGTGGCGGCGTCGGGGCGTTCCTTGGCGACGACCTGGTAGCCGGCCTGCTGCAGGATCTGGGTGGCCTCGTCCTTGCTCTTGCCGATGACGTCCGGCACTCGGATCTCCGGGCCGCCGTCGAGGTAGCGCGGGTCGGTCGGGGGCAGCGGGAGGGCGGGCTGGCCCTCCAGGAGCGGGGTCATCGTCTGGAACCAGGTGCGGGCGGGCACCTTGCCGCCGTAGATGTTGCCGCCGGTGCCGCAGAGGCGGGGTGGGTCGGTGTCGCAGATGCCCTGGGGTTTGGGGCTGTCGTTGAAGGTCAGGACCGCCGCGGCGTACTGCGGGGTGGCGCCGAGGAAGCCCGCCGACTTGTACTCCTGGGTGGTGCCGGTCTTGCCCATCATCGGGCGCGCCCACTTCGAGGCCTGGGCCGCGGCGCGGGAGGTGCCTTCGATGTCGTCCTTGCTCAAGCCGGTGACCAGGGTGTTCGCTAGCGGTTCGGCGACCGCCTGCTCGCACGGCGCCTCGTTGACCTCGATCTTCTTGCCGTTGCGGTCGCGCACCTCCAGCAGCGGGGTCGGCGGGCACCACACGCCGCCGCTCATCAGCGTCGCACCGACGTTGGCCAGTTCCAGGGTGCTCACCGGGCCGGGGCCGAGGGTGAACGACGCCTTGCCCGCGTTGTTGCCCATCGGCTTGAAGAACTCGGACTGGCTGAACCGGTACTCGGGGGCGGAGGCCGCCGGGTCCGGGTCCACGCCGCCCATGCTGGAGGCCATCGTGGTGCGCAGGCCGAGCCTGCTGGCCATGTCCACGATGGGGGCCATGCCGACCCGCTCCTCGAGGATGACGAACCCGGTGTTCGGGGAGGTCGCCAGGGCGGTCTGCAACGTCATCCTGGACGGCGGGTTGCCCGTGTTGGAGACGCAGTACTTCTTCGTGCCGTCCACGCCGCCCGGCGGGCACTTTGAGCCGCCGCCGCTGAACACGTTGGAGGTGTAGGAGGCGGGCACGTCGATGATGTTGTTGATGCCGCCGCCCTTCTCCAGGTAGGCGGCGGAGGTGAAGATCTTGTAGATCGAGCCCGCGCCGAACTTGTTCGCCACCCGGCTGGGCAGGCCGTAGGTCGTCTGCCCGTTGTTGGCGTCGAGGCCGTAGTCGCGGTTGGCGACCAGTGCGACGACCTGGTGGCGCTCCTTGCCCGGCTGGATGATCGCCATGGTGTTGGCGATGCCCGGCTGGGTCTTGGGGACCTCGTTCATCGCCGCCTGCTTGGCCAACTGGGTGGCGCGGGCGTCGAAGCTGGTCTTGATGGTGTAGCCGCCGGTCTTGATCTGGTCCTCGGAGAAGCCGAGGCGCTCGAGGTACTCGAAGACGTACTGGCAGAAGAAGCCGTACTCCGGGCCCGCGCCGACGCAGTTCGCGGCGGGCTTGCGGGGGGTGGGCAGGGTGCCGAGCGGCTCTTCCTTCGCCGCCTCGGCCACCTCCGGGGTGACCTTCTGGTTCTCCAGCATCTTGTCGATCACGACGTTGCGCCGCTGCAGCGTCTCCGCGGGCTTGCGCCACGGGTTGTAGAGCACGGGGTTGTTCACCGCGCCCGCGAGCAGCGCCGCCTGGGCGACGGTCAGCTTGTCCGCGGTGGTGCCGAAGTAGGCGCTGGCCGCCGCGCCGACGCCGTAGACCTCGTAGGCGAACTCGACGACGTTGAGGTAGCCGGCGAGGATGTCCTCCTTGCTCATCTTCTGCTCGAGCTGGATGGCGATCCGCGCCTCGCGCAGCTTGCGCGCGATGGTCTGTTCCTGGGCCTTGGACTGCTCGGTCTTGTTGTCCCGGTTGACCACGTTGATCAGGTAGTTCTTGACGTACTGCTGGGTCAGCGTGGACGCGCCCTGGGTGTCGCCGCCGCTCTGGTTGGAGATGGCGGCGCGGATGGTGCCCTTCCAGTCCACCCCGTGGTGCTCGTAGAACCGGCGGTCCTCCACCGAGACCAGCGCGGCCTTCATGGTGGGGGAGATCTGCTCGGACGAGACCGGGATGCGGTACTGGTCGTAGAGCGAGGCGATCGGGGTGCCCGCGCTGTCGGTGATCGTGGTGATCAGCGGCGGCGGGGTGGCGACCAGGTCGGCCGAGACGCTGTCGATGGTGTCGCTGGCCCGGTTCGACGCCACCCCCACGGCCCCGACCAGCGGAAACAGCATGCCCGCGACGAGCACCCCCGCCAGCAGGCACAGTCCGAGCATCTTCAGCAGGCTGTCTCCCACACGCACGTGACCCAGGGTACGCGTCACCCGGTCGGTCCACCCGGAGCCGCCTGCTAAAGCATTGACATTCTGTAACGGCTGGGTCTCTGGAGGTTCTCGATGGAACCGTCACGCACTAGAGTCCGTCAACGTCTCACGACAGCGCTGATCAGCCTCGTCGCTCCCGCGGCAGGTCGGTCGGCACCCGATACCGGGGGGTATCGGTCCAGGGTCGCTGACGACGACAGGGGTGGGGGACACATGTATCTCGAGAACCAGCAGCAGGCGGACTGGCGGGTGCGCGCGACGTGCCGCGACGAGGACCCGGACGGGCTGTTCGTCCGCGGCGCCGAGCAGCGCAAGGCGAAGCTCGTCTGCATCGCGTGCCCGGTGCGCACCGAGTGCCTGGCCGAAGCACTGGACAACCGGATCGAGTTCGGTGTCTGGGGCGGGATGACCGAACGCGAGCGACGCGCCCTGCTGCGCAGGCGCCCCGACGTCGACAACTGGCGCGAACTGCTCGACGACGCCCGCCGCAGGCACAGCTTCGACGACGAGGAAGTCCGCGTCGGCTGAGGTCGGCCACCCGGCCCCGACCCGCCCGCGCCGGGCGGGTCAGGCCCCGGTCAGCCGCTCCCCGATGCGGCGCAGCCCGTCGACGTCGTGCACGTCCGCGGCCATCGCGGGCACGTGCACCAGCGGCACACCGGGGTGCGCCTTGGTGAACCGGTTGACCAGCCTGCGCTCCCGCTGCGCCTGGGCGACCCGGTCGGCGTGCAGGCGCAGGACGGCCGCGGCCAGCGGTGCCTCCCCGGCGGCGTCCAGGTTGTCCGCCGCGGTGAGCGCCTTGGCCGCGGGCAGCTTGGCCAACACCGGGTGGGTCCGGTTGACGACCAGCCCGGACAGCGGCATGGACTCCGCCTCCAGCCGCTCGACGAAGTAGCTGGCCTCGCGCAGCGCGTCCGGTTCCGGCGCGGCCACCACCACGAACGCGGTGCCGGTGGAGCGCAGCAGCTCGTAGGTCTTGCGCGCCCGCTCGCGGAACCCGCCGAACATGCCGTCGAAGGCCTGCACGAACGCCGACGCGTCGGCGAGCAGTTGCCCGCCGACGATGGTCGACACGGCCTTGGCGAACAACCCGAACCCGGCGCTGACCACCTTGCGGATGCCCCAGCCACCGGCCTTCACCGGCCCGGTGAGCAGCTTGATCATCCGTCCGTCGAGCGCGGTGGAGAGCCGCTGCGGCGCGTCCAGGAAGTCCAGCGCCGACCGCGACGGCGGGGTGTCGACGATGATCAGGTCCCAGGTGCCCTCGGCGGCGAGCTGGCCGAGCTTCTCCATCGCCATGTACTCCTGGGTGCCGGAGAACGACGAGGAGATGGTCTTGTAGAACGGGTTCGACAGCACCTCCTCGGCGCGCTTCTCACCCGCGTGCGCCAGCACCATGTCGTCGAACGTGCGGCGCATGTCCAGCATCATCGCGCTCAGCTCGCCGGTCGGGGCGAAGCCGTCGACCGACACCTGCTTCGGGGTGTTGCCCAGCTCCTCCAGGCCCAGCGCCTGCGCCAGCCTGCGCGCCGGGTCGATGGTCAGCACCACCGTCTTGCGGCCCCGCTCGGCCGCGCGCACCCCGATCGACGCGGCGGTCGTGGTCTTGCCCACCCCGCCGGACCCGCAGCACACGATGACCCGCGTCCCCGGGTCGTCGATCAGCGTGTCGACGTTGAGCCCGCTCATCGCACCCCCTGCTCGACCAGGGCCTCGGCCAGCTCGTAGAGCGCCCCGGTGTCCACCCCGTCGACCAGTTCGGCCAGCTCCACCGCGGGCAGGTCGACCTCCGCGAGCCGTTCTCTGGCCCGCTGCTCGGCCTGCACCCGCACCGCGTGCTCCACCGTCTCCTCGACCAGGCCGTCGAGGTCGTCGGCCGACAGCGCCAACCCGGCCGAGGTCAGCCCCTCGCGCACCCGGCCCGCGTCGACCCGGCCGTCGGCGGCGGCGGTCACCGAGTGCGCGGGCAGCCGCGGCGGGCGCACCCGGTTCAGGATGATCGCGCCGGGCCGCAGGTCCGCCCCGTCGAGCTCGCCGACCGCCTCCATCGTCTCGCGCACCGGCATCTCCTCCAGCAGCGTCACCAGGTGCACCGCGGTGTCGCCGGAGTGCAGCAGCCGGACCACGCCGTCGCTCTGCCCCTTGATCGGCCCGACCTTGGCCAGGTCGGCCATGGCCTTGGTCACGTCGAGGAACTTGACGATCCGGCCGGTCGGCGGGGCGTCGACGACCACCGCGTCGTAGGTGTGCCGACCGGACTCGTCGGTGCGCGTCACGCACTCCTTGACCTTGCCGGTGAGCAGCACGTCCCGCAGGCCCGGCGCCAGCGTGGTGGCGAACTCGATCGCCCCCATCTTGCGCAGCGTGCGGCCCGCGAAGCCCAGGTTGTAGAACATCGACAGGTACTCCAGCAGCGCCGCCTCGACGTCGACGTGCAGCGCGCGCACCTCCCCGCCACCGGGGGCCGAGGCCACCTTCTCCTCGGAGTAGGGCAGCGGCTGGGTGTCGAAGAGCTGGGCGATGCCCTGCCTGCCCTCCACCTCGACCAGCAGGACGCGCCTGCCGCCGGTGGCCAGGGCCAGCGCGAGGGCGCCCGCGACGGTGCTCTTGCCGGTGCCGCCCTTGCCGGTCACCACGTGCAGTCGGGCGCGGGCGATCTGCTCGGTCCAGCCGACGACGGGGGTGGTCACCGTTTCAGCCTAAATGCCCGGAGGCCCCCACCGCTGTCCGACCGTCCTAACCGACCAGCAACAGCACCGACACCGCGGCGCCTACCACCAGGACCGCGCCCCACGCCACCGGTTGCGGGAGGGCGGTGAGCACCAGCAGGCACAGCAGCGCCAGCAGGGCCACCGACACCGCCCCGGCCACCGCCACGCTGCTGCCCCGGCCGGTCCGGTCGCGCACCTTGGCCATCGCCACCAGCACCAACACCAGCCCCGCCGCGACGAGCAGGGCGGTCGCGAACAGTCGCCACGACTCCATGAACGCCACCGTACCGAGACGTGACACCAACGTGATCTAGGCTGCGGGCATGACGAAGTGGGAGTACGCGACCGTGCCACTGCTGATCCACGCGACCAAGCAGATCCTGGACAACTGGGGTCAGGACGGCTGGGAGCTGGTCACGGTCCTGCCCGGCCCCACCGGTGAGCAGCTGGTCGCGTACTTCAAGCGGCCCAAGGGGGCGTGATGTCCTGGCGCGCCAAGCTCGCCGAACTGGGCGTCGAACTGCCCCCGGTGGCACCTCCCGCGGGTTCCTACGTCCCGGCGGTGCGCACCGGCTCGCTGGTGTTCACCGCGGGCCAGATCCCGCTGGTCGACGGAGCGGTCGCGGCGATCGGCAAGGTCGGCGCCGAGGTCAGCCCCGAGGAGGCCCAGCGGCTGGCCCGGATCTGCGCCCTCAACGCCCTGGCCGCGGTCGACGACCTGGTGGGCATCGACGAGGTGGTCCGGGTGGTCAGGATCGTCGGTTTCGTCGCCTCCGCGGAGGGCTTCACCGGCCAGCCCGCGGTGGTCAACGGTGCCTCCGACCTGTTCACCGAGGTGTTCGGTGAGCAGGGCAGGCACGCCCGGTCGGCGGTCGGTGTGGCCGAACTGCCGCTCGGTGTCCCGGTCGAGGTCGAACTGGTGGTGGAGGTCCGATGAGCACGGCAACCCAGACCGCCGAGTGCCACGAGCTGCTGCTGCGGCTCGCGGGCAGGCTCGGCGACCGGCAGCTTTGGCGCTGCCGCGACTGGCTCGCCTCCGGCGCGGTCGACGCGGTGGCCAGGGTGCTGCCGCTGACCCTGCTGCGCGAACGGGTGGCGATCACACCGGAGGAATCGCGCCTGGTCGGAGCGGTGCTGCTGCCCGCCGGGGCCGACGCGGAGCGGCTCAACGCCATCCCGTGGGTGGACGAAATCTCCGAAACCGACTACACCTTTTCCGCGGAGTCCACTGATCGGGTGAGCGCTGGTGACTCCGACGCGGTTGTGCTCGGGGCGATCCTCCGCGGCAGGCCCGAGGTCGTGGAGGCGCGCTCGAGCTGGCGCCACGACCGGACCTCCGGTTCCACCGCCCGGGTGGTCCTGGTCACCACGACCGGTGACGCCGCCCGCCTGACCGGGGAGCTGCAGCGGGTGCTGCGGGCCCTGGGCACCGCGGAACCGGTGGTGGAGGTGCTGCCGAGGGCCTTCGAGCCCACGGGGTACCACCGGGCGGCGTTGGCGGCCTCCGAGCCGCTGGTCGCCGAAGGACACCTGGTTCCGAGCTAGTCGCCTGGACTGATGTGGGAGGGGTTCGATCGTGACGCAGATCGCCAGTGGCAAGGGTGCCGCCTGGCCGGGGGTTGCCCTCCCGGTCCGGGTGCACGACCTGCTGCTCGGACTCGCGGGCAGGCTCGATGACGACGCGCTCGCCGACGCCAGGGAACTGCTGGCCTCGGCCGAGGTCGACCGGTCGCTCGACCTGGTCGCGGGCTGCCTGGCCGCGGGGCCGATCGCGGTCAGCCGGGCCGAGCACGACGAACTGCAGGAGCTCTTCCTCGCCGCGCACGCCGACCCGGCCGTCGTCGAGCGGCTGACCATCGCCGAGCCGGACCTGGTCACCCGGCACCGCTTCGCCACCGGCTCGGTGGCGGGCGTCAGCCCCGAGGACGGCGTCGCCGAGGCGGCCAACCGGGTCCTCGACGTGCTGCCTGACATCCGCGCGGTGTGGGCGGTCTGGCGGCTCACCCCCGCCGGACCGGCCACCGGCCCGGTGCCGCACCGGGTGGTGCTCGTCGGGGTCGGCCAGCAGGGCTCCGCGCCCGCCACGGCCTACCGGGTGGAGCACGCCCTGCGCCGCGCGGGCATCACCGCCTCGGTCGAGGTGCTGCGCGACGGCGCCGAGCCCACCGACTACCACCGGACGGCGATGCGCTACGCCAACGAGGTCGGTGCCGCCCGCACCAACGTGGTCGCCGCCCCGGCAGGGTCGGAGCAGGCGCCCCGGGCGGAGCGCCGTGAACCCGAGCTGACCGCGCCGACCCTCCCGTCGCCGCCGTCGATCACCCCGCCGAAGATCTCCTCGGCGCCGGACCCGGAGCCCACCCCGTGGAGCACCGAGGAGCCCAAGGCCGAGGCGAAGTCGGCCGCGGCGGCCACGGACGAGTCGCTCAACGACCAGGAACTCGACCTGCTGCGCCAGCTCCAGGAGGAACTGGCCCGCCGCGAGCAGACCGACCCGGCCCAGCCTGCCGCCTGGCAGGGCGACCTGGGCACCAGCACCCCGTTCGACTGGTCCGAGGCGAACAGCTCGACCATGGTCAACGGCATCCCGTTGCAGCCGCCGGACAACCGCTGACCCGGCACCACCCCGTCAACGACCCTCGACGACCCGCAGCACGGCGTCGAGGGTCTGTTGCACCCGCACCCCCCGGTGCACGTCGAGCGGGTGCTCGGTCCGCCCGTCGCGCACCAGGGCGGTGAAGTCGTCCAGCAGCGCCGAGTAGCACTCCGCCGCGGGCGTCGCCCGCCCCGGCAGCTCCAGGTACCCGGCGTCGCCGTAGACCGCCACGTCGGTGACGGTCGGGCGCATCGGCAGCCGCATCGAGAGGCTGGCGGTGCTGCTCGCCCCGCCCTCGTGCCGCAGCACCAGGTGCCACAGGTCGGGGTCGGTGCGGTGCGCCGACAGCACCTCGACGACCGGTCCGAGCGCCGCGTCGAGCAGGTCGAGCAGGTGCGGCCCGACGTCGGCCAGGGCGCCGCCGTCCTGCCGCCAGGCCGACTCCGAGTACGCCCCGCCCAGCAGCGCGCCGGACAGCCAGCGCGCGCTGGCACCGGCCCACGCGCCGCCCGCCCGCACCTGCTCCAGCCATGCCCTGGTCTCCGGCGCGAACCGCCGGACGAACACGACCAGTGACGCCACCCCGGCCGCGTCCACCGCGTGCGCGACCGCCTTGGCCGATTGCAGGGAGTCCGCCACCGGCTTCTCCAGCAGGACGTGCCTGCCCGCCTCGGCCGCGCGGATCGCCAGCTCGCCCTGCACCGCGGGCGGCACCGCGAACGCCACCGCGTCCACCCCGCTGATCAGCTCGTCCACGTCCCCGACCGCGGTGGCGCCCAGTGCGCCCGCCAGCTCGGCCGCCGCCTCCGGTCGCCTCGCCCACACCCCCGCCAGCTCGGTGCCGGGGTGCGCGGCGAGCCCCGGCCCGTGCACGGCCCGGGCCCACGGACCCGCCCCGACCAGTCCCACTCGCAGCACGTCGTCGCTCATGCCGGTCATCCTCCGTGACCGCTGTCCACGAGCGACACCCGGCCATGACCTGGTTCGCACCAGGGGGTGCGCGGCGGTCCGGCCGGGTTAGGGTCGAGGGGTGCCCGAACTGCCCGAGGAACTCGTCCTGCCCGCCGGTTCCGTACCGGACGAGGTGCCGGACCCGCCCGCCGTGCCCAGGGACGCCGCGACCGTGATGCTGGTGCGCGACACCGACGGGCCGATCGAGGTGTTCCTGCTGCGCCGGGTCGTGGGGATGGCCTTCGCCGGGGGGATGACGGTGTTCCCCGGCGGTGGTGTGGACGAGCGGGACCTGGACGCCTCCGTGGCCTGGCACGGGCCGGACGCCGCGTGGTGGGCCGAGCGGTTCGGGTGTTCGGAGTCGCTGGCGCGGGCCCTGGTCTGCGCGGCGGTGCGGGAGACGTTCGAGGAGTCGGGGGTGCTGCTCGCGGGCCCCGACGCCGGGAGCGTCGTCTCGGACACGACCCCGTACCACGCGGCCCGGCAGGAGTTGGTGGACAAGGAGTACTCGTTCGCCTCGTTCCTGGCGGCGCACGGCCTGGTGCTGCGGGCGGACCTGTTGCGGCCGTGGGCGAACTGGGTGACCCCGGCGGAGGAACCGCGGCGGTACGACACCAGGTTCTTCCTCGCCGCGATGCCGGAGGGGCAACTCGCCGACGGCGCCACGACCGAGGCCGACGACGCCGGGTGGCAGCGGCCCGCCGAGGCGATCGAGGACTGGAAGCGCGGGGCGCGCGGGTTGATGCCGCCCACCTGGGTGGCGTTGGCCGAGCTGGATTCCTGCGCCGGTGTCGCCGCGGCGATGGCGACCCCGCGGACCGTCGAGAAGATCATCCCGAAGGTGGTCCGGGACGGCACCGCGCTGCGGGTCGTGCTCCCCGGGGACACCGGGTACGGGGGCGCGGTGAACCACCTCGACGCGCGCCGGGACG
Source organism: Actinokineospora spheciospongiae (assembly GCF_003182415.1). NCBI lineage: Bacteria > Bacillati > Actinomycetota > Actinomycetes > Pseudonocardiales > Pseudonocardiaceae > Actinokineospora > Actinokineospora spheciospongiae. The sequence continues at coordinate 795,031 of NZ_QHCP01000002.1, read as the reverse complement.
ACAGGCTGGAGCCCCGGTGAGCCACCCGGCGTACGGGGTTCCGCGGTCGGTCACGCCGTTCGCTTCCGTGGTGCTGGAGGACAACCCCGGACCGATGACCCTGGACGGGACCAACACCTGGCTGCTGCGGGCGCCGGGCGCCCCCGGGTGCGTCGTGGTGGACCCGGGGGAGGAGGACGTCCCCCACCTGGAGCGCGTGCTCGCCGCCGCGGGTCCGGTCGAGGCGGTCCTGATCACGCACCACCACGGGGACCACGTGGGCGGGGCGGAGTGGTTGGCGCGGCGGGCCGACGCGCCGGTGCGGGCCTTCGACCCCGCGCTGTGCCGGGGGGCGGGGCCGTTGCGGGACGGTGAGGTGCTGGCGCACGCGGGGTTGTCCCTCGAGGTGCTGCACACCCCCGGGCACACCGGGGACTCGGTGTGCTTCGCGCTGGAGCACGACGGGGTGTCGGCGGTGGTGACCGGGGACACGGTGCTGGGGCGCGGCACCACCGTGATCATCCCGCCGGACGGGAAGCTGGGCGAGTACCTGGATTCGTTGCGGGAGTTGGCCGGGCGCAGCGGGTGGGTGCTGCCGGGGCACGGGCCGGAGTTGGCGGACCTCGCCGCGGTCGCCGGGCAGTACCTGGCGCACCGGGAGGGGCGGTTGGAGCAGATCCGGGCCGCCCTGGGGGTCCTGGGTGCGGGGGCTTCGGCTCGGGAGGTGGTGGAGGTCGTCTACGCGGATGTCGACCGGGGGTTGTGGCCCGCTGCTGAGCTGTCGGTGATGGCCCAGTTGGAGTACCTGCGGGGGTAGTCCCCGGGACCGTGGCTGCCCGGGTCGAGTGCTCTCGGCCCGGTGCGGGGGTGGCGGATCACTGTGGAGTTGTCAAGGAACGCGGGGAAGGGGAGTGGGGGCGGTCAGGGCTGGGGCGGGCGGATGGGGACGAGGATGTACTTGATGTTCACCTCCCCCGGGTCCACGGCGGTGAGGATGGTGGCGCGCATCCCGGGCTGGATGGCCAGGTGGACCTCGCCGCCCGCGAAGGGGCGTAAGGCGTCCACGAGGTAGCGGGCCTGGTAGCTGGGGCTGGTGCGGCCGTCGTGGGTGGTGGCCTTGAGGGTTTCCTCCGCTTCGCCCGACTGCTGGTTGGCGCTGCGGAGGCGGAGGTGGGAATCGCCCACCTCCAGGTGCACCACCCCTCGGGTGTCGGCGTAGAGGGAGGTTCGGCGGACGGCGGCGAGGAGGGCGTCGGCGTCCGCTTCCACCCTGGTGTCCACCTTGGACAAGACTACGTTGCCCTCGTTGACGAAGGTGCCGTCGAGGACGGCCGTGGTCGCCGTCGAGCGGCGCCAGGACAGCGAGAACGTGTTGTGGGCCGACCGGAGGGTCACCTCGTGCTCACCCGCCACCTGCTTCCCCACCTCCGCGAGCAGGGTGGCGGGGACCAGGGCGTCGACCGGGTCGCCCTGGGCGGTCCAGGGGATGGTGGCGATGGCCATCCGGTAGCGGTCGGTGGCGCGGAGGATCAGGCGGTCGCCCTCGCTCTGCACGCGGACCCCCGTGAAGATGGGCAGGGCGTCGTCGCGGGAGGCAGTTCCAGCCACTGTGGACAGTGCGGTGGCCAGGTGGGTGCCGGAGACGGTTCCGTTGGCGGTGTCCTGCCGCGGTGGGGTTCCCGGGTGCAGGTCGATGTCCAGCAGGGGGAGGGCGAAGCGGGCGCCCTCGGTGCGGATGGCGAGGCGGGAGCCCTCGACCACCAGGCGGATCTGCGGGGCGGTGAGGGCGCGCAGGGTTTCCGCCAGCGGTTTGGCCGGGACGAGTGCCCGGCCCTCCGCGTGCACGAGGGCCGGGCACTCGACCCTGGCGGAGCGTTCGCGGTCGCTCGCTTCGAGGACCACGCCTTCCGCGGTGGCGGTGATGACCACCCCGCTGAGGACGGGGTCCAGCAGTTTGCCGGGGACCAGGCGGACCAGGTCGGCCGCGGCGGCGGCCAGGTGCTCTGTGGTGACGGTGAGATCCATGGCGCCGAAGGTAGCGACGGCCACCGACAAGCGCGAAAAGTTGTCCACAGGCCCCTTGTGGCCTGTCACCCGACCGGGTCAGGTCAGGGCGGGAACCCGGTCTTCCGCCTGGTCGGCGGCGTCCTGGACGGTCGAGCGGCGCAGGTAGACCACCACGGCGAACAGCAGGCCGACCACGCACGCGGCGACGTAGGCCGCCCACACCCCGACGTGCTCCACCAACTGCCCGGACACCGACTGGCCGAAGGCGAGGCCCAGGGTGACCGCGGTGATCACCCAGCCGAACGCCTCGGTGGCGCTGCTCTGCGGGGCCACCAGTTCGATCGCCGCCGAGTGGGCGGTCGCCTGCGGGGTGACGAGCATCCCCGCGACCAGCAGGACGATGCCCAGGCTGATCAGGGAGGTGGGGATGGCCAGCAGCGCCACCAGGACCGAGAAGCCCGCCAGCAGCGCGGGCAGCCGCAGGCTCATCGGGCGCGGCCACGGGCGGACGCCGTAGAACACGCCGAACGCGACCGAGCTGATCGACCACAGGCCCAGCAGCAGTCCGCCCGCCGGGGCGTTGCCGGTGGCGGTCGCGGCGGCCGGGACGGCGACCTCGACGAAGCCGATGGTGACGCCGAAGCCCATCGCGGCCAGGGCCACCGTGCGCAGGCCCGGGCTGGCGAGCGCGCCGAGCAGACCACCCCTGGCCGCGTTCGGGGCGGGGCGGACGCGGCGGATGGTCGGGGTCAGGGCGAAGCCGAAGGCGCCGACGACCATGCAGGCCGCGCCCGCGACCACGCCGGTGCCCGCCCACGGGGCGGCGATCAGCACGCCGGACAGGGCCGGGCCCAGGATGAAGAAGACCTCCATGCTGATGGCCTCGTAGGCGAGGGCGGCGTCGCGCACCGGACCGGCGGGCACCAGCCGGGTCCACATGGCCCGCGAGGCCGCGCCGATCATCGGTTCGGTGATGCCCACGCCGAAGCCGAAGGCGATGAGGACCGGGGTGGGCGCGCCGCTCTCCACCGCGAGCACCGAGGCGGTGACCACGAGGGCGAACAGGGTGGCGGTGACGAGCAGCGGCAGGGTCGGGCCGACCCGGTCCATGATCCGGCCCTGCGCCACCGAGCCGATCGCCACGCCGACCAGCGCCGCCGCCGAGACCAGGCCCGCGCTGGCGAACGAGCCGGTGGCGTCCTGGACGTAGAACAGCATGGCCAGGCCGATCATGGCCACCGGCAGGCGCCCGAGCAGGGAGGTCAGCACGGGGCCGCGGGCACCCGGGGCGGTCAGGGCAGCGCGGTAGTCGGACAGGCCGGTGGAATGGGACATGCGTACCAGTATGCACACTCTGGTACGGCCGTACCAATAATTTTCCGGTGGTCTCGGACACCGTCGGTATGCGATGTCTCGATCCTGTAACGGTATGTCGGATTTCGGGAGGAACCGGGCAACCGAACCCGCAGAAGGTGAGTCCTTGAGGGTGAAAACCCTTGAGCGAGGGGTGGGGGTCCGTGCGACGCTTGCCCCACACGACTCCCTCCGGTGAAGAGGTTCGGGGCCTGGGCCGGAGGGCGGGGAGCGTGGGCTGTCGGGGGATGGTCCGCGCACAGCGGAGGGCCGGTGCGCCGCGTCGGGGGCGGCGCCCGGCCCTTCGTCACGTCCGGGGACGGGGAAGAGGCCGCGGTCGGTGACCGCGGCCTCTTCCCCTGCTCATGCGCTCAGCGCGCGCGTCTGGCGAGCCGCTCCGGGTCGAGGATCAGCACGCTCTTGCCCTCGAGCCGCAGCCAGCCGCGGTGCGCGAAGTCGGCCAGCGCCTTGTTCACGGTCTCGCGGGAGGCGCCGACGTACTGGGCGATCTCCTCCTGCGTCAGGTCGTGGGTGACCCGCAGCAGGCCCGCCTCCTGGCTGCCGAAGCGCTGCGCGAGCTGCAGCAGCGCCTTGGCGACCCGGCCGGGCACGTCCGTGAAGATCAGGTCGGCCAGCATCCCGTTCGTCCGGCGCAGCCTCCTGGCGATCACCCGCAGCAACTGCTCGGCGATCTCCGGTCGGTTGGCGATCCACTGCCGCAGCGCCGGTCGGTCCATCGTCACCGCGCGGACCTCGGTGACCGTCGTCGCGGTCGACGTCCGCGGACCCGGGTCGAAGATCGACAGCTCGCCGAACATGTCCGACGGGCCGAAGATCCCCAGCAGGTTCTCCCTGCCGTCGGGCGACTTGCGGCCGAGCTTCACCTTGCCGGACTGGATGATGTACAGCCGGTCACCGGGCTCGCCCTCCGCGAAGATCACATGTCCACGGGGGAACTCCACCGACTCGAGTGTCTGTGCGAGCGCTTCGGCCGCGGCCGGCTCGACCCCTTGGAAGATGCCCGCACGGGCCAGGGTCTCATCCACCTCGGTCCTCCTGTTTCCACCCGGCGGCCACGAGGCTGCGCCGCCGATCACTAACAGACAGTGTAGGGGGTGACCCCAGTTCCTCTGGGAGCCGCGCCGACCGTCCGGTAACAAACCTCCGGCGCAGGTCACCGCCCCAACCGCTCGACCTTAGCGCCCTACCCCCGACCCCGGCGACCGCGCAGCTTCGCGGCCCGGCCGCCGAGCCTGCGCAGCCGGAACAACTCCAGGGCCCGGCCGATGCCGTGGCCGTAGAGCGCGCGCACCTCGTCCGGGCGGGCCTGCTCCAGGAATTCCTCCACGTCGGTCTCCTGGACGGCGACGTGGCGCAGGCGGGCCTCGACCCGCTCCATGAACAGCGCGAAGAACATGATCACCAGCGGTACCGCGAACACGAACCAGACAGCCATGGGTCGTAGATCCTCAGCTCGTCGTCCATCCGGAACCCGGGGCTCCCGGTCCGGTCAAGGGGGTGGTCGTCTCAGAAGACGTCCGGTGCACATCTCGGGTTGTCCGACGGCCCGTAGGCTATCGAGGTGCCTCCCACCACCCGACGACCGCCCCGCGCAGCAGCTCCGGTGGACGGCGGACCGGGGATCGCCCTCACCCGCCGCGCCCGCCGGATGGTGCGCGCGCTGGCTGAGGGCTACCCGGACGCCCACTGCGAACTCGACTTCACCAACCCGCTCGAGCTGGCGGTGGCGACCATCCTGTCCGCCCAGTGCACGGACAAGAAGGTCAACGAGACCACCCCTGCCCTGTTCGCGCGGTACCGCACCGCCGCCGACTACGCGGGCGCCGAGCGCACCGAACTCGAAGAGCTGATCCGGGCCACGGGCTTCTACCGGAACAAGACCAGCTCCCTGATGGGCCTCGGCGCCGCGCTCGTGGAGAAGTTCGACGGCGAGGTGCCAGACACGCTCGACGAGCTGGTCACGCTCCCCGGCATCGGCCGCAAGACCGCCAACGTCGTCCTCGGCAACGCCTTCGACGTCCCCGGCATCACCGTCGACACCCACTTCGGCAGGCTGGTCCGCCGGTGGGGGTGGACCGAGGAGGAGGACCCGGTCAAGGTCGAGCACGCGATCGGCCCGCTGATCCCGCGCAAGGACTGGACGATGGCCTCGCACTGGATCATCTTCCACGGCAGGCGGGTCTGCCACGCCCGCAAACCCGCCTGCGGCGCCTGCTTCCTGGCCCCGGAGTGCCCGTCGTTCGGCGAGGGGCCCACCGAGCCGGACAAGGCCGCCAAGCTGGTCAAGGGCGTGGAGGCCGAGCACCTGCTGGAACTGGCCGAGCGGGTCCGCGGCGGCTACCGGCCGGGGAAGTCGACCGGGTGAGCACCCGGCTGCGGTGGGTGCTGGTCGCGGTGGTCCTGCTGGTCGCCGGGGCGGTCGCGGTGTGGCCGAGGGGCGACGACCCGGCCCCGGCGTCCGCTTCCGCACCGGACCTGACCGGACCCAGGAAGGCCGCCGACCTCGCCCCCTGCGCCGCGACCGGGCCCGGTCCGGAGGTGCTGCGGTCGGTGACCGCGACCTGCCTGGCCACCGGGGAGCCGGTCGGCGCGGGCAACGCGCTCGGGGGTCGGGACGTCCTGGTGAACGTGTGGGCCACCTGGTGCCAGCCGTGCCGCGAGGAGCTGCCGGTGCTGGCCGAGTACGCGACCGCGGCGGACGCGGTCGACGTGGTCGGCCTGGCCGTGCAGAGCCCGGAGGCCGACGCGCTGTCCCTGCTGACCACGCTGGGCGTGCGCCTCCCGAACCTGTTCGACGGCGGCGGCGCGGTCGCGAAGGCGCTCAAGGTGCCCGACGCCCTGCCCGCCTCCTACCTCATCTCCGCCGACGGCGCGGTCACCTTCGTGACCCAGCCCCGGGTCTTCCGGACAGCGGAGGACGTGCGCGCCGCGGTGGCGCGCCTGCACGAAGGGACCCGATGACGCACGGACCGCTGGTGGACCCGGCCACGCTGCCCGAGTGGATCAGACCGCTCGTCGCGGCGACCGCCGACCTGGACGCGGACCTGTGGCGCCGCTTCTCCGAGCCCACCGGCCGGGTCCGCGACGCCGCGGTCCTGATCCTGCTCGGCGAGGACCCCGAACACGGCCCCGACTTGCTGTTCCAGTTGCGCGCCGACACCGGGGGCAGCCACTCCGGGCAGGTCGCCTTCCCCGGTGGCTCGGCCGAGCCCGAAGACGGCGGCCCGGTGGCGACGGCGCTGCGCGAGGCCGTTGAGGAGACCGGGCTGGACCCGTCCGGCGTGGTCCCGGTGGCGCTGCTGCCGCCGCTGTTCGTACCGGTCTCCGGCTTCCACGTGACCCCGGTGCTGGGCTGGTGGCGGACGCCGAGCCCGGTCGGCCCGGTCGACCCGGCGGAGTCGCAGGCGGTGGCCAGGGTGCCGGTCGCGCACCTGGTCGACCCGGCGAACCGGTTCCGCGTCGGTCACCCGTCCGGGTTCACCGGGCCCGCGTTCGCCGCGCCGGGGATGCTGGTGTGGGGCTTCACGGCGGGGCTGCTGACCATGGTGCTGGCCACCGCGGGCTGGGAGCGGCCGTGGGACACCTCGGACGTGCGCGACCTCGACGCCGCGTGGCGCTCGGTCGGGTCCGCGGGCGCCGTCGGGTCCGCGGACGTCGGCGCGGAGGTCTGAGCGTGAACTGGGTGGACGTGCTCGTCGTCGCGCTGGCGGTGCTGGCGGCCGTCTCGGGGGCGCGGCAGGGGGTGATCACGGCGCTGCCCGCGTTCGTCGGGGTGCTGCTCGGCGCGGTCGCCGGGATCAAGGTCGCGCCGCTGGTGGTGTCCCGGATCGACTCCACGCCGACCAGGGTGGCGTTCGCGGTGGCGATCTTCGTGCTGCTGGTGGCCCTGGGTGAGACGTTCGGCGTGTGGATCGGGCGGACCATCCGCCAGAAGATCAATTCGCCGCGGCTGGCCGGGGTGGACAGCGCGCTGGGCGCGGTCGTGCAGGGCGCCGTCGTGTTCGTGGTGGCCTGGCTGATCGCGCTGCCGCTGACCTCGGTGGGCGGCCTGCCCGGCCTGGTCTCGGCGATCAACAACTCGACGATCCTGGGCGGGGTCGACACCGTGATGCCGCAGGCCGCGCGCGGCCTGCCCGACGAGCTGCGCGAACTGCTCGACGTCTCCGGCTTCCCGGCCGCGGTCGACCCGTTCAACCGCACCCCGAACAAGGAGGTCGACCCGCCGGACCCGGCGCTGCAGGCCAGCGAGGTCGTGCGGCGGGTGGAGGGCAGCGTGCTGAAGATCAACGCCCGGGCGCCGTCGTGCGAGCGGGCGCTGGAGGGCAGCGGCTTCGTGGTCTCGCCGCAGCGGGTGATGACCAACGCGCACGTCGTCGCGGGCACCGACGAGGTGACCGTGGAGTCCGGCGGCCGGTCGCTGCGGGCGCGGGTGGTGCTCTACGACCCGGAGACCGACGTCGCGGTGCTCTCGGTGCCCGGGTTGACCGCCGAACCGCTGCCGTTCGCCCCCGGCGACGCGACGAGCGGCCAGGACGGGATCGTGCTCGGCTACCCGCTCGACGGCCCGTACACCGCCGCGCCCGCCCGCATCCGGGACCGAATCCCGCTGCGCGGCCCGGACATCTACGACGCGGCCACGGTCAACCGGGACGTCTTCACGCTGCGGGCCAAGGTGCTCAGCGGCAACTCCGGCGGCCCGCTGGTCGACACCAGCGGGCAGGTCATCGGGGTGGTGTTCGGCGCCGCCGTGGACAACTCCGAGACCGGGTTCGCGCTGACGGCGGCCGAGGTCCGCGACGAGCTGGGCCGGGCACCGTCGCTGACCCAGCCGGTCGGCACCGGTCGCTGCGCCTCCTGAGTGGGCCCGGGGGTTCCGGGCCCACTCCCGGTCACGGGTGGAGGCGGTTGAGGTCGCGGGGGAACAGGGTCGTCTCCCGGACGTTGCGCAGGCCGAGCAGGCGGGCCGCCCAGCGCTCCAGCCCGATGGCGAAACCACCGTGCGGTGGCATCCCGTGGGCGAAGGCGTCCAGGTAGCCCCGGTACGGCTCCGGGTCCTCCCCGCGCGCGGAGAGCGCGGTCAGGTAGTCGGAGTACCGGTGCAGCCGCTGACCTCCTGTCACCAGCTCCACGCCCCGGAAGAGCAGGTCGAAGCTGTTGGAGTACTCGGGCCGCCCGGGGTCCGGGTGGGTGTAGAAGGGCCTCTTGGCCATCGGGTAACCGGTGACGTACAAGAAGTCCGAGCCGTGGGTGCGCGAAGCCCAGTCGGACAGCCACCGCTCGTGCGCGGGCGCGAGGTCGGGTTCGCCGCGCGGGTCCTCGCCGGTGTGCCGGGCCAGCAGCTCCTGCGCCTCGACGAAGTGGATCACCGGGATCTCCGCCGGGACCTCGGGCAGCTCCACTCCCAGCAGGTCCAGCGCGTGTGCTCGCGGAGGTCACCGCGAACCGGGCCCGCAACCTCGGGTGGCGCAGCGCGACGGCGGCGTTGTCGAGGACCACGGGCAGCGTCGCGCCGAGCGTCGGGCGGTAGAGGTCGAACGGCGGCGCGGTCGCGTGCTCGGACAGCGCCGTGACCACCGCGTCGGTGACCTCGACGCCGCCGGGGGCCTGCGGGTTGGCCGTCGCCAGCCCGTCGACCCGCACCACCGTCTCCTCCGGCGGGAGGTCGGCCGCGGCGGGCAGCACGACCTGGGCCAGCCCGGTGCGGTCGCGCAGCACCAGGAAGGACACCGATTTCAGGGCTCGTCGCCGGTGGACCCAACCGGCCACCGACACGGGGCGACCGACCCGGTCCGGCAGCTCGGCGGCCAGGGTACGAGAGATCATCACCACTCCTCGTGGACATGGGGTGATCCCTTGGGAGTGCGGGCGAGAAGGGAACTCGCGGTGCCACCGCACTTTCACCGCCGCACGGGGCGACGGCCTCACGGGCCCGGTCACGGGGGCGAACCGGCGGGGCATGGGGCTGACCACCGACTGCGGCCGCCGTTCCTCCCCGCACTCGGGAGGGTCTTCACCGGGGGTGCGGGGTCGCCTTCTCAGCGGCCGGCGGCTCTCTGGGCCCGCGTGGACCCCGGTTACTCGTCTCCGTCTACGCGTTGCGCAGCAGGGTAGGCACCGGGAGCGGCTCGGCGCTCGTCAATTCCCGCCGTCAGTTTCCACGGAGGAACATCGTCAGCAGGGCGTTGGTGGTCTCCGGGTCTTCCTCGTGCGGGAAGTGCCCGGCCCCGGGGATGTCGTGGCGGATGTGCGTGCGCACCCATGGCGCGGAGGCCTCCCGGGAACGCGGCAGCACGCACGGGTCCTCGGCGCCGTAGAGCTGCTGGGAGGGGGCGTCGACGATCCGGGACAGGGCTTCGGTGAAGCGCCGCCCCTCGCTGCGCAGCTGGGAGCGGGCCGCCCAGCGGTAGTACTCCAGCGAGCAGTGGGCGGTGCCGTGCACGAGCACCGCGTCGCGGCAGCGGCTGATCGACTCGACGAAGTCCGGGGTGCGCTGCCAGCCAGGGCCCGCCCAGCGGCGGATGAGGGTCTCGACCACCGCGGCGCGGTCGCGGGTCAGCCAGCGCTCGGGGAACACCGGCACCTGCGCGCGGAACACGTGGCCCAGCGCGCGGGCCTGGTTGCGGGACCTGCGGCGCAGCGCGGTGCGGCGGATCTGCCCGCGCAGGGCCAGCGGGTGCGGGGCGGAGACCGCGCTGATGGAGCGGACGACCCGTGGGTGCAGGGCGCCGACGGTCCAGGCGAGCAGCCCGCCCCAGCCGTGCCCGACCAGGTGCGCGCGGGTCTCCCCGAGCGCGCCGACCAGCCCGGCCACGTCGCCTGCCAGCGTCCAGGCGTCGTAGCCGCGCGGCGGTTTGTCCGAGTCGCCGTAGCCGCGCAGGTCGACCGCCACGGCGCGGAACCCGGCGTCGCCCAAGGCGGTGAGCTGGTGCCGCCAGGTCCACCAGAACTCGGCGAACCCGTGCAGCAGCAGGACCAGCGGACCCTCACCGGTCTCCGCGACGTGCAAGCGGATGCCGTTGGCGTAGACGTCGCGGTGCGCCCACGGCCCGTCGACGCGGACGGTCGACGGATCGGGTGCGGCCGACACGGGGCGCGTCAGTCGGAGTGCTCGCCGCGCCGCGACAGCACGGCGGCGTTGTCCCTCATGGTGTCGATCGTGCGCTTCGGCGCCCGGATCGCCTTGACCTTGCGGTAGCCGAGGAACCCGAACAGGCCCGCGAACAGCAGCATCGCGGCGAACACGATGCCGAACGCCGCCGAGCGCACCAGGCCGACGTCGGCCAGCAGCTCCGCGAGGGCGAAGAACAGGAAGAACGAGCTGTAGAGCAGGACCACCAGGGCGATGATGAAGAAGATCGACCCGCGCAGACCCTTCTTGATCTCGCCGGTGACCTCCGACTTCGCCAGCTCGACCTCGGCTCTCACCAACGTCGACAGGTGGGTGGTCGCGTCCTTGACCAACGCCCCGATGGAGTGGTCGGACGCGGCCGCCAGGGCCAGGTCGTCGGCGAGGGGGATCGAGGGGACGGGCGGCAGTCCCGAGCCGTCGCGGTCCCCGCCTGCGTTTCCGTGCGCGCTGGTCACCTGCGACATGGTGCCATGCCGACCCCCGGCTTACCGGGCGGGCGGGCTCCCGCGTGTTTCTTGTGCCGGGTGATCAACCCGGCCGGTGCGCCTTGCTCCCGCCGATCAGCAGTGCGTTGGTCACCGCCGAGACCGGCGGCGCACCGGGCGCGGGGGTACCGGGGACCTGCGGGTTCCGCCCGGCCCGGCCGACCCGCCGCGGGACCGGTGCCCGAAGATTGGCGGGTGGACACCGAACGGCCGATGGGCCTGCGGCACGCGCTGGCGCTGATGTTCCGGGTGCCGCGGCGCGGCCGCGGGTTCTGGTACAGCTTCGCGATCGACCTGATCTGGCCGCTGCTCGCGCTCTCGGCCCGGCTCCGCTTCCGCGGCACCCTGCCCCGGACCGGACCGGTGCTGCTGGCCTCGAACCACCTCTCCTACGCCGACCCGGTCACCGTGACCGCGTACGCGCTGACCCGCGGGCGCATCCCGCGCTACCTGGCCCGCGCGGACCTCTGGCAGATGCCGGTCGTCGGGCGGGTGCTCGACGGCGGTGGGCACATCCCCGTCGAGCGCGGCACGGTCCGCGCGCGGGACGCCTACCGCAACGCGGTGGACGCCGCCCGCCGCGGTGAGTGCGTGATCTTCTTCCCGGAGGCGGGCTTCTCCGACAACGCCGACAACTGGCCGTCGGAGCGGGTGAAGAACGGGGTCGCCCGGGTGGCGCTGGAGACCGGGGCACCCGTGGTGCCGGTGGTCAACTGGGGCACCCACGACCTGCTGCCGTCCACGGCGTGGTTCCCCCGGCTGTTCCCGCGCCGGACCGTCGACATCGTCGCGGGTGAGCCGGTGGACCTGTCCGACCTGACGGCGGTCGACCGCGAGACCCTCGACGAGGCCACCAAGCGGATCATGCACGCGATCACCGAACTGCTCGCCGACCTGCGCGGCGAGCAGCCCCCCGGCTAGCCCACGGTGACGCCGAAGGCCAGGCCGACGCCGTAGGTCACGGCCATCGCCAGGCAGCCCACGGCGACGTTGCGGGTGATCGCGGGCCGCTTCCTGGCGCCGCCGAGCCGCGCGGAGACGGCGCCGGTCACCACCAGGCCGAGCACCACGGCCGCGGCGCAGGCCCAGACCCGGGCGCCCACCGGGGGCAGCGTGATGGCCAGCAGCGGCAGCAGCGCGCCGACCGAGAACGACAGCAGCGACACCCACGCGGCGGTCCACGGGTTGGTCAGGCCGTCCGGGTCGATCTTCAGTTCGGCCTCGGCGTGCGCGCGCAGGGCGTCCTTCTCAGACAGCTCGTGCGCCACCTGCCGGGCGAGTTCGGGGGACAGGCCCTTGTCCCGGTAGATGTCGGCGAGTTCGCGTTCCTCGGCTTCCGGCATCGTCGCCAGTTCCCGCTCCTCCTTGCGCAGGGCGGCCTTTTCCGTGTCGAGCTGGGTGCCCACCGAGACGTATTCCCCGCCCGCCATGGAAAGGGCGCCCGCGACCAGTCCGGCCAATCCGGCGAGCAGGATCGTGGTCCGGTCCGCGGTGGCCCCGGCCACGCCGACGACCAGGCCCGCGGTGGACACGATGCCGTCGTTGGCGCCGAGAACCCCGGCGCGCAGCCAGTTCAGCCTGCTGTTGAGCCCGTCGGAGTGCGGCTCGACGCCGTGTCCGGGGACCTGCTCGTCCATCTGCGTCACGGTCGAATCGTGGCACACGCGGAATGGTTCGGCTGAGTAAGTTCGACCACGTCAGGATAGGCGAAGCTGTATTAGTGGAGGCTGTCCTGAAATGCGTGCGGCCCCTGGAACACCCGTTCCGGGGGCCGCACGCATTCGGTCAGTCCTCGGAACTCGCGCTGCTCTTGAGGCCCGACGAGATCAGGTCCATCACGGTGCTGTCGGCCAGCGTCGTGGTGTCGCCGACCTCGCGGTTCTCGGCCACGTCGCGCAGCAACCGCCGCATGATCTTGCCGCTGCGGGTCTTCGGCAGCTCGTTGACCACCAGGATCTGCCGCGGCTTGGCGATCGGGCCAATCTCCGCCGCCACGTGGTCGCGCAGCGTCTTCGCGGTGGAGGCGTCGGCGGTCGCGCTGCCGCGCAGGATGACGAACGCCACGATGCCCTGGCCGGTGGTCGCGTCGGTGGCGCCGACGACCGCGGCCTCGGCGACCGTCGGGTGCGACACCAGCGCGGACTCCACCTCGGTGGTGGAGATGCGGTGCCCGGACACGTTCATCACGTCGTCGACCCGGCCCAGCAGCCACACGTCGCCGTCGGCGTCGTACTTCGCGCCGTCGCCCGCGAAGTAGAAGCCCTGCTCGGCGTAGCGCGACCAGTAGGTGTCGCGGAAGCGCTCCTCGTCGCCCCAGATGCCGCGCAGCATCGACGGCCACGGCTGGTCCAGCACCAGGTAGCCGCCCGAACCGTGCGGCACCTCCACGCCCGCGTCGTTGACGACCTTCGCGCTGATGCCCGGCAGCGGCCGCTGCGCCGACCCCGGCTTGGTGGCCGTGACCCCGGGCAGCGGGCTGATCATGATGGCGCCGGTCTCGGTCTGCCACCAGGTGTCGACGATCGGCGTCGACCCGGCGCCGATGGTCTCCCGGTACCAGATCCACGCCTCCGGGTTGATCGGCTCGCCCACCGACCCGAGCACGCGCAGCGACGTCAGGTCGTACCGGCCCGGGATCTCCGCCCCCCACTTCATGAACGTGCGGATGAGGGTGGGGGCGGTGTAGTAGATGGTGACCCCGTGCTGCTGGATGATCTCCCAGTGGCGCCCCTCGTGCGGGGTGTTCGGGGTGCCCTCGTAGACCACCTGCGTCGCGCCGTTGGCCAACGGGCCGTAGACGATGTAGGTGTGCCCGGTGATCCAGCCGATGTCGGCGGTGCACCAGTAGACGTCGGACTCCGGCTTGAGGTCGAAGACCGCGTGGTGGGTGTAGGCGGCCTGCGTCAGGTACCCGCCGGAGGTGTGCTGGATGCCCTTGGGCCTGCCGGTGGTGCCGGAGGTGTAGAGGATGAACAGCGGGTGCTCGGCGTCGAAGGCCTCCGCCTCGTGCACGTCGGGCTGCCCGCCGACCAGTTCGTCCCACCACAGGTCCCGGCCCTCGGTCCACCGCACGTCGCTGCCGGTGCGGCGCACCACGACCACGTGCTCGATGGACGGAGTGTGCGCGGTCGCCTCGTCGGTGTTGTCCTTCATCGGCGCGGGCTTGCCCCGGCGGTACTGCCCGTCGGAGGTGATCAGCACCCGGGCCTGGGCGTCGTCGATGCGCGAGCGCAGCGCGGCGGAGGAGAAGCCGCCGAAGACCACCGAGTGCACCAGGCCCAGCCGCGCGCAGGCCAGCATGGCGAAGATGGCCTCGGGGAGCATCGGCATCTGGATGGCCACCCGGTCGCCCGCGACCAGCCCGAGCGAGGCCAGCGCGTTGGCGGTCCGGCAGACCTCGCGGGTGAGTTCGGCGTAGGTGATCGTGCGGGAGTCGCCCGGCTCGCCGACCCAGTGGATGGCGACGCGCTCGCCGTGGCCCGCCTCGACGTGACGGTCGGCACAGTTCACCGCGACGTTGAGCCTGCCGCCGACGAACCACTTGGCGAAGGGGGCGTTCGTCCAATCGAGTACCTGGGACCACTCAGTGTCCCAGGAAAGTCGGGACGCCTGCTCGGCCCAGAACGCTTCCCGGTCCGCGTCGGCCTCGGCGTAGGCCGATTCGCCCACGTTCGCCGCTTCCGTGAACGCCGCGCTGGGCGGGAAGACCCGGCTCTCGGTGGACAGGTTGTCCAGCGCTGGACCTTGACCGGACTGCTCGGTCATGGACGAGACCTCCTCGGTGGTATCCGGCATCGGGGGCGGGCGCGGGCCGGTCGTCGGTACCGAATCTAGTGGGATGCGGCGCGGTCCGACAGTCCACGAACGGATAGGTGTAGACCAATACGCCCACTGTCGGACTCGTCCGATCGGCCGCCGCATGCTCCGTTCGGCTGTGCTCATCCGAATCTGCGGAAAGTAGCCTGGTGGGGACATACCGTGGTCGACTCGGGGGCACGCCGTGGACGAGGGATGTGACGATGGGTGGTGTTGACCGGGGGTCCCCCCTCGCCAGTCGCGAGTTCCGCGCGCTCTGGATCGCCGAAGCCCAGTCCGTGGCCGGGGACCAGCTCGCCAGGGTGGCCATCTCGGTGCTGGTCTACCAGCGCACCTCCTCGGCCGCCCTCACCGCCCTGACCTACGCCCTGACGTTCCTGCCCGACATCGTCGCGGGCCCGCTGCTGTCCGGGCTCGCCGACCGGTTCCCCCGGCGCGCGGTGATGGTGGCCGCCACCCTCAGCCAGGCGGTGCTCGTCGGGGTGATGGCCGTCCCCGGGGCGCCCATCGCGCTGGTCGCCGCCTGCGTCGCGCTCGAAGCGGCCGCGCAGGCCCCGTTCAAGGCCGCGCAGACCGCGCAGGCCCGGGTCATCCTCGGCAACGACGACCTCGCCGCGGGCCAGGCCCGGCTGACGACGCTGCGCGAGGTGGGGCAGCTCGCCGGGCTCGCCGGGGCCGCCGCGGTGGTCGGGTTCCTCGGCACGACCCCCGCGCTGGTCATCGACGCGGTCACCTTCGTCGCCGCCGCGCTCGTGTTGCGATTCGGCCTGCTCGACCGTCCGGCCGCGCGGACTGCGGCGGTCGCCACCGGCGGACTACTCCTTCCGGACCCCAAGCGCCGGGCGGTTGCCGCCCTGTCCCTGCTCGCCGCGCTCACCGTGATGCCGCACGGGCTGATCGTGCCGCTGGTCGACGAGCTGAACGCTCCGACGTGGACGATCGGGCTGCTCCTCGCGGCCGACCCGTTCGGCCTCGTCGTGGGCGCCTACCTGTTCTGCCGCTCGGGCAGGTCCAGGGAATCGCGCAACGCGCTGATCGTGCCGCTCGCCCTGCTGTGCCTGGGGGCACTCGTGTTCTTCGCCGCCAGACCACACCCCGTGATCGCCGCGCTACTGCTGGCGATCTCCGGACTCGGTGCGGCGTACCAGATCCTGGCCAAGTCGGCCTACGTGGAACTGCTGCCCGACGCCGTGACGGGTCGGGCGACCGGGATGGTGCGCACCGGGCTGCGGGCCGGGCAGGGGCTCAGCGTGCTCCTCGGGGGCGTGCTGACCGAGGTTTTCGACTCCGCCGCTGTCACGATCGCGCTTGCGGGCGCGATTGGCACCGTAGGCTGCGCTGTGGCGGGCTTCGTCTGGAACCGAGGGAGGTCCGGCTCGCCCAGGGAGGTGATCGCGTGATCGAGGCTCAGTACTCACGATTGCGCATTGCGGCTTCCTCCTCGGGGGTCCTGCCAATCGAAAAGTCGACGAGAGCGGTCGCTCTCGGGATGCGTCTCAGTACTCGCGGTTCCGCACGGGGATACCTCCAACTCGAATCCGGAACTCCCGGACGTGGCGGCCCGAATGCGCGCCACAAGCAGTGTCCCGTCTGTCTCAAAGGGGGACAATGCCCAGTCTGACAAGCCCTCAGCGCGGCCGCTTGTCCGGTGTCCCCCTAGCGCGACGGCTCGCTTCTCTGGATCTGGTCGCGCACACGACCCGGCTGGGCCTGGTCTGGATACTCGCCACCGAGGCCGGGATTCTCACCTGGGTGGTCCTCGGCACCGCAGCCTCGGGTGCGCCGGACTCCCTGTCGCTGCGGCTGTTCGCGCTGCTGACCGGCTTCGCCATCCTGCACATGGAGGCCACGCGCCCCGCCGAGGAACGCCGCCGGGCGGCCCACCTGGGCGGCGAGCACATCGACCACACCGGGGTCTGGACGTGCGCCGGGGCGTTCGTGCTGCCGGTCCCCCTGGTCGTCGCACTGGTGCTGATCATCCGCTTGCGACGGTATTTCATCGCCAGGAAACCACCCGGTCGATACCTGTTCACCACCTCCGCGATCACCTCGTCGGCCCTGGCGGCCCAGGCGATCGCCACCGCCACCCCGGTGCACGCCTGGATTCGCGGCGCCCCCGTGCCACCCGATCGGGTCATCTCGGCGGGCCTGGCGGTGCTGGCCGCCTTCGCCGCCTACTACGCCGCGCAGACCGTCGTCATCGGCCTCGCCCGCGGCCTGCGCGGCGACTGGCAGTGGATCTCGATCCTCGGCGAGCGCAAGGAGAACGCCGACCTGCTCATCACGCTGTGCCTGGGCCTCATCGCCGCCTGGGCCGCCGGGGTCGCCTACGGGCTGCTCCTGTTCGCCCTCGCCGGTGTGGTGATCGGCTACACCAGGCACACCCAGCGCATCGAGCAGTTGGAGCAGGAACGCGACCGCCTCGAGGTCGACGCCCTGCACGACCCGCTGACCGGCCTGGCGAACCAGCGCGGGTTCAACCCCGCCGCGGTGCTGGCCCTGGTCGCCGACCAGGCCCGCCGCAGGCCGACGGCGGTGATGATGTTCGACCTGGACCGCTTCAAGCAGGTCAACTCGCGCCTGGGCCACCTCGGGGCGAACGAGGTGCTCAAGGCGCTCGCCGGAGTGCTGCGGGCGAGCGTGCGCCGCGACGACCTGGTCTGCCGCTGGGGCGGTGAGGAGTTCACGGTCCTGCTGCCGAGCACCTCCCGGGTCGACGCCTGGGCGATCGCGGAGCGGATTCGGGACGCGGTGGAGAACATGACGGTGGAGCTCACCCGGGCCGCGGGCGGGCGCACGGAGGTCGAGGCGGGGTTCACGATTTCGGGGGGAATCGCGCTGTCACCCGAGCACGGAACGGACTTGGCGGCGTTGCAGGAGCACGCGGACCAAGCCCTGTCCGAGGCGAAGAACGGCGGCCGCAACCAAATTCGGATTACTCCGTCAATGCCCCTCCCCGGCCCCCGCGCCTCCCGCGAGCCGACTTTCGAGCGGCCTTGACCCCGTTTGCGCCGGGTGTTCCACCGGACCCGGACCGGCCCACCGCGACCGCTCGGTCCCGGGGTCGAGCCGCTTTCGACGGCGGCCCCGGACCGTTCCCGCCACCTGCGCCCGACCGCTGGTCGGTACTGCTCCACCCACCGCGTCCACCCGCCGACCGGGAGCCGTTTCTCCCCGTCCCACACCGGCCCGAGTTACCCACAGGGCTGTGGACAACTCCATCCCGCGCGCGCTCTTTTGTCGTGGCCACACCGTAGTGTGGAATTCGGGGGTTCCCCTGGGGCTGTGGACAACTGGAGCCGAGCGACGGTTTTTGTCGGTGCCGCCCGGTAGTGTGGAAATCGGGGGAACCCCGGGCCTGTGGATGGTTCGAGCGGGGCTCGGGGTCTCGGGGATATGTTGGCGGGTTGGGGATCAGCGCAGCTTGGCGGTCAGGGCGGGCCGGACGGTGGGCCACTCCTCGGCGGTGACGGAGTAGGTGACGGTGTCCCGGATCGTGCCGTCGGGGCGGATTCGGTGGGAGCGCAGGACGCCCTCGCGCCGGGCGCCGAGGCGCTCGATCGCCCGCTGGGAGCGCTCGTTGCGGTGGTCGGTGTGCCAGGCGACGCGGATCGCCCCGAGGTGGTCGAAGGCGTGCGACAGCAGCAGGAGCTTCGCCTCGGTGTTCAGGCCGGTGCGGTGCCAGCGGGAACCGATCCAGGTGTGGCCGATGGCGAGGCCCCGGTGCTGCTCGTCGATGTCGTAGTAGGACGTCGTGCCCGCCGCTTCGCCCGTGTCGGCGCAGATCTGGGCGAACGCGAGGCGGTCCGGGTCCGCGAGCGCCCTGGTGATGAGGGCTTCCATCTCGGGGACGGTGGTGGGCCGGGTGCTGCTCAGCCACGTCCACACGTCCGGGTCCCGGCCCGCGGCGAGGAGGCCGGGGGCGTGGGACGGGGTCAGGGGTTCCAGGCGGACGTGCTTGCCGGTCAGGGTCCGATGCTCTCGCCAGGTGCTCACCGCACCCACGCTAGAGCGCGAAGTGGCATTACCGGGATGGCCACTACTGGTCAGTTCGGCAAGGCCACTTGTCGGCCGGTAGTGTCCGGGCCGTGACCGATCCACTGGCTCCGCTGCTGGACCTGCCCGGTGTCGCCGACGCCGTCCGCCTCGCCAGGGAGTCGGTGGCGGTGGTGCACCGGCACCCGACGAACCGCCGGGGGTGGCCCGCGACGTCCGCCGAGGCGTCGGTGCGGGCCGCGCGGGCCTCGGCCGTGCTCGACGGCGGGGACCCGGAGATCCCCGAGGAGGGTGGGGTCACCGACCCGGTGACGGCGGGCGCGCTGCGCGTCGCCGAGGCGCTGGGGCCGCTGCTGTCCACCTGGGAGCGGGCACCCATGCAGGCGCTGGCGCGGCTGCACGTGCTCGCGGCCGCCGACCTGGGGGCCGACGACAGCGCGCTGGGGCGGCCCCGCGAGGGGCTGGGGGTGGCGAGCAGGCTCGACCTGCTGGCCGGTCTGGTCGCCGGTGGGTCGAAGGTGCCCGGGCCGGTGCTGAGCGCCGTCGTGCACGGGGAACTGCTGGCACTGCGGCCGTTCGGGACGGCCGACGGGGTCGTGGCGCGGGCGGCGGCCCGGCTGACCACCATCCAGACCGGCCTGGACCCCAAGGGGCTGGCCGTGCCCGAGGTGTTCTTCATGCGCCGGGCCGAGCGCTACCGCGAGACCGCCGACGGGTTCGCGGGCGGCGGCCCGGAGGGGGTCGCGGCCTGGATCGTGTTCTGCTGCGAGGCCCTGGAGGCCGGGGCCAAGGAGGCCACCGGCATCGCCGAGGCCGCCGTCACGCAGTAGCGCCCGCGTTCAGCAACCCCAGGGCCTGCCGGACGTGGCCGTTGGAGTCCGCCAGCGCCTTGCCCGCCCGGGTGACGCCGACGCCGGAGAGCAGGTGGACCATGGCCACCTTGAGGTCGCCCTGGGCCTCGATCAGCGCCGCCGAGCACTCCTGCTGGTCCAGGCCGGTGGCCTCGCACAGGATGCGCAGCGCGCGGCCGCGCAGCTTGGCGTTGCTGGCCCGCATGCTGACCATCAGGTTCGAGTACGTGCGACCCATCTTGATCATCACGGCGGTGGAGAACGCGGTCAGCACGATCTTCTGCGCCGTGCCCGCCTTCATCCTGGTCGAACCGGAGATGGCCTCGGGGCCGGTGTCGACGGTGATGTGGATGTCGACGCAGGCGGGGCGGACCGCGTCGGGGTTGTTCGACACCAGCGCGGTCGTCGCGCCGATCTCCCGGGCCGCGGCCAGCGCGCCGATCACGAACGGGGTGCGGCCGGAGGCGGCCAGGCCCAGCACGAAGTCACCGGGGCGCACGTCGCGGACCATCTCGGCGGCACCGGCGCGGTCGTCGTCCTCGGCGCCCTCCACGGCGTTGCGCAGCGCGCCCGCGCCACCGGCGTGGTGCACCTGGAACCAGTCGTCGGGGATGTTGAAGGTGGGCTTGAGCTCGGCGGCGTCCAGCGTCGCCAGCCTGCCCGAGGTGCCCGCGCCCACGTAGTGCACGCGGTGGCCGTCGCGCAGCGCCTCGGTGGCCAGGTCGACCGCCCGGCTCAGGTGCTGCAACGCGGCGGCGACCGCGCCGGGGACCACGTGGTCCTCGGTGTTGATCGTGCGCAGGATGTCCAGGGTGGACATCCGGTCGATCTCGGCGGTGCGCGGGTTCCGCCGCTCCGTGGGGGATTCGACATGGACCACTTGGCGTGGCACGGTCATGGAAACGTCCCCCTCCTCGGCGGCGCGAGCCCGCGCACCCCTGGTCATTTGCCGGTCTCCCGCGGCTTGCGGCGGCCGTCGTGCCTGGTCTCCAGGCGGTGCGGGCCGACCGCGTCGCGGGTCGAGTCGAGTGCCTTGATCGACTGGTCCAGGTGGTGCTGGGCCACGCCGATGAACAGGCAGTCCACGACGGTGAGCTGCGCGATGCGGCTCGCGGTGGCGCCGGAGCGGAAGGTCGTCTCCCGCGCGGCGGTGGTGAGCACGAGGTCGGCGACCTCGGCGATCGGCGACGTCGGGTAGTTCGTCAGGGCGACCGTGGTGGCCCCGTGCTCCCTGGCGACGCGCAGCGCCTCGACGGTGTCGGCGGTGGCGCCGGTGTGCGAGATGCCGACCGCGACGTCGCCGGTGTTCAGGACGGCCGCGGAGGTCAGCATGATGTGCGTGTCGTTCCAGGCGAAGCAGACCCGGCCGATGCGGTGCAGCTTCTGCTGCAGGTCGGCGGCGACGAAGGCGCTGGCGCCCACGCCGTAGACGTCGACCCGGCCCGCGGTGGCGACGGCCTCGATGACCTGGGCGAGCACGGCGATGTCGACCTGCTCGGCGGTTTCCTCGACCGCGCGGGCGTCGGCGAAGGTGACCTTGCCGACGACGGTCTTGAGGTCGTCCTCGGGGGCGATCTCACCGCCCAGGTCGCGGTCGACCCTGGCCTCGGAGCGGGCGGTGTCGGCCGCGAGGGCGATGCGCAGCTCGGGGTAGCCCCCGACGCCGATCGCCTTGCAGAACCGGGTCACCGTCGTCTCGCTGGTACCGGCGGCCTCGGCGACCTCGGTGATGCTGCGCCGGGCCACGGTGTGGGGGCTGTCGAGCACCACCTTGGCCACTCGCTGCTCTGCTCTGGCCAGGCCGGGCAGGAGCGAGCGAATGCGGACCAACGGGCTTGCCTCGCTGTGTTCTGCTGTCGTCATGTCACTCGCACTCACGTGGGAAACTTACTAACAGTTAGGGGGTATATCAAGGTGCTGCGTGACATCTGGAGGCAACGCTACCCAAATGTGTCCGCAATCGCCGTGGCCCTTCGTGGGGCTTGCCCACGGAATCGCTGGTCGAGTGCTGTTTGTTAGCGCCCAACCCTCAACGAGTTTGGAGGCGCCACCCGAGCGGTCGCATCAGGTGGGGTTCTTTCTCACCGTTGAGCAGCATTCGATCACCGTCGGTTACGACTATCCCGTCCAATAGGATTCCTCGACCGGTGTAACGACTGTCCGTAGTCGAAACCCAGCGCAAAGTTATGCCGTCGCCACCCGGCACGATTGCGTCAACCGTCCACCAACTGCGGTGTCCCGAACCCGCCAGTAACTCCGTTTGGCCTACTGGCGCACCGGTTCCCCAGGCGCGCAACGGGATTCGCCGCCACGTCTGCCCGTCCGCGCTCGACTCCAGGGCGAGCGGGTCGGTGTCCTCGGTGTCGACGAAGGCGTCGAAGCGCACCCGCATCGGACCCCGGGAGGTCAGCGGCGGGGTCGTCAGCGTGGCTGTCGTCGCGTCGACGGGCGGGGCGAACCAGGCGTCCGGACCGTGCCTGGGGTGCACGGCCATCGCCGAGGCCAAACCGCTCGCCAACCGTTCGCGTGCCATGTTGATGGTTCCCCGGTTGCGGGACGGGTGAACCCTGTTGGTCAGCAGGATCGCGATGGAGCGCGAAGCCGGGTCGATGACCAGCGACGTCCCGGTGAAACCGGTGTGCCCCGCGGTGCGCGGACCGGACAGCCCGCCCATGTACCAGCGCTGGTCCAGTTCGAAGCCCAGGCCGTGGTCGTTGCCGGGGAAGTCGCCGTTGAAGTTGGTGAGCATGGTGTGGACCGTGTCCGGCCGCAGGACCCGCCTGCCCGCGTAGCTGCCGCCGTTGAGGATCGCCTGGCCCAGCACGGCGAGGTCGGCCGCGGTGGAGAACACCCCGGCGTGCCCGGCCACCCCGCCCAGCGACCACGCGTTCTCGTCGTGCACCTGCCCGCGCACCACCCCGCGCGGGGGAGCGCTCTGGAACTCCGTCGCCGCCACCCGGTCCAGCTTGCTCGCGGGTGGGTTGTAGCCGGTGTCCACCAGGCCCAGGGGGCGGGTGATCCGGTCGGCCACAAAGGCGTCCAAGGAGCGGCCGCTGAGCCGTTCGACGAGGACGCCGAGGGTGATCAGGTTGAGGTCCGAGTACACGTACGACGAGCCGGGCGGGTTGACCGGCGCCCGGTCCATCACCGCCTTGACCCGCGACGGCTCGTCCGGCCAGTCGCGCCACAGCGGGATGAACGGCTCCAGGCCCGAGGTGTGCGTCAGGAGCTGCCGGACGGTGATCTGCTCCTTGCCGTTGACCCCGAACTCCGGCAGGTAGCCCGCCACCCGCCGGTCCACCTTGAGCCTGCCGTCCTCGACCAGGCACATGACCGCCAGCGAGGTGAACAGCTTGCTCACCGACGCCAGGTCGAACACGGTGTCGGCGCGCACCGGCACCTGCTGCTCGGCGGGCAGCTCCGTGCCCGCGCCGTCGGCGTAGCGCAGCGCCTTGCCCACCGCCTGCCGGTGCACGACGGTGCCGTGGTGCACCAGCAGGCTGACCGCACCGGGGAACAGCGGTGTCGTCGGCGACGGCCCGGTCCACGCCGCGATCGCCTCGCCCGCGGCGCGGATCGGCGCCGGGTCCAGGCCCACCGACTCCGGCGTGCCCGGCCGCAGCACGGTGTCGGCGGGGGCGAACCCGCGCTGCGGCAGGTCGAAGCGCCCCGCCGCGCGTTCGTCGCCCGGGTGTGCGGCCACCGCTACCGCGCTGCCCGCGACCGTGGCCGCCACCAGCGCGAGGCACAGGACCGCCGCGCCGCCGCGTGTTCTCCAGGCCATCGCCCCCACCTCACCGGTAGAGCAGGTACTCGCGCCGCAGACCGCGGAAAGCGGCCTGCTCCGACTCCCACGCGCCGACGACCTCGTCGACCCCCGCGCCCGCGTCCACCATCCGGCGCAGCCGGTCGGAGCCGGAGAGCTTGTCGACGTAGTTGTCCGGCCGCCAGCCGAACACGTCCGGGTGCACCAGCTCGGCGGTCACGATCATCGCGATCGCCGTGCGGATCGGGTCGAACCGGCGCGGGTCGGTGACGTGCACCTGCACCCCGCCGCACGCCTCGCCGACGAACTTGCCGAACGTCGGCACGAAGTGGTGCTCGCGCAGCCGCACCCCGGGCAGCCCGAGCGCGTTGAGCGCCTCCGCCCACCGCCAGTCGACCCCGGGGGCGCCGATGATCTCGAACGGGCGGGTGGTGCCCCGGCCCTCGGAGAACACCGTGCCCTCGAACAGGCAGGTGCCGGGGTAGGCGAGCGCGGTCTGCTCGGTCGGCACGTTCGGGCTCGGCATGACCCACTGCAACCCGGTCTCGGCGAAGAGCTGGTCGCGCCGCCACCCCCGCACGCGCACGACCTCCAGCCCCGGCAACCGCTTGCCGCCGGTGTCGGCGGGCAGGAACTCGGCGTCGAACAGGCCCGCCAGCTCGCCGACGGTCATGCCGTGCTGCTGGGCGATCGGCTTGCGCCCCACCCCGGAGGCGAACGCCGGGTCCAGGGTGGGGCCGAACGCCTCGCCGCCGACCGGGTTGGGCCGGTCGAGCACGACGAACGCGGCGCCGGTCAGCGCCGCCGCGTGCATGGCCGAGTACATGGTCCAGATGTAGGTGTAGAAGCGGGCGCCGATGTCGGCGATGTCGAACAGCACGGTGTCGACCCCCGCCTTGGTCAACTGTCCGGCGAGCTTCGCCGCGGTGGCGCCGTAGGCGTCGTACACCGGCAGCCGGGTCCGCGGGTCGAGGTAGTCGCCCTCGGACCCGCCCGCCTGCGCGGTGCCGCGGAACCCGTGCTCCGGGCCGAAGACGGCGACCGGTCGCACCCCGGCGGCCACCATGGAGTCGACCAGGTGCGTGCCGTCGCGCAGGACGCCGGTCGGGTTCGACACGACGCCGACCTTCCTGCCCGCCAGCGACCGCCACCCCTGCGCGGCCAGCACGTCGGCCCCCGCGGTGACCCGACCGGGACCGCCCGGCTGCCCCTGCTGCTCGTTTTGCCGGGTCGCCGTCGCCGGGCTCGCCGCCGCGGACAGCAGCGGGGCGGCCAGCGCCGACGCGGTGAGGAAACGTCGTCTGTCCATGCCCGGCTACCAGCTCAGACCGTGGTCGAACGGGTACCGGATGGTCGACGGGTCAGCGCCGTCCGGCACGTCCACCGGAAGTTTGCCGACCGGCCCGACCTCGCCGAAGAGCACCTTCGCCAGCGATTCCAACGAGACCGCGCGCCACGAGTAGGTGGCGACCCAAGTGGGCGCGTCGACGAAACCCGCGTCGTAGGGCGCCTGCGCCGCCACGGCCACCACCGGTGTGCCGGTCCCGAGCAGCTCGGCCAACAGCGTCCGCTGCTGGGTGTTCGCGGAGAGGTTGTTCGTCAGCAGCACCACGAGGTCCGACTCCCGAGCGGCGGCGACCGCCGAGGAGATCGCCGCGGCGCCCGGTTTGAGACCGGTCGCCAGCGGAGTCGCCGCCGAGCCGCGGGCGGTGATGCTCCTGGCCAGGTTGCTCGGCGAGTTCGCCGGGGTCACCGTGTCGCCGACGCCCGCGACCAGGACCTTCGCCGGTGCGGCGGCCAGCGGGAGCACGCCGTTGTCGTTGCGTAGCACCGTGACGGTCTTGTCGGTCAGCCGCTGGATCGCGGCCAGGTGGTCCGGCGTGCCCACTTCCGCCGCCACCGCGCGCTGGTCGACGAACGGCCGGGCGAAGATGCCGCGCTTCCACTTCAGCGCCAGGACCCGCCGCACGCTCTCGTCGATCCGCCGCTCGGTCAGCCGCCCGCCGCGCACGGCCGCGAGCACGGATTCCTTGGCCAGGGTCAGGTCCGGCGGCATCAGAAGCTGGTCGGCACCCGCCTCCACCGCGCGCACCGCGGCCTCGGCGTCGCCGAACATGTCGCGCACGCCCTGCATCCCCATCGAGTCGGTGACGATCACGCCCCGGTAGCCCAGCTCCCCGCGCAGGATGCCGGTCAGGATCGGCCGGGACAGGGTGGCGGGCACCCCGCTGGGGTCCAGGCTGGGGAACTGGATGTGCGCGGTCATGATCGAATCGATGCCCGCGTCGATGGCCGCCCGGAACGGGGGCAGGTCCACCGCCCGCCACTGCTCCGCCGTCCGGGAGATCACCGGCAGGCCGGTGTGGCTGTCGGTGGCCGCGTCGCCGTGGCCGGGGAAGTGCTTGGCCGAGGACGACACCGTCTCCGTCGGCCCGCCGCCCTCCTGGTAGCCGCGCACCTCGGCGGCGACCAGCTCGGCCGCCAGGTCCGGGCGCGCGGAGAACGACCGGGCGGCGATCACCGGGTTCAGCGGGTTGGAGTTGACGTCGGCGACCGGGGCGAAGTCCTGGTTGATGCCCATCGCGCGCAGCTCGCGGCCGCTGACCGCGGCCAGCGTGCGCGCGTCGGCGGCGCTGCGGCCCGCGCCGACCGCCATGCTGCTCGGGAACTCGGTGGCGGGGGCCTTGACGCGGGTGACGTTGCCGCCCTCCTGGTCGATGCTGACGACCAGCGGCAGGTGCGGCGCGGAGCTGAGCGCGGCGCGTTGCAGGCCGTTGGAGAAGGCGGCCACCTGTTGCGGGCCCTCGATGTTGTCCGTGCCGCTGTTGTTGAAGTAGATGACCCCGCCGACCTGGTACTTCTGCACCACCTGGGCCGGGGTGTCCACGCCGTAGCGCGTCCGGTTGGTCGGGTGGACCTCGTCCGCGGACTTGCCCCACACGGTGGCGACCAGCATCTGGCCGACCTTCTGCTCCAGCGGCATCCGGCGCAGCAGCGCCTCGGTCCACGCCGACACCAGGGACGGTTCGGCGTCGGGGACCGGGACGGGTGGTTCGGGCGCGGCCGAGGCGGGCGCGGCGAGCGCGACGACGGTCAGGGTGGCCGCCGACGCGGTGAGGGTCCGGCGGAACAGGCGGTGAACGGGCACCACGGCCTCCTGGGTGTGCCGAAACTTGTTCACCAAGAACAAGTGTTCACCGGCAAGTTATCCACGACAACCGTGTACCTGTCAACGGCGCCACGCGCGCCCTGTGGACAACTCGGCGCACCGCGGCCGGACACAGATCGAGCGGTCCCGCTCCGAAGAGCGGGACCGCCCACATCCGTCAGCGCGAACATCTCGGACTACCAAGCGTGCAACCTGTCGTACAACTCTGGCCTAGGCGTCCGGCGTCCCGGTCCGCAGGCCCCAGACGACATGCCTCCCGCGGCGTGCTGCGCGTGGGTGCTCCGGCGTCCGCGCACGGAGCTCGGATCGGGGTGGCGCCGGGCTTCTCTTCGCCTGGTCCCTGGCCGGTCTCAAGGTCCGCACCTCCCTTTCTACTCAGTGAGCCAGCTCACTTCAAGAGCTCTTTCGGGTGCACCGTTCAAGACGTCGCACCCGGTCGAACGCGACGGTCCGTGCACAGGAAGTCTCCCGCGCGAGGGGTGCCCCTCCCTTGCGGGGCAACGGAATGATCAGCGCCTGCGCATCCGGTGCAGTCCGCACCAGGCGGCGCCCGCGGTGGCCACCGCGCCGATCCCGATCGCGGCCACCGCCGTGGACGACCGCGAGCGCGGGGACACCGGCTCGCTGAAGGTCAGCACCGGCCACGCGCGCTCGGCCGCCGGCCTGCGCAGCCCGCGGTCGGGGTTGACCACCGCCGGGTGCCCCGCCGCCTCGAGCATCGGCGGGTCCGCGCCGGAGTCGGAGTAGGCGTGGCCGGCGGTCAGGTCGTAGCCGTTGCGCCCGGCCTGCTCGCGCACCGCGGTCGCCTTGTTCGCGCTGTGGCAGTGGAAGGACATCTCACCGGGGTGGCGGCCGCGGACGGAGACCACCTCGGTGCCGACGCTGTGCGTGGCCCCGATCATCGCCGCGACGATCTTCGCGCCGGAGACCGACACGACCACCACGTCGTGCCCGTCGGCCCGGTGCCCGGCCACCGGTTCCGCCGCTTCGGCGCAGACCAGCGGGTCGACGACGTCGTGCGGCGCCTCCTCGACGATCCCGCACCCGACGTGGCGATCACGGTCTTGTCGAGGTCGAAGGACGCGGCCACCCGACCGGTCGCGTCGGGGCTGCCGGGGGCTGTCACGGCGCCTGCACAGGGAGCGCGGCGACCCGGATGGCGGATGGCGCGCGCGGACGTACGGGGCACGGGTGCGAACTCGGCGGGGTGTTCTCACCTGTTGATGCCCATGCGACCCCGTGGAGGGGATACAGTATCGGTACCCGGCGTTCGCGCCGGGTTGGTTCAGTCCGACCCCCCGGGGCTGAACCTCTGACGACCCCCGCCCCTCCCCCCTGGCGGGGGTCGTCCCTTTCCCCGCACCCCTCCCGGCGGGTCCTCCCTGCTTCCGGGCTGTTTTCCCAGTTCCGGGCCTTCGCCCCGGCCGGCCTTGCCTGCTCAGCCCCGTCCGTTCAGCCCTGTCCAGTCAACATCGGGGCACGCGGGACCCCTCCCGAGCATCGCACGGCAGACCGACAGTTCCGGTACGCCGACAACCGGTTGTCCACATCCCCCGAAATCCCTCCACAGGTTTTCGGCGTCCCTTCCCCGCCGTCCCCGCCCTCCCGATCCTGGTGTCAGCGGCCCGATCCGAGGGCCGCCCGGCAAGAGGGGGAACCATGGACCGTCCGGTCGTCTGCGTCCACGACACCGCCGTCCTCGACGAGGTGCTGCGCCTGGCCGCCGCCGCGGGCACCGAGGTCGAGCGGGTCGCGGACGTCGCCGCGCTGCGCGCCCGCTGGCCGGTGGCGCCGCTGGTCGTCCTCGACGGGGAGGCGGTGGCGCGGTGCCGGTCGGCGGCGCTGCCCCGGCGGGAAGCGGTGGTGCTGGTCGCCACCGGCCCACCACCACCCGCTCTGTGGGAGCAGGCGGTGGGCGTCGGGGTCGCCAGGGTGGTGGAGCTGCCCGCCGGGCAGACCTGGCTGGTCGGTGCCCTCGCCGACGCGGCCGACGCGCCTGCGGGCACGGCGGGCCGGGTGCTGGCGGTGGTCGGCGGCCGGGGTGGGGCGGGCGCGTCCACGTTCGCCGCCGCGCTCGGGTTGTCGGCGCTGGAACTGGGCACCGGCACGCTGCTGGTCGACTGCGACCCCCTGGGCGGCGGCCTCGACCTGGTGCTCTCGGCCGAGGACCAACCCGGCCTGCGGTGGCCGGACGTCCGACTGCGGTCCGGGCGCGTCCCGGTGTCCAGCCTGCGTTCCGCGCTGCCCGGCCACACCCGGTCCGGGGCCAGGCTGACGCTGCTCTCCAGCGCCCGCGACGGCGACGGCCCGGCGCCCGAGGCGGTGGCGGCCGTGGTCGACGCGGGCAGGCGGGGCGGCGAGACCGTGGTCTGCGACCTGCCGCGAGCACCCGACCCGGCCGCGCACGCCGCCCTCGACCGGGCTGACCTCACCGTGGTCATCGCCCCGGCCGAGCTGCGCGCCGCCTCGGCCACCCGCCGGGTCGTAGCGCACCTGGCCGACCGCGGTGTGCGGCCCGGCCTGGTCGTGCGGGTACCCGGGCCGTCGGCGCTGAGCCCGAACGCGATCGCGGAGGCGGTCGGACTGCCGCTGCTGGCGACGGTCAAGACCGATCCCGTTCTGGCGCACTCGATCGAGAACGGTGGGTTCCGGCTCAGCGGCTCCATCGCCCGGGCGGCCCGGGTCGTCCTGCGCGCCCTCGCCCACCCACCGGGTTCGCGGATACCGCGAGCCCGACCCTTCCTCACCCGCGCGTGACCCCCACTGCGAAAGGAGTTCCCCGATGGCTGCCCTCGACCTCGTCGACCGGGTCCGCACCCGCCTCGCGGGCCGGGAAGCCGACATGTCCGCGGCCGCGGTGGCCGAGGCCGTGCGCGCGGAAGCCGACGGCGTCCTCGGCGACGGCGACGTGCTCGCCGCACTCACCCTGCTGGAGCAGGAGTTCATCGGCGCCGGACCGCTGGACCCGCTGCTGCGCGACCCGGCCACGACCGACGTCCTGGTCACCGGGCCCGACCAGGTCTGGGTCGACGGCGCGGACGGCCTCCGCCGCACCGGCGTCCGCTTCACCGACGAGGACGCCGTCCGCAGGCTCGCCCAGCGCCTGGCCATGTCCGCGGGCCGCAGGCTCGACGACGCCCAGCCCTGCGTCGACGGCTGGCTGCCCACCACCGGTGGCCGGGTCCGGATGCACGCCGTCCTCGCCCCGATCGCCGCGGCGGGAACCTGCCTGTCCCTGCGCGTCCTGCGCCCCGCCTCCCACGACCTCACCGCCCTCCGGGCACTGGGCACCTTCGACGACGCCGTGCACCACCTCCTCGACGCGATCATCACGGCCCGCTTGGCGTTCCTGGTCTCCGGTGGCACCGGCAGCGGGAAGACCACCCTGCTGGCAGGTCTCCTCGGCCGGGTCCCACCCACCGAGCGGATCGTCTGCGTCGAGGACGCGGGTGAGCTGGAGCCCGGGCACCCCCAGTTCGTCCGGCTCCTCGCCCGCCCGCCCAACGTCGAGGGCGCGGGCGAGGTCACCCTCCGCGACCTGGTGCGCCAAGGCCTGCGCATGCGCCCCGACCGCATCGTCGTCGGCGAGGTCCGCGGCGCCGAGGTCTGCGACCTCCTGTCCGCGCTCAACACCGGTCACGACGGCGGCGCCGGAACGGTCCACGCCAACGCCCCCGCCGAAGTGCCCGCCCGGCTGGAGGCCCTGGCCGCCCTGGGCGGTCTGTCCCGAACCGCCCTGCACAGCCAATTCGCCGCGGCCGTCCACGTGATCCTCCACATGAGACGACTGGGCACCGGCGAGCGGCGCCTTACCGAGATCGGCTTGGTGGTCCGCCCGGCGGGTGGTGTGACCGTGCGCCCGGTGTGGCGCGCGGGTGAGTGGGCCGAGGGGCGTGCCGACCTGGACCGCCTTCTGGCCGGGCGAGGGGGTCGACCATGCGGCGACTGACGGCGACCATCGAGGCGGTTTCGGCGCATGCGGTTTCGGCGTCTGTGGATTCGGCGGCTGTGGATTCGGCGACGCCGGACAGGGCGGTGCGGCTTGGGTGGGGCAGAGCGGTCTTTCGGGTCGATTCCACATTATGTCCTTTGTGGAAGGTAGTCGGATCGGGTGCAGGGAGGATGGGGCGTGCTGGGTCTGCTGTTCGTGGCCGGGGCGGTGTTGTCGTGGCCGTCCGGTGCTGCCGCGCGGAGGCTGCGGGCCTTGCGGGGGCCACGGGTGCGGCGGTGGGCGCCGCCTCGACCGCGCACGGTGCTGGTCGTCGCCGGGTGCGGGCTGGTGGGGTGGGTTCCCTTCGGAGCGGGCGGGGCGGTGGCCGCCTGCATCGCCGGGGTGAGCGTGTGGCGCGGTCGGCTGGCCCGGCGGCGCTCGCGCGAGACCCTGGCCGGGATCGAGGGATTCGCCGAATCCGTGCGGGCCCTGGTGTCGGAGCTGACCGTGGGCGCGCACCCCGCCACCGCGGCCGAGCACGCCGCCGTCGACGCCGACCCGGCCTCGGCCAAGGCCCTGCGCGCAGCCGCCGCCGCGGCCCGGCTCGGGGGTGGCGTCGGTGCCGCGCTGGCCCGTGCGGAACTCCCCGCCACCCTGTCCGCCGCCACCCGGCGAGTCGGTCGGGCGTGGGACCTGGCGGGTCGCCACGGCCTCCCCCTGGCCGAGGTCCTCGATGCCGTCCGCCGCGACCTCGACCACCGGGCCCGCTTCGCCCACCAGGTCGACGCCAGGATGGCGGGTCCCAGGACCAGCGCCGCCGTCCTCGCCGCCCTGCCGGTCCTCGGTGTCCTCCTCGGCGAGGCCATGGGCGCCGCACCCCTGGCGGTGTTCACCACACCGGCGGGTCAGGTCCTCCTGGTGCTCGGCGTCGCGCTCGCCGCGGCGGGTGTCGCCTGGACGTCGCACCTGACCGGCCAGGTGGTTTTCCGATGAGCCCGCGCCGAGGCAGTCGCACTCGCGGCGGTGTGGCGCTCGCATCCGAGACGAACCGGGAGGTCGTGGGATGAGCCGGTCGTTGCGGTCGTTGCGCTTGCGGCGGTGTGGCGCTCGTACCTGGGGCGAACCGGGTGGTCGTGAGATGGGCCTGTTGTTGCGCTTGCGGCGGTGTGGCGCTCGTACTCGGGGCGAACCGGGAAGTTGTGTGATGAGTCCGGTGCCGACAGCAGGCGCTGCTGGTGCTGTGCGGTCGGCGAATCGGGGGGTCCCGTGATGAGCCTGTCGTTCCTACTGCTGGCCGTGGCGGTGGTGGTCGGGGTTCCGCCCGGTCGGGCCGGGCAGCGGTTGGCGGGGCTGGGCGGAGTCGTCCGTCGGCGGTGGCGGGTGCCATTGCCGGTGGTGGCCGGGGTCGCGGTGGGGGCTGCCGTCGCGGTGAACGCCGGTGTGGGGATCGGGATCGCGGTCGGGGCTGGGGCCTGGTGGGGTGCGGTGCGGCTGCTGCGACCCCGGCCACCGCCGGTGGACCGGCTCGGGTTGGCGGCCGGGTGGGACCTGCTCGCCGCCTGCCTCACCTCCGGGATGCCGGTGCCCACCGCGGTGCGGGTGGTGGCGGGCGACCTGCCCGGGCGGGCGGGGGCCGCCCTCCGCGACACCGCCGACCTGCTCGCCATGGGTGCCGACCCGGCGCGCGCGTGGGCCGTGGCCCTCGCCTGCCCCGAGACCGCCGAGCTGGCCCGGGGTGCCCGCCGCACCACCCGCTCCGGGGCGGCACTCGCCGGGGTGGCCCGGGCGCTGGCGGCGGGCGTGCGCGAGCAGGCGACCGACCTGGCCGAGGAGAAGGCCCAGCGCGCGGCGGTGCGGGTCACCGGTCCGCTGGGGCTGTGCTTCCTCCCCGCCTTTCTCTGCCTGGGGGTCGCGCCCGTGGTCATCGGCCTGGTGGCCCGGTTGTCCACCCAGTTCTGACACCACCGATCTGACACCACTGAGAAGGGAGATGTTGTGCGCAAACAGGAGAGGGTGCTGTCCGATCCCGGGATGAGCACCGTGGAGTACTCGATCGGATTGCTCGTCGCCGCGGCGCTGGCGATGCTGCTGTACTCCGTCGTCACCGGAGGGGAGGTCGCCGCGGGGCTGCTCGGGCTGGTGCGGCGGGCCCTCTCGTTCGAGCCGTGATGGCCGACCGGGGAGCGGTCACCGTGGAGGCCGCGGTGGCGCTCGGGGCGATCGTGCTCGTCCTGGCCTTCGCCCTGGGCGGGATCTCGGCCCTGTCCGCGCAGGTCCGGTGCGTCGACGCCGCCAGGGAAGCCGCGCGGCTCGCCGCCCGCGGCGAACCCGAGCGCGGCCGCGCCGCCGCGGTGGCCATCGCGCCGCCCGGCGCCGCGGTCGACATCCGCCGGTCCGGTGACGAGGTGACCGTCGTGGTCCACGCGGCCCCGGTCGGCGGGTTGCTCCCCGGGGTGGACCTGACAGCCGAGGCGTACGCCGTCGCCGAACCGGAGGGGGTGATTCCATGACCGGTGCTCCCGGAACCGGTGCTCCCGTGATCAGGACTTCCGTGACCGCGGTCAACGCCCCGGCACTGCCCGCTCGGACCGCCGCTGCACCGGGCACAACTGCACCAAGTGCGGCTTCACTGGGCGCTGCCCCGCCGGGCGTGGCTGTACCGGGTGTCGTTGCACCGGGTGCGGCTTCATCGGGCAGGCCTCCGCCGGGCACTGCCGCTCCGGGCGCAGCTCCGCCGGGTGGATCGGTCTCGCGGTGTGGGCGCGGTGGGGCGGGCGACGGCGGGTTCGCCACCGTGTGGGCGGCGGGGGTGATCATGGCGCTGGTGGTGGTGGCGGGGTTCGGCGTCCTGCTCGGGTCGGCCGTCGTGACCCGGCACCGGGCCGAGGCCGCCGCTGACCTGGCCGCGCTGGCCGGGGCGGGGCGGGCTGTCGACGGGGAGCGGTGGGCCTGTGACCGGGCGCGGTGGGTGGCGGATCGGATGCGGGTGGAGGTGGTCGGGTGCCGGGTCGACGGGTTCGTCGTGTCCGTGGTCGTGGTGGCGCGGCCACCGGGGGTGTTGGCGGGAGTCAGGAGTGGACGCGCGGTCGCGGTGGCCGGGCCCGTGTGATCGGGTCGGGGGTCAAGCGGTCGCCGTGGAACGGTGAACGGCATCGCGGAAGTTGTTCACCGACTGTTCGCGGAGGTGGGTCACCCAGCGTGTAGCGGGTTGTTTCTGCTGGTGGGTGGCGCTTTCCGTAGTGCTGCCAGGTGGGCGGCGCTGCTCGGTGGGTGCCCACGTCCGAGTGATGGCCGCGGCGTCGGTGATCGGTCGGCTGGGCTTAGGTCGGCCGTTCTCGTTGTCGGCGCTCATCTTGCCAAAACGACCAGTGGTCGACGGTGAGTTCCGTGTGGGGCACCCATGGCGTTGAGTTCTCCACAGGGAGCCAACCCGGCCCCCGCCACCCGAGGAGGCACCGCCCGAGATGATCGGTAGCGAAAGGTCGGATAGCTGGCGCAGGGCGTTCCAGGTCGAACTCCGCGCGGAGGCCATCGGTCTCGCGTTCCGCGGATGGCCGGTACTCCCGGGCACCTACCCGGCCGGTGCGCAGTGGGCGGGCCGACAGGACTTCGAGGCCACCGGGCCGGTTCCGGTGCACGACGACTGGCAGGCGCGGATCGGCACCCGGTCCGACCAGGTCGCCACCTGGTGGGCCGGGCAGCCCTACAGCCTGCTGCTGGCCACCGGTGCCGGGTACGACGCCATCGAGGTCGACGTCGAACTGGGTCGCCGGGCCGCGGGTGTGCTGCGCTCCGTGGGGGTGCCGGTGCCGATCATCGCCACGCCGGACAGCAAGTGGTTGTTCCTGACCACTTCGGACCGGGCGCTCGACGCCGAACTCGCCGAGAGCGGTGTGGTCCTGCGCGGTGCGGGTGAGTGGATCACCCTGCCGCCGAGCCCGGCCAGCCACGGCGTCGTGCACTGGCGGGTCAAGCCCGAGGTGTGCGGGTGGCAGATCCCGGCGTCGCGGGTGGTGCAGGACGCGCTGCTCGACGCGTTGGGGCTGCCCACCTACGACCGGTTGGCCACCCAGTTGGTCACCGCCGACTAGCTCGACCGGTTCCGGTCCGAGTGCGACAGACCCACAACTGAATGACCACTGTGGTCGATCCCGTGCACGCCCGCCGCGAGCACGGACCACCACTCCCGCCAGTCCGCGACGGCGACACCCCTTCCGCCCCTGGTGCGTGTCGCCGCCGGACCGGCAGCCAGCCGAGCTCCGCTGGAGGCGTCCGTCTCCCGCACGCGCACGGATCTGGGACGAGCGGCCACCAGGCCGCGGTCGGCGAAACCCGCCCCGGGAATGCCATCCGCTCGACACCATCCGCCTCCCAGGTGTCGACGACCGGTAGTCCCCGCCGATCGGTTCCCAGAGTCCGAGCGCCGCGGTCGCAGACGGATCGCCGCGGGCTCGGTGGCAGGCAGCGCGCCGGGGTTGCGCGCCGACATCTTGTCGGCGCCCCCCGGCGCCGCTGCTTTTCCCACCCCGCTGCTTCCCGCTCGCTGCTTTCCCAAGCCCACTGTGTTCCGGCCCCGCAGGATCTCCGGGTCCGCGTGATCAGTCCCGGATGGTGTTGAGGACTGTGGTGAGCACGGCTATGGCGCCCTTCTTGTTCAACGGGTCATTGCCGTTGCCGCACTTGGGGGACTGGACGCAGGAGGGGCAGCCCTCGGGGCACTCGCAGGCGGCTATCGCCTTCCTCGTCGCGGTCAGCCACGGGATGAGGGCCGC
This sequence comes from Actinokineospora spheciospongiae, assembly GCF_003182415.1. Classification (NCBI taxonomy): domain Bacteria; kingdom Bacillati; phylum Actinomycetota; class Actinomycetes; order Pseudonocardiales; family Pseudonocardiaceae; genus Actinokineospora; species Actinokineospora spheciospongiae. The sequence continues at coordinate 759,756 of NZ_QHCP01000002.1, read as the reverse complement.
GTGGCCCCGGTCGGCGAAACCCGCTCCGCCGGGGTGGCCGTCGTGGACGAAGACCGTGGGCTGCTCGGTGTCGGGGTGCAGGGCGGTGGAGACGCCGCCGATGTCCCAGCGGTCGCAGGTGGCGAACAGGGGCAGCAGGCCGATCGCGGCGTGCTCCGCCGCGTGCAGGGCGCCGGGGACCTCCGAGCGCTTCAGGCCCGCTCGGTCCAGGCCCTTCCCGGTCACCAGGTCCTCGGTGAGGGTGTACCAGACGGCGCGGGTGTGGAGGGTGTTCTCCGGGAGGTCCAGGGGGATCTGGTCCAGGACCTCGCCGCTGGGGAGCTTGCGCAGGTAGGCGACGACCTGCGAGGTCACCGCGACCTCGCCCAGGCAGACCCGGACCTCGCCGCCGCCCAGGGCCGGGTGGACCGTCTCCGACACCGTGTCGAGGATCGTGATGTCGACCAGTTCGCGCGGGGTGGTGGTCCACTCGGGGGTTTCCGGGTGGACCATGGCCAGGCCGGACTCCAGGTCGAGTTCGTCGACCACGTACGACGAGCCCTGGTGCAGGTAGATGGCGCCGGGGTGCGCGGTGGCGCAGGCGTTGCCGGGGTTGACCGTGCCGAGCATCCGGCCCGAGTCCGCTTCCACCACGGCGATCTGGTCGCCGCCCGAGCCGCGGATGTCGACCAGGCCGTGCGGGCGTTCGCGCTGGGTCCAGTACCAGCCGGTGGGCCGCTTGCGGAGGGTTCCCTCGGCCACCAGGTCGTCGAGGACCGCCCGCGCCTGCTCGCCGCCGAAGTCGGGGAGGCAGTCCGCGGTCAGCGGGAGTTCGGCGGCGGCGCAGGCCAGTTGCGGGGCCAGGACGTACGGGTTGCCCGGGTCGGTGACGGTGGCCTCGACGGGCTTGTCGAGGACCGCGGCGGGGTGGTGCACCAGGTAGGTGTCCAGCGGGTCGTCCCTGGCCACGAAGACGACCAGGGAGCCGTCGCCCGCCCGGCCCGCCCGCCCCGCCTGCTGCCAGAACGAGGCGAGGGTCCCGGGGTAGCCCGCGACCACCACGGCGTCGAGGCCCGCGATGTCGACACCCAGTTCCAGGGCGTTCGTGCTGGCCACGCCCAGGAGCTGGCCGTCGGCGAGGGCGGCTTCGAGGGCCCGGCGCTCCTCCGGGAGGAACCCGGCGCGGTAGGCGGCCACCCGGTCGGGCAGGTCGGCGTCGACCTCGGCGAGGATGCGCTTGGCGCCGAGCGACGTCAGCTCCGCGCCCAGGCGGGAGCGGACGAACGCCAGCGTGCGCGCCCCCTCGATCACCAGGTCGGCGAGGATGCGGGCGGACTCGGCGCCCGCCGAGCGGCGGACCGGGGCGCCGTTCTCCCCCGCCACGTCGTCGAGCAGCGGGGGTTCCCAGAGGGCGACCGTGCGGGCGCCGCGCGGGGAGCCGTCGTCGGCGACCGCTGCGCAGTCCACTCCGGACAGGCGGGTGGCGGAGGCGGCCGGGTTCGACACCGTGGCCGAGGCCAGCACGAACACCGGGTCGGCGCCGTAGCGGCGGCACACCCGGCGCAGCCTGCGCAGCAGCAGGGCCACGTGCGAGCCGAACACGCCCCGGTAGGAGTGGCACTCGTCGACGACGACGTAGCGCAGGCGGCGGAAGAACATCGACCAGCGGCCGTGGGCGGGCAGGATGCCGCGGTGGAGCATGTCCGGGTTGGTGAACACCCAGCGGGCGTGCGCGCGCACCCAGTCGCGCTCGGCGGTCGGGGTGTCGCCGTCGAAGGAGGCGGCGCGGACGCCGGGGAGGTCGAGGGCGGAGACCGAGCGCAACTGGTCGGCGCCGAGGGCCTTGGTGGGGGAGAGGTAGAGCGCGGTGGCGCGGGTGTCGCCGGTCAGGGCGGTCAGCACCGGAAGCTGGTAGGCCAGAGACTTCCCGGAGGCGGTGCCGGTGGCGATGACCACGCTGCGGCCCGCGTGCGCGTGCTCGGCCGCCTCGACCTGGTGCGACCACGGTTCGCGCACGCCGCACGCGGTGAACGCGGCGCGCACGGGGTCGGGCGTCCACTCCGGCCACGGGACCACCCTGGCCGCCCGCTCGGGCAGCTCGGCGACGTGGGTCAGCGGCTCCTCGCCCGCAGGCACCCCGGCGAGCACCCGCCTGAGCAGGTGGGTGCCCCGGTCCGGCTCCGCCGCGCCCGCCGGGAGAGCCGCGACCGCCGGGAGATCTGTGGCCGACTCGACACGCACCCCCCGATTTTCGCACAGGTGTACGAGGTTCCCGTGCTCCGCGGGGCGACACGCGGTGTGATCATGAGATTTCGATCACACTACGACGGTGTTGCATAACGGAGGGTGCACGGTGTGGAACAGATTCGCGTCAGTGATCCGCTTTACCAATAGACTCCCGAGCGGACCACTGATTGTGGTGGCCCACACGTGCAAACGGGGTCGGTGGACGTCGTGTGGTAGTGGCGGTCGGCCGGCGCTGAACACCAGGCAGATCCTCAGGAGGCCGGATGTCCGGGCAGTCCCTCGCGGCAGATCTGACACTCACCGGCGGCGACCGCGGTGTCGTCGTCGTGGTCGCCGTGATCGCCCTAGCCGCGCTCGCCGTCGGGTACGTCCTCATCAGGGAGGTCCTGGCCGCGGGCCAGGGCACCCTGAAGATGCAGGACATCGCCAGGGCGGTCCAGGAAGGCGCGGCGGCGTATCTCAAGCGACAGCGCAACACCCTGCTGGTCTTCGGCACAGTGGTGTTCCTGCTGCTGTTCCTGCTACCGGCCGACAGCGGTGGTGAACGGATAGGACGATCGCTGTTCTTCCTGGTCGGCGCCGTCTTCTCGTTCGCCATCGGGTACCTCGGCATGTGGCTGGCCACCCAGGCCAACCTGCGCGTCGCGGCCGCGGCCAACGAGCAGGGGGGCCGGGAGACCGCCACCAGGATCGCGTTCCGCACCGGCGGCGCCGTGGGCATGGCGACGGTCGGCCTCGGCCTGTTCGGGGCGGCCATCGTGGTGCTGGTCTACACCGGCGCCGCGCCCAAGGTGCTGGAGGGCTTCGGCTTCGGCGCCGCGCTGATCGCGATGTTCATGCGGGTCGGCGGCGGCATCTTCACCAAGGCCGCCGACGTGGGCGCCGACCTCGTCGGCAAGGTCGAGCAGGGCATCCCCGAGGACGACCCGCGCAACGCGGCGACCATCGCCGACAACGTGGGCGACAACGTCGGCGACTGCGCGGGCATGGCGGCCGACCTGTTCGAGTCCTACGCGGTCACGCTGGTCGCGGCGCTCATCCTGGGCTCCACCGCGTTCGGCTCCAAGGGCCTGCTGTTCCCGCTGATCGTCCCGGCGCTCGGCGTGGTCACCGCGATGCTCGGCGTCTACATCACCAGGGCCAGGGCGGGGGAGAGCGGGCTGACGACGATCAACCGCTCGTTCTACATCTCGGCGCTGATCTCGGCCGTGCTGTGCACCGCGGCGGCGTTCATCTTCCTGCCGAGCTCGTTCTCCGCGCTGACCGACGGCACCCAGGCGAGCACCGCGGGCAACCCGGCGCTGATCGCCGCGGTGGCCGTGATCATCGGCATCGTGCTGGCGGGGGTCATCCTCTGGTTGACCGGCTACTACACCGGCACCGAGTACAAGCCGGTCAAGGAGGTCGGCAAGACCTCGCTGACCGGTGCGGCGACCGTGGTCCTGTCCGGCATCTCAGTCGGCTTCGAGTCGGCGGTCTACACCGCGCTGGTCATCGGCGCGGCGGTGTACGGCGCGTTCCTGCTGTCCGGTTCGGTCGTGGTGGCGCTGTTCGCCATCGCGCTGGCGGGCTGCGGGCTGCTGACCACGGTCGGCGTGATCGTCGCCATGGACACCTTCGGGCCGGTGTCGGACAACGCCCAGGGCATCGCGGAGATGTCCGGCGACGTGACCGACGAGGGCGCGAAGATCCTCACCGAGCTGGACGCGGTCGGCAACACCACCAAGGCCATCACCAAGGGCATCGCCATCGCCACCGCGGTGCTGGCGGCGACCGCCCTGTTCGGCTCCTACCAGGACGCCATCGGCAAGGCGCTGGTGAAGGCCGGGGAGACGTTCGACCCGACCGCGTTCCTGGTGTTCAGCCCGGACGTGCTGGTCGGCGTGCTGATCGGCGCGGCGGTGGTGTTCATGTTCTCCGGCCTGGCGATCAACGCGGTGACCAGGGCGGCGGGCGCGATCGTGTTCGAGGTGCGCCGCCAGTTCCGGGAGATCCCGGGGATCATGGAGGGCACCGGCAAGCCGGAGTACGGCAGGGTCGTGGACATCTGCACCCGCGACTCGCTGCGCGAGCTGGCCACCCCGGGCCTGCTGGCGGTGCTGGCGCCGATCGCGGTCGGGTTCGGCCTCGGGGTCGGGCCGCTGGCCGGGTACCTGGGCGGCGCGATCGCCACCGGCACGCTGATGGCGGTGTTCCTGGCCAACTCCGGTGGCGCCTGGGACAACGCGAAGAAGCTGGTCGAGGACGGCAACCACGGCGGCAAGGGGTCCGAGGCGCACGCCGCCACGGTCATCGGCGACACCGTCGGCGACCCGTTCAAGGACACCGCCGGTCCGGCGATCAACCCGCTGATCAAGGTGATGAACCTGGTCTCGGTGCTGATCGCGCCCGCCATCGTGGGCTGGTCGGTCGGCGCGGACGCCTCGACCGGGCTGCGGGTGAGCATCGCGGTGGTCGCCCTGGTGCTGATCGTGGTGGCCGTGGTGATCTCCAAGCGGCGCGGCACGGCCATCGCCGACGCGCCCGCGGAGGCGGCCAACCGGCCCTGATCCGCCGCACCCGACCGGGGCTCGACCGGCGCACGCCGGTCGAGCCCCGGTCGGCGTTCCCGGTGCGCGCGTGCGAGCATCGGAGCGATTTCCGGCGCCCCCGGCTGAGGAGTGCTCAATGTCACGTCGCCCCGTTGTCGCCCTGGAACCGGCATCCGCCGCCCCGGGGTCCTGAGCGCCGGGGCCGCCGTGGTGGGGCTGGTCCTCGCCGCCGCGGTCGGGTGCACCGGGACGACCGGCGACGACCCGGCGGCCAAGATCGCCTGGTCGGGTGAACTGTGCGCGGCGGTGACCTCGGCGTCCGCCGTGCTGGCCACCCCGCCCCCGGTTGCCGACCCCGCCGACCCGGCCGCGGTGCGCAGCGCGGTGGAGACCTACCTCACGTCCGTCACCCGGGGTCTGACCGAGGCCGTGGACACCGCGACCAGGCTGCGCTCATCCCCCGTGACCGGCGGTGATGCTGTGGCCGCGGGCGCGGCGTCCGCCTACGACGCCGTGCGCGCTCCCCTCGACGCGGCGTTGATCACCCTGCGGGGTGATCCGAGCGCGGGAGCGGCGCTGACCGCGCTGGCCGAGGTGGTGCCCCGGATCACGTCGGCGGTGCCACCGGAACCGCTCCGGGTCGAACCCGATTCGGAATTCACCCGATGGGCGCAGCAGGCACCGCAGTGTGCCGACGTGCCCGCGCTGCGTCGCTGAACCGATTCCGGGCGCTTCCGCCAGTCGAACCCTTGTTCTATTCTGCCTGTCGTGGCGCAGCAGATGTCGATCTTCTCCGCGGAGGTCAGCCACCCCGGCGTCGCCGACCTCGCGGGGCTGCTGTGCGGGCCGGGGCGCACGGCCGTCTTCGCCCGCGCCACCGCCCGGCTCCTCCTCCCCGTCGACGACCAGTGGCGGGCGAACGCCCTGGTCAAAGCCTGCGCCGAGCGCGGGGTGGCGGCCGAGGTCCGAACCTGCGAGGAGTCCGGCGGCCCACGGTTGAGCACCGCCTTCCGCCGCGACCTGGCCCCGCTGGCGAGCGCCTGGACCGACCCCGCGGGCGGCAAGGCCGTCCCCGACTGCTTCCTCCCCGACGGCGCCGCGCTGCGCATGTGGGTGCTCGCGGCCGGGCGCTGGACCGACGGGGGCTACCTGCTGCCCCTCGACCCGACCGCCCCGCACACCCACGCCCCGCTGGCCGAGGCCCTGCTGCGCTGCGGCCTGCCGGCCACCGCCCCGACCGCGAAGGGCGAGGTCCCGGGCCTGCGCGTGGTCGGCAGGCGCAGGCTGGCCCGGCTGCTGGAACTGGTCGGCCCGCCCACCGGACCGGGGTGCGCCGACCAGTGGCCCGCCGTTTCCCGGATGCGCGCCGTGTCCTGAGCGTGCTACTGGTGGAAAGGGGGTCATACTCGGTCGGCCGATCTCCAGCGCTGGGCAACCTGGAATAGGGCTTTTCCTCATCAGCGTGCACACTGACTGGCTGACGCAGGCTTGGTACGGGGTTCACAGGAAGCGGGACAGCGTGGCAGCGACGAAGAAAAGCGCAGGTACCGGCGGTGCCGAACTGCGGCGGCTGGTGATCGTCGAATCACCCGCCAAGGCCCGCAAGATCGCCTCCTACCTCGGCCGCAACTTCGTCGTCGAGTCCTCCCGGGGCCACATCCGCGACCTGCCGCGCAAGGCCGCGGAGGTGCCGGAGAAGTACAAGGGCGAGTCCTGGTCCAACCTCGGCGTCAACGTCGACCACGGCTTCGAGCCGATCTACATCGTCACCCCGGACAAGAAGTCCACGGTGACCGAGCTCAAGAGCCTGCTCAAGGACGTCGACGAGCTGTACCTGGCCACGGACGGCGACCGCGAGGGCGAGGCCATCGCCTGGCACCTGCTGGAGGCGCTCAAGCCCAAGGTGCCGGTGCGCCGGATGGTCTTCCACGAGATCACCGAGCCCGCCATCATCGCCGCCGCGCAGAACACCCGCGACCTCGACCGCGACCTGGTCGACGCCCAGGAGACCCGGCGCATCCTCGACCGCCTCTACGGCTACGAGGTCAGCCCGGTGCTGTGGAAGAAGGTCATGCCGCGGCTGTCGGCGGGCCGCGTGCAGTCGGTGGCCACCCGGATCGTGGTGCAGCGCGAGCGCGAGCGGATGGCGTTCGTCGCGGCCAACTACTGGGACATCGCCGCGACCATGGACGCGGGCAAGGAGGCCGAGCCGCCCACCTTCGGCTCCCGGCTGCTCTCCGTCGACGGCGTGCGGCTGGCCACCGGCCGCGACTTCGGCCAGGACGGCAAGCTCAAGGCAGGCGCCGAGGTGCTGCTGCTCGCCGAACCCGAGGCCCAGCGGCTCACCCAGGCCCTGGCCGGTGCGCACCTCACCGTCTCCAGCGTCGAGGAGAAGCCCTACACCCGCAAGCCGTACGCGCCGTTCATGACCTCCACGCTGCAGCAGGAGGCGGGCCGCAAGCTGCGCTTCGGCTCGGACCGGACCATGCGCACCGCCCAGCGGCTGTACGAGAACGGCTACATCACCTACATGCGAACCGACAGCACCACGCTGTCGGAGACGGCGATCGACGCGGCCCGCTCGCAGGCCACCGACCTCTACGGCGCCCAGTTCGTGCACCCGACCCCCCGGCAGTACACCCGGAAGGTCAAGAACGCCCAGGAGGCGCACGAGGCCATCCGCCCCGCCGGTGAGGTGTTCCGCACCCCCGGGCAGGTGGCCGGTGAGCTGGAGACCGACGAGTTCCGCCTCTACGAGCTGATCTGGCAGCGCACCATCGCCTCCCAGATGGCCGACGTGCGCGGCACCACCATGACCGTGCGGATCACCGGCAACGCCTCCAGCGGCGAGGAGTGCGTGTTCTCCTCCTCGGGTCGCACCATCACCTTCCCCGGCTTCCTGCGCGCCTACGTCGAGGCGGTCGACTCCGAGGAGGGCGGCGAGGCCGACGACTCCGAGCGCAGGCTGCCGCTGCTGACCAAGGGCCACGCGGTCACCGCGACCGACCTGTCCGCCGACGGGCACAGCACCAGCCCGCCGCCGCGCTACTCCGAGCCCAGCCTGGTCAAGGCGCTCGAGGAGCTGGGCATCGGCCGCCCGTCGACCTACGCCTCCATCATCAACACCATCCAGGACCGCGGCTACGTGTGGAAGAAGGGCTCCGCCCTGGTCCCGTCGTGGATCGCGTTCTCCGTGGTGGGCCTGCTCGAGCAGCACTTCGAGCGGCTGGTCGACTACGACTTCACCGCCGCCATGGAGGAGGAGCTCGACGGCATCGCCGCGGGCACCCAGCAGCGCACCGACTGGCTGTCCGGGTTCTACTTCGGCGGCACCGTCGGCCCGGAGGGCTCGGTGGGCCGCTCCGGCGGGCTCAAGCAGCTCGTCGGCTCCGGTGTGGACAACATCGACGCCAAGGTCGTGAACTCGATCCCGGTGTTCTCCGACGCCGAGGACCGCCCCATCGTCGTCCGGGTCGGCCGCTACGGGCCGTACCTGGAGCGCGAGGTCGAGGGCGAGGCCCAGCCGCAGCGGGCGAACCTGCCCGAGGACCTGCCGCCGGACGAGCTGGACCTGGAACTGGCCGAGAAGCTGTTCGCCACCCCGATGGAGGGGCGCAGCCTGGGCACCGACCCGGTCACCGGGCACGAGGTCGTGGCCAAGGAGGGCCGGTTCGGCCCCTACGTCACCGAGGTCCTGCCCGAGCCGGAGGAACCCCCGGCCCCGGTCGAGGGCGCCAAGAAGACCCGCGCCAAGGCCCCGGCGAAGCCCAAGCCGCGCACCGGCTCGCTGTTCAAGTCGATGTCGCTGGACACCGTCACCCTCGACGACGCGCTCAAGCTGCTCTCCCTGCCGCGGGTGGTGGGCACCGACCCGACCTCCGGCGAGGAGATCACCGCGCAGAACGGCCGGTACGGGCCCTACCTCAAGAAGGGCACCGACTCCCGGTCGCTGACCGGCGAGGACCAGATCTTCTCGGTGACCCTGGACGAGGCGCTCAAGATCTACGCCGAGCCCAAGAAGCGCGGCAGGCAGGCCGCCGCGTCGGCCCCGCCGCTGCGCGAGATGGGTGAGGACCCGGTCTCGAAGAAGCCGATGGTGGTCAAGGACGGCCGGTTCGGCCCGTACGTCACCGATGGCGAGACCAACGCCTCGCTGCGCAAGGCCGACAACGTCGAGACCCTCACCGACGAGCGGGCCAGCGAACTGCTCGCGGAGAAGCGCGCCAAGGGCCCCGCCCCCAAGCGCACCCCCGCGCGCCGCACGACGACCGCCGCGAAGAAGCCCGCCGCGAAGAAGGCCCCGGCCAAGTCCAAGGGCTGACAGACCGCGGCACCCGGGGGTGGACGGTCATGTCCACCTCCGGGATGACCCGGGACCCGGCGCACCCCGGCTACCCTGGGCGCGTCTACGGCGTGGAAAGAGGGTGGCTGTCATCAGCGGCGACGGGGACACCGGGGACGGCAAGCCCCCGGTCGGCGGCGAGGGCTCGATGGCTTACCGGGCGCGCAGCGTGCTGTCCATCCGCCCCTTCCGCAGGCTCTGGGGCGTCACCTACCTGTGCAGCATGGGCGACTGGCTGGCGCTGCTGGCGCTGAGCGGGCTGGCCAGCCAGTTCACCCAGGGCTACAAGGCGCAGAGCTTCGCCTTCGCCGGTGTCGTGCTCACCCAGTTGCTGCCCGGGCTGCTGTTCGCCCCGCTCGGCGGGCTGTTCGCCGACCGGTTCGACCGGCGCAAGGTGATGGCGTTCGCCGACGTCGGCCGGTTCGGGCTGCTGCTGTCGATCGCCCTCGTCGGCTCGACGCTGTGGCTGTTCATCGGCAACTTCCTGGTCGGCTGCTGCGCGCTGCTGTGGATTCCGTCGAAGGACGCCGCGGTGCCCAACCTGCTGCGCAGGCCGGACCAGGTGGAGACGGCCAACCAGCTCGGGCTGGTGATGACCTACGGCATCTCGGTGATCAGCGGCGCGGGCCTCTACGCGCTGATCAACGGGGTCAGCACCAACCTCAACCTGCGCTTCGACGACACCGGCCTCGGCATCGTCAAGGTCATCCTGATCCTCACCGCGCTGTTCTACCTGACCAGCGCCCTGCTCATCGCCACCCGCATCCCCGAGCTGTCGCGCCGGGTGGTGGCCAAGCCGGTCGAGCGGGCCGCGGAGGAGACCGCGCCGGAGGTCAAGTCCGGCTTCCTGGCCATGGTCCGCGACGCGGGTCGGTTCGTGCGGAGCACCCCGCTGGTGCGCGGGCTGCTCATCGGCATGGTCGGCGCGTTCGCCGCGGCCGGTGCCCTGGTGGGCTCCGCGCAGCTCTACGGCAAGAGCCTCGGCGGTGGCGAGTCGACGTTCGGCCTGCTGTTCGTCGCGCTGTTCGTGGGCCTGGTGCTGGGCATGACCGGGTCGCCGAAGCTGGCCCGCAGGCTGCCGCGCAACCGGATGTTCGGCATCGCCATCGTGATCGCGGGCCTGTCGCAGCTCATGCTGGCGATCTCGCCGCACCCGGTCGTGACGCTGCCGTTCGTGGTGCTGCTCGGCGCGTGCGCGGGCGCGGCCTTCCTGACCGGGGTGACGATCATCGGCACCGAGGTCGAGGACGCCATCCGCGGCCGGATCAACGCCATCTACCAGTCCATGATGAAGCTCATCCTGGCCGGTTCGATGGCGCTGACACCGCTCCTGGTCGGCCTGGTCCGGCCGCACACGATCACCGTGTTCGGCCGGGACATGGTGGTCGACGGCACCCGGCCGGTGCTGCTCGGCGCGGGGATCATCGCCGCGCTGGTCGGCGTGATCGCCTACCGGCAGATGGACGACCGGCGCTCGGAGAGCATCCTGTCCGACCTGCTCTCGGCGGTGCGCGGCAAACCGCGGCGCAGCACCGGGCTGCTGATCGCCGTCGAGGGCAACACGCACTTCGACACCTCCACCCAGGCGCACCGGCTCGCCGACTGGCTGCGCGGGCCCGGCCGCAAGGAGGTCCTGCTCGCCACGGACCCGGTGCTCGACGACGCGAAGCTGCGCGCGGTGCTGTCCGGGGCGCAGCTCTCCAGCGCCCGCGCGCACGCGCTGGTGGCCGCCGCCGTGCGCGCCGACCTGGTGGAACGGGAGATCCGGCCCGCCCTGGACCGCGGCGCGCTGGTGGTCATGGAGCGCTTCGTCGACAGCCCGCTGGCGCACCTGTCCGCCGCGGCCGACCTCGACTCCGCCGAGCTGGAGGGGCTGGCCGACTGGGCCACCTCGCGGCTGCGGCCGGACATCACGATCCTGCTCGACCGCGACCCGGCCGCGCTGCCGCCGCGGCCCGGCAGCGTCGAGCACCACTGGCACGTCCGGGGCGTGCTCACCGACATGGCCGCCGCGGACCCCGACCGGTACGTCGTGGTCGACGGCGACGGCTCGGCCGACGAGGTCGCCGCCCGGGTCGCCGCGGCGGTCTACGTGGCGCTGGTGACCAGGAACGTGCCCGGTTTCGCCGAGGACGAGCCGGTCAAGACCCCCGTCGACGCGGGATGACCCACTGGATTCGTGAGGTGATGGGCTGATGGGCGTCTGGTCCCAGGTCGTCGGGCAGCCGGACGCGGTGCGGGTCCTCGGGACCGCCGCGGTGGCCGCGCGCGGGTTGGTCGACGGCACCGGGACGGCGGCGGGCATGACGCACGCCTGGCTGTTCACCGGGCCGCCCGGGTCGGGCCGGTCGGTGGCGGCGCGGGCGTTCGCGGCGGCGCTGCAGTGCACCACCCCGGGGGAACCGGGGTGCGGGGAGTGCCAGGGCTGCCACACCAGCATGTCCGGCACCCACGCCGACGTGCGGATGGTCGTCCCGGAGGGGCTGTCGATCTCGGTGGCCGAGATGCGCGCCCTGGTGCAGACCTCAGCCAGGCGGCCCACCGGCGGGCGCTGGCAGGTCGTGATCATCACCGACGCCGACCGGCTCACCGAGGGCGCGGCCAACGCCCTGCTCAAAGCGGTCGAGGAACCCCCGGCGCGGACCGTCTTCCTGCTCTGCGCACCGTCGGACCACCCGGACGACGTGTCCGTGACCATCCGCTCGCGCTGCCGGGCCATCGCCCTGCGCACCCCCGCCGCCCCGGCCATCGCCGAGGTGCTCCGGCTGCGCGACGGGGTGGACACCGACACCGCGGCGTGGGCGGCCTCGGTGTCCGGCGGGCACGTCGGCCGCGCCCGCCGCCTCGCCACCGACCCGGCGGCCAGGGACCGGCGGGCCAAGGTGCTGCGCATCCCCCTGCACCTGCGCAGGCTCTCCGACGTCTTCGACTGCGCCGACGACCTGGTCAAAGCCGCCGAAACCGACGCCAGCGAGGTCAGCGGCACCCGCGACGAGGCCGAGCGGGACGCCCTCAAGACCGCCCTCGGCCACGGCGGCACCGGCAAGGGAGCGGCGTCGGCCACCCGCGGCAGCGCGGGCGCCATCAAGGAACTGGAGAAGCGCCAGAAGTCCCGCGCCACCCGGACCCAGCGCGACGCCCTCGACCTGGCCCTGGTCGACCTGGCGGGCTTCTACCGGGACGTCCTGGTCACCCACGCGGGCGCCTCGGTCGCGCTCAACCACCCGGACCACGCCGAGGGCTCCGCCCAGGCCGCGGGCTCCTGGACGCCGGAGTCGACGCTGCGCAGGCTCGAAGCGGTGCTCGCGTGCCGGGAGGCGCTGGAGCAGAACGTGAAGCCGCGCATCGCCATCGAGGCCATGGTCTCGGCGATGCACTTCGGCTGACCCTGGCCCGTGTGGACTTAAGGACTTAAGGACTTAAGGACTTAAGGACTTAAGGATGTAAGGGCGTACGGAGCGGCGGGCTCCGGCCGTCTGGGCGGTTCGGGTCGCCGATCGGGATGGGCGCGGCTTTGCGGGGAACCAGCGGCACCGCAGAACCGCCGCGGCTGGGGCGTGCCCCGCAAGGCTCATCGGAGCCGGAGGCTGATCGCGGCGAGGTGGGTTCGGCCTGGTGACAGGAGGATCGCTCCGCGCAGCGGCTGGCAAGATCCTGAAACTGCTCGCGCCAGTTGAAGCACCGCCCAACCACATCGCGCCGCTCGCAGCCCCCTGATCACCAGCTCGCAGGGCACGCCCTGGCCGGAACAAGCTCAGCCGCTGCTTTTCCTCGCGCGCGCGTCACCATCCACAACCCCCACCCTCCCGAGGGGATTCGCGGCCCTTGGGGCCATTCTACCTGCGGGGATGTGGTTTTGGGGTGGTGTGGATCTTGGCTGTGGACAACTCGGGGGCGTGTCCACAGGTGGGGTGGACGGGTTGCGGTCGGTGGGGGGCGCGTGCGGGGTGGGGGACGGGGAGGACCGGGCCGGGGCGCCCCGAACGCGCCCCGGCCCGGGGGCGCTAGTCGGTCGTCTTCCGGCGGCGGGTGGGGAGGGCGGCGACGAGGACGACGCCGAACAGCAGCATGGCCGTGCCGGTCCAGAACAGCGGGACCGAGTGGTAGGCGGCGTTCGTGTAGGCGAGCTGCGGGGTCGCCGAGCCCTGCGGGGCGGGGGCGGGCGGGGCCTGGGGGGCCGACGCGGTGCCGCAGACGACGCCGCCCTCGGGGGCGTAGGCCCTGGCGACCTGCTCGCCGAGGGAGACCTGGGCCAGGGCCGAGGGCAGGTTGGGCAGGCCCAGCGCCTCCGTGGGCAGGACCTGGAGGTCGACCATGCGGGCGGTGGCGCCGAGCTGGTAGCCCTTGAACGGCTGGGTGGCCGCCGCGCCGGTCTGGTTCAGGCCCGCGACCGCCAGGCGGAGGACGCCCAGGTCGAGCTTCTGCAGGCCCTTCGACAGCGCGTCCCGCAGCGGTGAGCCGTCGCCCAGCAGGTCGCCGACGATCGGCAGCTTGCCGAGGTCGCCGAGGCCGGGGAGGTCGTCGGCGCCGGGCAGCGGCAGGCTGATCGGGATGTCGAGCTTGGGGTTGGCCGCGTCGAGCCTGCCCAGGCTCTTGCCGCCCTGGGTGACCTCCAGCACCGGGGCGGTGTACTGCACCGCCGAGGTCGCCGCGTCACCGGTCGAGGTGACCTGGAGGGTCGGCTGGCTGACCACGTTGATGGAGATCTCGAACGGCGTGCCCGCCAGCAGCTTCAACGCCGCCACCTGGAGGGTCGAGGTCGACTGGACGGCCTTGTTGGGGGAGCCGGGGATGTCGACCAGCTTGACCACGGAACGGGCGGAGAGGGTGTTCGGGAGGCTCAGGACCGAGCCGCCGCCCGCGCTGCCCTGGCCGCCGAGGACACCGCCCAGGGTGCTCAGCGGACCCGCCAGGTTCTTGAGCTGCTCGACGACGGTGTTGTCCGCGGCCTCGTCGAGGTTCGGGGCGTCGAACGCACCGGTGAGGTCCTTGACGCCGGGCAGGGTCGGGATGGCGTTCAGGGCGGAGATGCTCGCGATGCTGGTGGAGGCGTCGGAGATCGTGTCGACGCACGGACCGAGCGCGTCGCTCCAGTTGGCGGAGACCGAGCCGTTGAGCGCGCCGACCTTCACCAAGGTGTCCAGCGGGGTGGACGGCGGGTTGATGCCACCGGTCAGCGGGGCCTCGTTGTTCGGCGGTGCCGTCTGCGCCAGTGAGCCGGGGGCCTGCGGGCTCGACCCCTGCACGGCGATGCCACCGGGGGAGGCCTGCGCGATGGACTTCTCGTAGGCCAGGTACGCCTCGGAGTTCGCCTGGGCGCTGGCCAGCCCGAAGCCCAGCTCCACCGCGGCCTGCTTCGGCAGCTTGTCCGCGGCACCCGGCAGGATCGCCTTGGTCGGGGTCGAGTTCGGCAGCACCCGGATCACCGCCAGCCCGGTCCCGGCGTCGCCCACCGCGTGCCCGAGGGGCTGCGGCGAGGCGGGCGCGGACGCGGGCGGGGCGCCGGGGTTGCCCGGCGCGGGCACCGGCGTCGTCTCCACCTGAGCCGCGGCGGGCCCCGCGGCCAGAGCGAACACCGACGCGGCCACCGGCAGGGCCAGGACCGCGGGCAGACGTCGACGCATGGTGCCGTTCCTCCTACGAGCGGGTTCTGCTGTCACCCGGGTCGCCGGGCGCACACCCGGTAAACGACGGATACCCCTGCTGGTGACGCGGCAGGGTGACGGTATAGTGGGTCACGAGCACGCCGCCTTAGCTCAGTCGGCTAGAGCGATTCACTCGTAATGAATAGGTCAAGGGTTCGACTCCCTTAGGCGGCTCGCAGGTCAGAGGGGTTGTCCCGGTTCACCCGGGACAACCCCTCTGTCGTTCCCGCCTCTGTTCGCGTTGACGACCACTGCTGGATCGCAGGTGAGCCGATGCCCCGGTGGCAGATGCGCTGTGGGCCTTTCTCTCGAAGGCTGCGGCGCCTCCGTGCAGAGAAGGTGGAGTGACCTGGGGCACGTTGCTGGTGCTGGGTGTCGGATTCTCGCTTCGATCGGTAATCCGGCAACCTCTTTACTCCCTTCGTGCTCATGGCGACTGTCTTCGAGTTCACGTCGGTACCGCGGGAGGGCTCCCATGCAGGCGGCTGTGGCGGGCAGGTGGCTGCCCGGGACGTTCCTGGCCAGGCTGGGCCCGGTGGCGCCCGCGTTGCTGGACCTGGGCAGGTCGCGCGTGCTGGGGGCGGGCGAGCGACTGATCACCCAGGGGGACGACAACACCAGCGTCTTCCTGCTCGAGTCCGCAGACCGGGACTCGGCAGCGTGCGTGAAGGTCACCGCGACCACGCCCAATGGAACCGAGAGCCTGCTCGGCATTCGACTGGCGGGTGACATCGTCGGTGAACTCGCGGCGCTGCGGGACGACGGCAGGCGGTCCGCGACGGTCACGACGTGCACCGAGACCGTTGTGCACGCCGTGACGCACGAGCGGTTCCTCGGTTTCCTGCGCGCCGAGCCGGTGGCGTGGGAGGCGCTGAGCCGCGTGTTGGCCGACCGGCTCGACTGGGCCAACCGCCGCAGGCTCGACTTCGGTGGCTACGTCGTGCGGGTCCGCCTGGCGCGGGTGCTGCTGGAACTGGCCGAGCGGCACGGCCACGGCGCGGTGGGCGGCATCGCTCTCGGTGTGAAGCTGTCGCAGGCGGAGCTGGGCAGGCTCATCGGTGCTGGTGCCGATGCCGCCGCCGGGGCGGTGGCCGAACTGCGCCGGGCGGGCGTGCTCAGCACCGAGTACCAACGGCCGACGATCACCGACCTCGCCGGGTTGCGCGAGCTCGCAGGCGAGAACTGAGTCGGAATCCGTATTTATCCGTAGTTCCACACCGGTTCTGTCCCCACACTTCTCCCCACACCCCCACTGCGCGAGGACACCGACGTGACCGAACCCTTTCATCGACGTGTGCTGCTGAGCCTGGACGCCCAGGCATACGGCTCACGTGGCGACCACCAGCAGTTGGAGCTGCAGCGCGCGTTGACCCAGGTCGTCGCCGAGGCCGCCGGGCGGGCCGGGGTGGACCTGGCCGCCGCGGACCGGCAGGCCGCGGGCGACGGCATGCTGATCATCCTGGCGCCGGGCTCCTCGGAGGTCGCACCCGTGGACGCGTTCCCCCGCGAGTTGGTCCGGGCGCTGCGCGACTACAACGGCGGCGACCGCGGCGACTCCCCCCGGTTGCGGTTGCGGTTGGCCGTCCACCAAGGACTCGTTGCGACGGGCGACAACGGGTACCCCGGTGCGGGTGTCGTCGTGGTCGCCCGGATGGTCGACAGCGGACCCGCACGCGCCGCGTTGAAGGCGGCCTCGGCCGCCGACCTGGTGCTGCTGGTCTCCCGCACGATCTACTTCGACCTGGTCGTCCAGTCACACACTTCCCTGCAACCACAGGCGTTCCGCCAGGTCGAGTACGAGACGAAGGAGGGCGCGGAAGTCGCGTGGTTGTCCGTCCCCGGTGGCGACGCGCACGCGCTCGACCTCTCCGGTGAGAGCTCGGACGCCTCGGGTGCCGGTCATGCGGGCACAGCCGCCGAAATCCCCGCGAGCGTCGACGCCGCCGCTCCCACCAAGGCGCGCGTCGTGGTCAACGGTGGTGTGCACGGCGGGAACGTGGTGCAGGGCACCCTGCACGGCACCGCGTTCAACTTCGGCATCCAGACCGGTGATCGCCATGACGGCTGAACCGGAACCACCCGACCAGCCCGTCGAAGACCCACCGCCCGACAAGGAGGCGCCGAACACCCTCGAGCACCCTGGCGCGCTCCACTCGGTCCGCAACACCATGAGCGGGACGTTCTACATGAACGCCGCCAACTTCGGTGTTGACGGTGTGTCCGCCAGTCCGTTGACCAGGGCCACCGGCCGGGTCCAGGAGTCCGTCGTGCGGGCGGCGCTCGACCGCTTCGTCACCCCGCCCCGCTTCGACGTGGCGCTCGGCAGGCTGCACCGGGATCGAGTGGTGGTCTTGCGCGGGCTCCGCGGCAGCGGCAAGCGCACGGCGGCGCTGACCATGCTCCGCGAGGTCGGCGCGAGCACCCTCTACGCGTTGTCCCCGCAGGTGACGCTGTCGGAGCTCGCCCAGCGGGACTACGACCGGGGCGCGGGTTATCTCGTGGCCGACCGACGGGTGGCAGACGCCGACGACTCCGACTTCGACTGGGGGCTGGTGCGTGACCGGGTGCAGGACGAGGGCGCGTACCTGGTGGCCACCGTTGGCAACGAGGCCTCCAACCCCGCCGACGGCACGACGCACGTCGACTGGGTGATGGTCGAACCCGAGCGGGTGCTGCGGGCGCACTGGCCGCACGAGTGGCCCGAAACCCTCCACGAGGTTCTGTGCTCGGTGAACCGGGTGTCCGACGTCATCGAGCTGGCTCGCCGCCTCGCCGCGGGCGAGTCACCGGACGCCGCGGTCACGCACCTCGACGGCAGGGCGGGTGACGTGGTGGCCGACTGGTTCGCGGCGGGACCGACCCGGCGGCAGGTCCTGGAGGTCGCCGCGTTGGCGTTCGCGGTCGGCACGGACGAGCGCACCTACGAGTCCATGCTGCACAAGCTCGTGGAGCACTACGAGCACCACGATCCCGAAGTCCGCCCGGGCGAGTTGGCCGCCGTCGAGGATCGGTTGCGGCAGCGTAGGAGCACCCTGTTCAACGAGAACGAATTGGTGTCCGCCGTACGCTACCGCGACCAGTACGGCGCCGAGCAGACCGCGCTGTGCTTCACCGTCCCCGCCTACCACCGGCACGTGCTGGCCCAGCTGTGGGCGAGGCTGGACGTGCGGTTCTGGGACGCGGTGCGGGACTGGCTCAACGGTGTTGCGGGGCGCCACGGGGACCCGGTCGCGGTCGGACTGGCGGAGCTGGCCGACGTGTCCTTCGGGGAGGCGTTGCCGCTGCTGGAGCGGTGGGCGGGCGGTGAGGTCGGGGCGGGTGGTCAGCACACGGCCGTGCAGACCCTATGGGCCATGGCCTACCGGGAGCCGTTGGCGTCCGCGGCGTTGCGGGTGGCGACGTCCTGGGTGACCAGGGGCAGCCCGGCTCGGCGCTGGGCCGGGGCGATGGCCTTCAGCGGCGACATCGGCGTCCGGTACCCGCACGATGCGGCCAACCGGCTGTGGCAGCTGTGCGTGCAGTCCCACACCGCCTCGGGCAACGTGGAAATGGTCTTGGCCGCGTTGTTCAGCAGGCTGGTCCACGATACCGCCGACGCCGGGATCGTGCTGTCCGTGCTGCGCACCAAGCTGCGCCGTTTCAGCCGCAGCAGTGCCGATCGGCGCCTGCTGGTGATCGCCATCCGGGCCACCCTCGCGGTGCTGTCCGCCCGCGACGGACGTGCCGCGTTCGTGGAATTCCTGGTGTCCGCACCGGACCGGATCGATCTCGTGGCCGAGCTGTGGGCGTCGGTCCTGTGCTACCGCCCCACCCGGCTCGCCGCCCTCACCGCCCTGCGCCAAGCCCTCGACACCGCGGGCCCGGACGCGCTCGACATCGCCGAGCGGCTCGGCCGTGCGCTGGGCGCCACCCTGCCCCCTGACGAACCACCCGCGCTGCGCAGCGACTTCCAAACCCTCGCAGCGCGGAAAGGGGTGCCCATCGGGCCCGTGCTCGCTGCCTTGCTGACCGTGCTGACCGAATTCCCCACCGGAGCTTAGGAACTGGACATGGCACAGCCCTACCCGATCGTCCGACAGGTAGTACTCGACCCCCTCCCGCGCAAGCGGATGTTCGGCCGCGGCCGCAGTGGTCGCACCACCGACGAGATCCCACACCTGGCTGCCCACCACCGCTTGGTCTACCGGGTGCGGGGTGACTACGTGGTCGACAACTTCACCATGCCCCTGGATTCATCCACCGTCGTGGACGCCTCGCACGTGTCCGTCGTGGACGTGGCCCGGGACGTGGCGGTGGTCGTGAACCTGACCATACCGTCGCAGGACGCGTCGTCGTTCACCGTGCTCGCCACCTTCCTGTGCTCGGTCACCGACCCGCTCTCGGTGGTGCGCAGCGGGGCGCAGGAGGCCGCGGGCATGCTGCGCGCCTACCTGCGCGGTCACCAGCGGCTGTTCGAGCTGGGGCTGGACTACCCGATCTCCCGGATCAACGAGATCCGGCGCAAGCTCAGCACCCAGGTCATGGCGTACCTGGAGGTCACACCGCCGCAGTTCCCCGGGGTGGAGGTGGCCCTCGCCAGCGTCGAGGTGATGACACCGGAGGAGCTCTCAGCCCTGGAGCAGTCGCGGCGCGAGGTGGCCGCACAGCACGCGTTGGAATCCGAGCGGCTGCGGACCCAGCACGACATCGTCACCACCCAGCTGTTGCAGGAGCAGAGCTTGCGCGCCGACCGCGAGCTCTGGGACTCCCGGCTCGCCGCTGAGGGCCAGCAGCGGGAGCTGGAGATGGATGCCGAACGACGCGAGTACGAGCTGTTCCAGCAGGCGAAGGCTGCCGAGGCGATCGCGGACGACCCGGTGCGGGCGCTGGCGCTCGCCTACTCGAGCAAGGAGATCACCGCCAAGGAACTCGCCGACGGCCTGGCCGCGATCCACGAGACCCGGCGGCAGGACCGGCTCACCGAGGCCGAGGCCGAGCGGGTCGAGCGGCGCCGGGAGACCGAGTGGCAGCGCGAGCGCGAGCGGTTGCGGATCGCGGCGCACCGCGAGGACAGCATCAAGCGGGCCGAGTGGGTGCGTGCTGACCGGAAGATGGACCGCGAGGACCAGCGCCAGCAGTTGCACGCCAAGCTGGCAGTGATCAAGGAGCTGGCCGAGCAGGGCCACCTCGCCACCGCCAACCTGCGGTTGGACTCGGTGGTCAACTCGATGCTGGCGGTTCCCGCCGCACCGGAGCAGGAGGCCCCGGCCCTGCCGGAGCCCGACCGGGATCGATCCCCGGCAAACGGCTTCGCGGGCCTGGACCGCGAAGCCGACGAGATGGTGAGGGAAGAAGATGCCGACTGATCTCGCGTCCCCGCCCGAGCTGGACCCGCGTCCCGTCCGGTCGTCGCTGACCAATGAGGCGATGCCGGGGTTGTACCGGCCGGTCCGGCCCGCTCGGGGTCTCCCGGTGGTGCTGCGCAGGCTGGTCGGCGTCAAGGAGGACATCCTCGACTGGGTGCCGGAGGAGCGACCCCGCTACACCCGGCTGGGGCTGATCGTGCTCAACACCGGAGTGCTCGCCGGGTTCTCGATGACCATCGCCATGGCGACGGTCGGTGCGGTGTCCCCGTGGCTGCTGGTGCCGCTCGGCCTGTTCTGGGGCTTGATCATCATCACTGTCGACAGCTGGCTGATCACCAGCACCAACGGGAGCAGCCGCCACGGGCGGTTGCGGGTCTTCGCGCCCAGGTTGGTGCTCTCGGTGCTGCTCGGCCTGGTGATCGCCGAACCGCTGGTGCTCTGGGTGTTCGGCTCCTCGATCACCGCCGAGATCAAGGAATTCCGGAAGGCGGAGGTCGAGGGCTACCAGAGCACGCTGCGGGTGTGCAACCCGGCCACCGGTGGGCTCAACCAGGACCCGGCCTGCGACGGGTACCGCTTGAACCCCGGTGACACGCCGCAGGCGCTGGAGTCGCAACTCGAAGAGGCCACCGCCATCCGGGACCGGGCCAAGGGCGTGCTGGTCGACCTGGACGCCAAGCACGCCGAGCTGGAGCGGCTGGCGCGCGACGAGTGCGCGGGCCGAGCGGGGCCGGGCCTGACCGCCGTGCCCGGTGAGGGCGGCGAGTGCCTCCGGAACCGGGCCAAGGCCGACCAGTTCCGCGTCGACAACCAGATCGAGAGGCTGCACGTCGAGCAGCTCGGTCTGGAGCAGAAGGTCACCGACCTCACCGACCAGGTCGCCCGCTCCCGCGCGGGCGCGGCGGTGCGGATCGGCGAGGACATCACCGCCAAGGTCGAGGAGAAGCGGGCCAACCTGGTCGGCGTCGACATCCTGGACCAGGTGAGCGCCATGGGGCGCGTCGCCGACCGCGACCTGTTCGCCGAGGTCGCCCAGTGGGTGCTCCGGCTGCTGCTGGTCGCGCTGGACTGCCTGCCGGTCCTGACCAAGCTCATGGGTGGGACGACCGCCTACGACGAGCAGGTCACCCGGCAGTTGGAGGGTGCGAAGCGGTTGCACGACAAGCACATGCACGTCCACGAGAACCGCGATGGTGTTGACCTGGAAATCCAGATGCGGCAGTCCGACCGCAAGCTGCGGGACAGGATCGCGGCCATGACCGCCACCGACCGGGCCAACTCCGCCCGGCGCCGGATCGACGAGGCCGCCGAGATCGACCGGCTGGCAGCTGAACTGGAACGCCGGGGAGGGCGCTGACGGCCGTGGTGGGGCGGGCAGGTCCATGTGCCCGCCCCACCACGGCGGGGATTACCGGGCTGACGCGTAGGCGGAGGTGGCGGCGGGGTACTGGCTGGCCCAGGCGGGCAGGGCCGACACGGTACGGCGGATGCGGTCGGACTGACGGGCGAAGCGACAGTCGTCCATTGTGGACCAATTTACGGATGGGCGGGTGGGCAGGTGGTGCCACAACGGTTTGGGGAACCACTTGGTGGGTGGCGGTACCGCGCCGATGAGTGAGTGCAGAACGTCCTGTATGGGATGGTTTGCCGTCAGGGTGGCGGTTTTCTCCTCGACGTAGGCGCGGAAGTCCTTGTGGTCGCGGGGCATGGTGTGGTCGGGGATGCCGAGGATGCGACCGAGATGGCGCCATTCGCGGTGGAGGGTGTGCAGTCGGGTGGACTCGGCGTGGGCCCTCGCGCCGCCGTAGGTGAGGCGGAGGCGGAGTTCACCGTGTCCCACAGGCGCGGCCACGGGGCGTGCCGGAAGGTGAGGTGGTTGGCGGCCGCGTCGACGGCCGGGTGGGCCACCTGCACGAGCAGCACCCGGCCGCCGCACAGCGCCGTGCGGGCGTCCGCCATGACGCGCCAGGTGACGGAGGCGGGGCCGAGGGGCCCCATGGGGTCGTTCCTGTGGCAGGCCGTCGTCGGTGTCACTACCGCGAGCCGGTGCGCCCGGATAGCGTCCCCGGGTGACCGACGACCTGTTCACCGACGCCATCACCGACATCGACGAGCTGCGGGAGCTCTACCCCGAACCCGCGGGGCAGGGCAGGGCCAAGGAGATCGACACCGTCGACGACATGGCTCGGCGGCTGATCGCGCTGGCGCCGCTGGTGTTCGTGGCCAGCGCCGACGCCGACGGCCGCTGCGACGTCTCGCCGCGCGGTGGGCCGCCGGGGTTCGTGTCGGTGCTCGGTGACGGGACCGTGGTCGTCCCGGACGCCACCGGCAACCGGCGGATCGACACCTTCCGCAACGTCGTGGTGACCGGGCGGGTCGGTTTGGTGTTCGTCATCCCCGGGCGCGGGCAGACGCTGCGGGTCAACGGGGCGGCGTGCGTGAGCAGGCGGCCGGAACTGCTCGCGTCGCTCACCGCGGTCGGCAAGGCGCCCAGGGCGGCGCTGGTGGT
Organism: Actinokineospora spheciospongiae; assembly: GCF_003182415.1. NCBI lineage: Bacteria > Bacillati > Actinomycetota > Actinomycetes > Pseudonocardiales > Pseudonocardiaceae > Actinokineospora > Actinokineospora spheciospongiae. The sequence goes on along the minus strand of NZ_QHCP01000002.1, from coordinate 737,158 downwards.
CCGGCCGGACGAGGTGTTCACGCACTGCCCGAAGGCGTTCGTCCGCTCCGCCCTCTGGGACCCGGCCTCCTGGCCCGACGCCACCGCGCAGCCGACCCCGGCCGAGGTCGTGCACACCCACCTGCGCGACCCGGGCATCAGCCTCGCCGACGTCGAACGGGACATGGTCGACAGCCTGCGCGACCGCCTCGCCTGAGGCCGCGCCTCAGGACGCCCGGCGGCGGGCCGACCACGCGGTGGCCAGGACCAGGGCGGCCGCGCCGAGGGCGCCCGCGACCGCGGCCCCGGTGGCGTACCCCGCGGACGGCTCGCGGGCACCCAGGGTGGAGACGAACAGCCACACGCCCAGGCCCAGCACGGCGCCGAGCGGGAGCGCGGCGACCGGGGCGGCCGGGCGGCGGTGGCCGCGGCGGAGGGTGCGCATGACCGATTCGAGGTAGGCCAGGGCGAACAGGGCCAGCAGCAGGCTGCCGCCGCCCATCGCGCTGGCGATCGGGGCCTGCGGCGGTCGGACCGCGAACCGCTGGGGTTCGCCCGTGCCGGTGTCCAGGGTGCCGGTGGCGGCGCCGCCGACGAGCCAGCGGGTGAGCGGCCGGGGTTCGACGGTGGCGGTGAAGGTGCCGTCCGGGTTCGGGGTGACCGGCACCTCGACTGTGTCCAGGTCGACCCCGGCGGCGCTGAGGGTGAACCGGAGGGTGGCGGGGGCCGGGGCGCCGGTGACGGTGAACGGCCTGCTCAGGTCCAGGGAGACGGGGGTCACCGCGGGTTTGCCGTCGATCGCGAGGGTGTTGGCGGTGCCGGGGTGGGTCAGGGTCTCGGGGGCCAGGAACGGCAGGGCGAGCATCACCAGCAGGGCCACGGCGGCGACCAGGCCGGGGAACAGGGGGGACCGGCCGGGGCGGCCCAGGACCTCGGCGGCCGGGCGCAGGTCGGCGGGCCGGATCGCCCTGGTGGGCTCCGGGGCGGCGGTGCCGCGGACCGGTCGGGTGACCGCTGCCGGGTTGTCCGGGCCGGGTTGGTCGGCGATCGAGCCCAGGACGCGCGGGCCCAGGTGCACCGGGATGCCCGCTCGTTCCAGCCAGCCGCGGCCGAACACGGCGGTGGCCGCGGCGCCGAGGTCGACGGCGAACGCCTCGGCGTCGCGGTAGCGGTGCCTGGGGTCCCTGGCCAGGCTGCGCATGACCACTGTGGACAGCGGGGCGGGCACGCGCGGCAGCGGCCGCGGGTCGGTGAACATCCGCTGGCGCATCATGCTCACCGCGCCCCGGGTGCGGTCGAACGGCAGGTCGCCGCAGAGGAGTTCGTAGAGGACCGTGCCGGTGGCGTAGAGGTCGGCCGCGGGGGACAGGGCGTTGCCCATGGCCTGTTCCGGGGCGATGTAGGCGGGGGTGCCCAGCACCTCGCCCGCGTGCGTCATCAGGGTGGCGCCCTCGCTGACGACCTGGGCGATGCCGAAGTCGGCCACCTTCACCACCCCGGCCGAGGTGAACAGCAGGTTCTTCGGCTTCACGTCCAGGTGCAGCACCCCGGCGGTGTGCGCGGCGTGCAGCCCGGCCAGCGCCGCCAGCGCGATCGCGCACGACTGCTCGCCGGTCAGCCCGCGCCCGCGGAAGGCGTCGTGGACCGTGCCGCCGTCCAGCTTCTCCATCACCAGCAGGTTGTCGGTGCCGGTCTGGACGTAGTCGTAGACCGGGACGATGTGCGGGTGGTCCAGGCCCGCCAGCACCCGCGCCTCCCGGTCGAACCGGGCGTTCACGTCGGGGTCGCCCGCCACCGCCGCGGGCAGTTGCTTGATCGCCACCTGCCTGCCCAGGGAGCGGTGCACCCCGGAGAACACCACGCCCATGCCGCCGGAGCCGATCACCGACCCCACCTGGTACTGCGGCAGTGCCGCCGCCAACCCGGCCGGAGCGCTCATCGGGTCCACTCCCGGGTCAGCGCCACCGTCGGGCCGTCGCCGGTCGGGTCCGGGGGGCCCGCGGGGGCGGGGTGCGGGGTGAGGAAGCCGAGCAGCAGGCCGATCACCGCGGCGCCGAGCACGATCGGGATCTCCACCTCGGGTTCCGGTGGGACCAGCCGCAGCACCGACAGCGTCACCACCGCCACCAGCCCGGTGCCGACCCCGGCGGGCAGGAACCGCAGCGCGCGCCGGAACCTGTTGGCGGACAGGCGGTGCCGGGCCAGCGCCAGCAGCGCGCCGGTCCAGGCCAGGGCCGTCAGCACGAGCAGCGCGACGCCGAAGACGCCGTAGACCGACCAGAACGACCCGCGCACGTCGACCACCGTGTCCGAGCTGGCCAGTTCCACCCGGTCCTCGCTGAGCAGCGCCACCGTCGTCGGCAGCAGCCCGATCGCCTGGCCGTCGAGGTCGCGCACGTCCAGCGGGAAGGTGCGGGTGACCTGCCCGCGTGAGGGCACCTCGAACGGGACCGTGGTGTCGTAGGAGAAGAACGTCAGCGCGAGCGCCACGCCGGTGATCCGCACCAGGCGGACCTCCTGCTTGGCGGCGCCGGGGTTGCGCACGGTCAGCGAGACCTCGACGGGCCTCGCCGGGTCGAAGGTGACGGTGCGCCCGGTGATGTCCTCACCGTCCACGGTGACCACCACCCGGAGCGGATCATCCGACCCCTGGGCGGCGGCCGGGGTGGCGCCGGAGGCCAGCACCGTCACGAGGGCAACCGCCGTGCCGACAAAACGTCCCATGGGATGACTCCGGTTCAGGCGGGCCCGATTGACGCGGAATGCTACAGCGGCGCAGGTCGTCGCCGGGGCGTTCCATCGAGCGAGGGAAGTGGTCGTGCGCACTCTGGGAATCGTCCCTGTGGGAATCGCTTCAGCGGGCGTCGCCGTGATGGTCGTCGGCTTGTCGGGCGGCCCGGCGCAGGCCCAGCCCGCCGAGCGGGCGCAGCAGCCGACCTTCTCCTCCTCGATCAGCCCCACCTCCGGCCCGGCGGGCACCGCCTTCACCGTCCACTGGGGTTCCAACGCGGGCGCCCTGTGCAAGACCGTCACGTTCAGCACCGCGCTGACCACGATCCCGCCCACGCCGTACCCGAACCTCCAGGTCGGCGTCGTGGCCCCCGCCTCGGCCACGCCGAACACCTACGCGATCACCCTCACCTGCGACAGGTACACGTCGGTCACCCGCTTCACCGTCACCAAGCCCACCACCACCGCGCCGACCACCCCGCCGGTCACCACGACCCCGCCACCCGTCGTCACCCCGACCACCCCGCCGCGGGTCACGACCCCGCCGGTCACCACGACCCCGCCGCGCACCACCACGACAACCGCCCCGGTGACCACGACCACTGTGCCGACCACCACCACGACCACGGCGCCGACGACCTCGACCACGCTCCCGCCGATCACCACCGCCGACGCCCCCGAGGGGGACCTGCGCCTCGACCGGGAGAGCGTGCAACCCGGCGACGACCTCTCCGCCGAGGGCGAGGGCTGCACCCCGGGCGCCCCGGTCGTGCTCACCTCGGGCGGTCAGCGCGTCGGCTCCACCACGGCCGACGCCATCGGCGGCTTCACCGCCGGGGTCGAGTTCACCAGGGTCGAACCGGGCAGGCACACCATCACCGCCGAGTGCGGCGTCGTGCTCACCGGCGCGGTCGACCAGATCGTCACCAGCTCAACCGGCGGCAGCTCCGGGACGCTGGTGGTGCTGGTGTTCTTCGTCCTAGTCGGCGCCGCGCTGGTCCGCTTCGCGTAGGGCGGCGCGGACCGCGCTCCAGCGGGCCGGGTCCGGCGCCCCGGACGTGGTCAGGGTGAACCGGTCCACGACGTCGCCGAAGCGGCGCCGGACCTCCGCCGCCGCCTCGGCCGGGGAGCCGACCACGGCGAAGGCGTGCAGCACCTCGTCGTCGACGAGGCCCGCCATCTCGGCCCACCGGCCGCGCTTGGCCAGCGCGTTGAGGTCGTCCTGCAACCCGCCCCAGCCGTGCAGCTCCAGCACGCCCCGGTAGGCGGGGGTGGAGCCGTAGAAGGCGATCTGCCCGCGCACCTCGGCGACGGCGGTGGCCAACTCCTCGTCGGTGGCGCCGGTGGCCACGAACGACGGACCGCTGACCTCGAAGCCCGCCAGCGGCTTGCCCGCCCTGGCCCGGCCGCGCTCCAGGGCGGGCAGGGTCACCTCGCGCAGGTACCGCTCGGTGGAGAAGCCGTGGCAGAGCACCCCGTCGGCGACCTCGCCAGCCACCTCGGTCATCCGCTCGCCGACGGCGGCCAGGAGCACCCGGGGGTTGCCGTGCGGGTTCGGGCCGGGGTTGAAGAACGGCGTCAGCAGCGTGTGCCGGTAGAACTCGCCGGTGAACGAGAGCCGGTCGCCGGACTCGAAGGCCGCCCAGATGGCGCGCACGGCCAGCACGAACTCGCGCATCCGCGCCGCCGGGGCCGACCACGGCATCCCGAACCGCTTGGTGATGTGCGGCTTGACCTGCGAGCCCAGCCCCAGCACGAACCGGCCGCCGGAGTGCAGGTGCAGGTCGTTCGCCGCGACCGCCACCGTCATCGGGTTGCGCGCGAAGGCCACCGCGATGCCGCTGACCAGCTCGATCCGCTCGGTGCGCTCGGCCGCCACGGCCAGCGCGACGAACGGGTCGAGCCGCGTCTCGGCCACCCAGGCCCCGTCGAAGCCCGCCCGCTCAGCGGCGACCACCGCGTCCGCGGCCTGGGACACGGTGTCGGCGTAACCACCCGAATCGAGCTTCACCCCGCCGACATTACTGTGACCCCCATGCCGATGTTCTCGTTCGAAGGCAAGAGCCCGCGCGTGCACCCGACCGCGTGGATCGCCCCCACCGCGACGCTGGTCGGGGACGTGACCGTCGAGGCGGGCGCCTCGGTCTGGTACGGCGCGGTCATCCGCGCCGACCTCGGGCCGGTCGTGCTGCGCGAGGGCGCCAACGTGCAGGACAACTCCGTGATCCACACCAACACCGACGGCTGCGAGGTGGGCCGCAACGCCACCATCGGCCACCTGTGCGTGGTGCACGACTGCACCATCGGCGAGCAGGCCCTCATCGGCAACGGCGCCACCGTGCAGGACGGCGCGGTCATCGGCGCGCGGGCCCTGGTCGCGGCGGGAGCGATGGTCGGGCCGGGTACCCAGGTGCCGCCCGAGGTGGTCGCCATGGGCGTGCCCGCCAAGCGGATGGTGCCGCTGGACGGGGTGCCGAAGCTGTTCGTCGACCACAACGCCGACATCTACCGCGACCTGGCCCGCAGGCACGCCGAGGGCGCCGAACCCGTGTGAGGTCGGCGGTGCCCCTGGCGCGGTGCCGGTGGTCAGGGGTATCAACGGGTGCTATGGCGGAACTGGAGCTGCGGCACCTGCGGGCGATCTGCGCCATCGCCGAGGAGGGCAGCGTGTCGAAGGCGGCCATCCGCCTCGGCGTCACCCAACCCGCGCTGACCGCGCAGCTGCGCTCCATCGAGCGGCTGCTCGACGGCGAGCTGTTCATCCGCTCCGCGCACGGCTCGGTGCCGACCGAGCTGGGCCGCGGTGTGGTCCGCTCGGCGCGGGTGGTGCTGGAGGACATGGCGGTGCTGCTGGCCTCGGCGCGGTCGCACCGGTCGGACCCGGCCGAGGCGCCGCTGGTGGTCGCCGCCACGCCGATGCTGTTCGCCAGCGCGCTGATCGCGGAGCTGCGCGCGTGGGTCCGCTGCTCGCAGCTCCGCACGGAGATCGACTCCTCCGGGCCCGCGCTGCTGGACCTGATCTCGTCGAAGCAGGCGGACCTGGCGGTGTTCGAGCGGTTCGAGGGCATGGACAACCGCGCGCTGCGCGACGTCGAGGTGCGCACGATCGTCGAGGAGCCGCAGTTCGTCGCCCTCAGCTCCGACAGCCCGCTGGCCTCGCGCGACGAGGTCGACCTCGCCGACCTGGCGGGCCTGGACTGGGTGGTGCCGCCCCCGGACCAGGACTGCATGCGGCTGCGCTTCCGGGCCGCGTGCGAGGCGGTCGGGTTCACCCCGCGGATCACCCACCACGTCACCGAGGGCCGCACGGCGATGGCGCTGGCCGCGGCGGGCGCGGTGTGCCTGGCGCAGCCGGCGTCGCTGGGCGGGCCGGGGTTCGTGATCCGGCCGCTGAGCGGATCGGTGCTCACGCAGTCGGTGGTGCTGGTGATCAGGTTGGACGGCCCGCTGGGCGCGCGGCGGCAGGAGGTGTTCTCCTGCGTGGCGCACGCGTACCGGTCGATCGTGGACCGCAACCCGACCTACGCCCGCTGGTGGGCCGAGCACCCCGAGGCGCACGCCGAGCTGGACGTGGCCCTGCGCCTGCCACGCCCCAGCTCGCCGTCGTAGCGCCTACCGCTTGTTCGGCTTCAACGTCCAGACGACGTCCATCAGCGCCGTGGTGACGCCCTCGGCGTTGGTGATGGTGCAGGCGACGGTGAACTCGGGGCGGGTGCCCGCCTCCAGTTCCGCGACGACCTCGGCGGCCGGGCGGGTCAGCACGGCCTCGGCGGTGAGTGCGCCGAGGGCCAGCTTCTTGTACTGGATCTCCGACTTCACCACCAGCGGGGTCGCGCGGGACATGACCTGGTTGAAGGTGGCCAGGCCGACCGCGCCGGAGGCCGTCTCGGCGAGGCCGAACATGACCGCGGCGTGCGGTCCGCCGACGTGGTTTCGCTGCGACTCGACGTCGGGGAGGGTGCAGACGACGCGGTCGGCGGCGACCTCGGTGAACTCGACGCCCGCGGTGCTGACCCAGGGGACGGACTGCTTCATCGCGTCGGCGACCCACGCGTACTCGGTGCTCATGCCCCGAACATTACTCGCCGGTAACATAGCTGCGCCAGGTGCTATCGTGGGAACCCAGGGCCGTGACTGGCGTGCAGCGGGTGGAATCGACCACCGGGGAGCGGTCCTGGGCGGAGGACGACACCGAACGCCTGGGTGTTCCGCGCGACGACCAGCCGCGCGCAGAAAGGCCCGCCCGTGCACCAGCCCGACGTCCCCGCCCTCACCGCAGCCGACCCCGATGTGGCCGCCCTCGTGCAGGGCGAGGCCCAGCGCCAGTTCGAGAAGATCCGGCTCATCGCCTCCGAGAACTACGTCTCCCAGGCGGTGCTGGAGGCGACCGGCACCGTCCTGACCAACAAGTACTCCGAGGGGTACGCGGGCAAGCGCTACTACGAGGGCCAGCAGTTCGTCGACCCGATCGAGACGCTGGCGGTCGACCGGGCGAAGGCCCTGTTCGGCGTCGACCACGCCAACGTGCAGCCCTACTCCGGTTCGCCCGCGAACCTCGCCATCTACCTCGCGCTGGCCGAGCCCGGCGACACCGTGATGGGCATGGCGCTGCCCGCGGGCGGGCACCTCACCCACGGCTGGTCGGTCTCGGCGACCGGTAAGTGGTTCAACGCGGTGCGCTACGGCGTGCGCCGCGACACCGGGCGGGTCGACCTCGACGAGGTGCGCGAGGTGGCGCTGCGGGAGCGGCCCAAGCTGATCTTCTGCGGTGGCACGGCGATCCCGCGCGCGATCGACTTCGCCGGGTTCGCCGAGATCGCCCGCGAGGTCGACGCGGTCCTGGTGGCCGACATCGCCCACATCGCCGGGCTGGTCGCCGGGGGCGCGCACCCCTCGCCGGTGGGGCACGCGCGGATCATCTCCACCACCACGCACAAGACCCTGCGCGGGCCGCGCGGGGCGATGCTGATGTCCGACGCGGAGTTCGCCAAGCCGCTGGACAAGGCCGTCTTCCCCGGGTTGCAGGGCGGGCCGCACAACCACACCACCGCCGCGATCGCCGTCGCCCTGGGTGAAGCGGCGCGGCCGGAGTTCCGCGACTACGCCCACGCCATCGTCGCCAACGCCAAGGCGCTGGCCGAGGCGCTGGTCGAGCGCGGTTTCGACCTGGTTTCCGGGGGCACCGACAACCACCTGATCCTGGTCGACCTCACCGCCAAGGGGGTGGCGGGCAAGCCCGCGGCGAAGGCGCTGGACGCGGCCGGGATCGAGCTGAACTACAACACCGTCCCGTTCGACCCGCGCAAGCCGTTCGACCCGTCCGGCATCCGGCTGGGCACCGCCGCCATCACCACGCGCGGCCTGGGCGTCGACCAGATGCCCCAGGTGGCCGAGTGGATGGATCGCGCGGTGCGCGCGGGGGCCGAGGACGACGCCGCCGCGGTGGCCGCGGTGGCCGCCGAGGTGCGCGAGCTGCTGGCCGGGTACCCGATGCCCGGTTGGGCCTGACCTGCACGAATAGTCCGCTTCGCCCCGGCGCCGCCCGGCGCCGGGGCTGCGAGCGGGGTCACAGGAAACCGAGTTGCCCCGCGGTGGCGTCCCGGTGCATGCTTGTATCCACCAACTAATTGGGTGTTGCAAGCAACTGGGGGTTCACCATGGTCGCGCCGAAGCCGGACGCGGTGGCCGCCGAACCCACCCCGCCGAACGTGGAGCGGGGCACCCGGCTGGCCAACGCGCTGTTCGGCTTCGGCAAGCAGCAGGCGAGCTTCGCCGCCCGGATGAGCAAGACCGGGATGGACCGCTCGGCCATCGTCCTGCTGAAAAGCCTTCTCCACCTCGGTCCGAGCCGTTCGCGGGCGCTCGCCGAGGCGGTCCACTCCGACCCGTCCACGGTCAGCCGCCAGGTGGCGGCGCTGGTCAAGGACGGGCTCGTCGAGCGCCGCGCCGATCCCGAGGACGGGCGGGCCAGCCTGCTGGCCGTCACCGACCGCGGGGTGCGGCTGCTCGAGGAACAGCGCGCCCGCTACGCGCTGTCCATCGCCCGCATGGTCGCGCACTGGGAACCCGACGACCTCGACCGGTTCGTCGAGCTGTTCGAGCGGTTCCTGGTCGACCACCAGACCCACCTGCCTACCTTGATCACCGAATGCGCCGCACCGGCGCGTTCCGAAGGGGAAACCTGATGTCCACCACGGTTTCGGATGCCGCTCCCGGGCAACTGAGCCACCGGCAGATCATGACCGTCCTTTCCGGACTGCTGCTCGGTATGCTGCTGGCCGCGCTCGACCAGACCATCATGTCCTCGGCGATGAAGACGATCGCCGACCAGCTCCACGGCCAGACCATCCAGGCCTGGGCCACCACCGCCTACCTGATCACCGCCACCATCTCCACCCCGCTCTACGGCAAGCTGTCCGACATCTACGGCCGCAAGCCGATGTACCTCACCGCGATCAGCGTCTTCCTGCTCGGCTCGGTGCTCTCCGGCATCGCGAACTCGATGTACGAGCTGGCCGCGTTCCGCGCGGTGCAGGGCCTCGGCGCCGGTGGCCTGATGTCGCTGGCGCTGGCGATCATCGCCGACCTGGTCTCCCCGCGCGAGCGCAGCAAGTACCAGGGCTACTTCATGGGCGTCTGGGGACTGTCCAGTGTGGCCGGTCCGGTCGTCGGCGGGTTCTTCGCGGGCCTGGACAGCTTCGGCGGGTTCGAGGGCTGGCGCTGGGTGTTCTTGATCAACATCCCGATCGCGCTGGTCGCCCTGGTCGTGGTCGCCCGCTACCTCAACGTCCCGCACAAGCGCGTCCCGCAGCGGGTGGACTACTGGGGCGCGGTCACCCTGACCGTCGGCCTGGTGCCCCTGCTGATCATCGCCGAGCAGGGCCGGGAGTGGGGCTGGGCCTCCGGCCGGGCGTTCCTGATGTACGGCGTCGGCGTGCTGGGCTTGGCCGCGTTCGTCGCGGTGGAGAAGCGGATGGGTGACGCGGCCCTGCTGCCGCTGCGGCTTTTCCGCCGCCCGATGTTCAGCCTCACCAACGCCGTCAACTTCATCATGGGCGTCGGCATGTTCGGCATGATGATGTCGCTGCCGCTGTACCTGCAGATCGTCAAGGGCGCCACGCCCACCGCCTCCGGGCTGATGACGCTGCCGATGACCTTCGGCATCCTGGTCGCCGCCATGGGCTCCGGCGCGATCATCACCAAGACCGGGCGCTACAAGAAGTTCCCGATCATCGGCCTCGGCGTGCTCACCGCGTCCATGTTCGCCTTCGCCACCATCGGCGTGGACACCCCGCTGTGGCTGATCATGCTGATCATGGTCGGCGCCGGTGCCGGGCTGGGCCTGAACATGCAGACGCTGGTGCTGGTCGTCCAGAACGACGCGCCGCCCAAGGACATGGGCGTCGCCACCTCGTCGGCGACCTTCTTCCGGTCCATCGGCGGCACCGTCGGCACGGCGGTGTTCCTGTCCATCCTGTTCAGCGTCGTCGGCGACCGCATCACCGACGCGTTCGCCTCGGCCCGCACCGACCCGGCGTTCCTGGCCGCGGCCGCGCAGAACCCCGGCTTCTCCCCCGCGACCGGGGTCGACCTGAACAACACCGAGTTCCTCACCACGCTGGACCCGGCGCTGGCCCGACCGATCCTGACCGGGTTCGCCAGCTCGCTGGACACGGTGTTCCTGGTCGGCGGCTTCACCGTCCTGGTCGCGTTCGCGCTGATCTGGTTCCTCAAGGAGGTGCCGCTGTCGATGAAGTCCGGCATCGAGCGCGCCGCCGACGCGGAAGCCGACGCGGCCGCGCCGGTCCCGGTGGCCATGCACTGACCCGGCACGCGAAAGGGCCCCGCACCTCCCGAGGTGCGGGGCTCTTCCCGATTCAGAGGCCGACGGTGAGGGTGGCGGTGTAGCCGGAGCCGGTGTCGCCGGTGACCTCCGCGAGCTGGGCGTCCCAGCCGTCGCTGAACACGTTGTCCCTCTCCAGGGAGGACCGGCTGAGGTTGCGGACGCTCTGCGAGTAGCCGTCGGTGGCGTAGACGGCCGTGCAGGCGGCTTCCGGGAGGGCCAGTTGCGAGGTCTTCACCGGGTCGCCCGCGGCGGTGGCCTCGGCGAGGGACGCGTAGACCTCGAAGTGGATGTGCGGCCAGCGGCCGGAGTACGCCGCCGGGAAGATGCTGGTGAAGCTGACCCTGCCGTTGGCGTCCGCCTCCCGCACACCGCGCAGGTAGTTCTCACCGGTGAGCCCCCGCGCATAGAGGGAGTAGTTGCCCTCGCGGTCGCAGTGCCACAGGTAGACCGCGGCACCGCTGAGCGGTTCGCCGTTGTCGACGAGTGCCAGCTCGACCTTGAGCGGGACGCCCTGGGCGGTGGTGGTCGAGCCGCCGAAGCTCGACCGGATGTCGGAGCGGACGATGCCGGACTCGGTGAGGACGTTCGGGCCGTTGGTACCGTCCCCGGGGTAGGGGCCCGCGGTCTCGTCGGGGATCTCGGCCACGTCGGCGGTGCTGGTCGTGGGGGTGGTCGTCGCGGGGGCGCCGGTGCCCGCGGTGGCGCAGCCGGTGAGCACGGCCAGGCCCGCACCGCCGAGGAGCGCGAGCATCCGGCGGCGGCCGAGGGTGGCCATGTCGAACGCGAGGCCGCGGTCGTGGTCGGTGGCCTGGGTGTCTTCCCGGTTCAGGTGCATGACCACAGGCTGCGCGCGGACCCCGGGACCCGACTGGGGAAGGGCTGTGCTCCGGCTGTGCGCGGCTCTGCGATAGTTGCGCCCGGGACCACTGGGGGGAACGTGCGCGTCGTGCTGTCGATCTTCCTGGTCGGCGGGCTGGTCATCACCGCCGCGTGGTTCCTCGGCGCGCAGCCACCCCCGCCGGTGACCGCCCCGGCCCCGGCCATCACCCCGGCACCGGGCTGCCGACTGGGCGGCGGGTCCACGACCGTGCCGGAACCCACCAAGATCCTCACCCGCCGGGTCGACGCCGCGTGGACGCGCATCGAGACCTGGCTGGCCGTGCACGCGCCGCGCACCGCGGCCCGCTGGAACGCCCCCGCGCCCGCCGCCGCGCTGAGCGCGTTGCAGCGGGAGGTGGGGGTGGAACTGCCCGGCGACCTGGTCGCGACCCTGCGCAGGCACGACGGGTCGAGCGCGGGCGGGTTCGTGCTGCCGCTCGCCTACCGGCCGATGTCGGTGGGGGAGATCGCGGGCCACACCAGGCGGATGTGCTCCGGCCCCGGTCAGCCCGGCTGGGACGGCCGCTTCGTGCCGTTCGCGGTCGACGGCGGGGGCGGCCTGCTCTACCTCGACCAACGCGGAGCGGGCTCGCTCGGGGAGCAGTTCGACGAAGGACCCGGACCGGGCCGCTGGCCCACCGGGTTGTCGGAACTGCTGGAGCAGACGGCCGACCTGCTGGAGGAAGGCACCGGCCCGCTCGCCGACCGCTACCGCCCGGAAGTCGATGCGGGCTGGTTGCGCTGGCTGATCAGGTAGTACGGCTCAGGTGGTGCGGCGGGTCGAAGCAGGGCCCCGGTCATCGACGCGCGGGGCCCTGTCACCACCGGTCCTCAGTGCAGGGTGAGGCCCGACTCCTTGAGCCGCTTGTACGAGCGCTCGATCTCCGCCTCCGCCTCGGCCCGGCCGACCCAGCTCGCGCCCTCGACGCTCTTGCCCGGCTCCAGGTCCTTGTAGACCTCGAAGAAGTGCTGGATCTCCAGCCGGTGGTACTCGGCCAGGTGGTGGATGTCGCGCAGGTGCTCGGTGCGCGGGTCGTTGGCCGGGACGCAGAGGACCTTGTCGTCGCCGCCCTTCTCGTCGGTCATCCGGAACATGCCGATCGCCCTGGAGCGGATCAGGCACCCGGGGAACGTCGGCTCCTGGACCAGCACGAGTGCGTCCAGCGGGTCACCGTCCTCGCCGAGGGTGTTCTCGACGAAGCCGTAGTCCGCCGGGTACTGCGTCGCGGTGAACAGGGTGCGGTCGAGTCGAATCCGCCCCGTCTCGTGATCCACCTCGTACTTGTTGCGGACCCCCTTGGGGATCTCGATCGTGACGTCGAACTCCACGCCGTCCCTCGCTCGTCTCGGCTGCGTTTGTTACATCACTAGTGTGGACCACACCGGACTGGCGGCAGGCACCGATCCCGACGGATGCGGTGTGACGTTCGCAGGACACCAGGGGAGGACCACGCGTGCCCGAGCAGGACCCCACCGTCGGGCAGCAGTCCGACGCGCACCGGCGGCAACCTGATGACCTGCCGAAACGTCCCCCAGAGGTGCCCGACGACACCCCCGCCTGGCCCGGCGCCGACGACACCGCCTGGCCCGCCCTGGACGACGACACCACCCCCGCGGTGCCGGACGAGCCCACGCCGCCCGCCCCGAACGCCGCCGGGAGTGACGAGCCCCACGTCCCGGCACCCGGTCCGACACCCCCGGCAGCCGTCGCACAGTCGGGTGAACCTGCGGGCAACCCCCCACAACCGACCGCCTGGCCCACCACGGGCGACGACGAACTGACCCCCGCAGAGCCCACCGAGCCCGGGTTCGCCGAGCGCCCCGCGCAGGCAGGGGACACCGGACAGGCAGGCGCTCCGACCGGCCAGGAGACCCCCGGTCCCGACCAGACCCGGCCCGACGTGGCTGCTGACCCGAGCACTCCCGGCGCCGGGCCCGACGCGGTCGGTGCCGAGCGGGACAGCGCTCCCCCCGGGACCGCGTGGCCCGAGGCCGAGCCACCCACCGAGGAGCGACCGCGGTCCGGTGAGCCGGAAACCGCGGCCCCCACCGCCGCCGAACAGGCCCCCACCGAGCCGAACGCGGACGACGCCCCCTCGGCCGTCTCCCGACAGGGGGCCGATGATGAGCAACCTGCCGCAGTCGAAGACGCGGAATCCCGCGCCGACCAGGACGAGGACAGCTCCGCCGCGACAGGTACCGACCAGGGCGAGAGCGATCCCGCTGGGGCGGAGCGCGCCGAACGCGGCGAGCACGATCCCGCTGGGGCGGAGCGCACCGAACGCGGCGAGCACGATCCCGCTGGGGCGGAGCGCACCGAACGCGGCGAGAGCGACCCCGCCGCAGAGCGCACTGAGCCCGGCGAGAGTGATCCCGCTGCGGTGGAGCGCGCCGAACGCGGTGAGAGTGGTCCTGCTGCGGTGGAGCGCGCTGAACAGGATGGGAGCGCCCCCGCTGGGGCGGAGCGCGTCGAACGCGGCGAGGACGATCCCGCTGCGGTGGAAGGCGATGAGCGAGGCGGGAGCGATCCCGCCGGGATGGAACGCGGCGAAGGCGACCCCACCGCCGCAGAGCGCATCGAACGCGGTGAGAGCGGCCTCGCCGCAGAGCGCACCGAGCCCGCTGCACCCGCCGGAACCGCTGAGCCCGCCGAGTTCACCGAGCCCGCTGAGCACGCCGACGAACCCGAGCACGACCGGAACGCCGAGCGAGCCGAGGCAGCCGAGCAATCGCAGGACACCGACCCGGCCGACGAGTCGGCCGCACCGAACGCCGAGCCAGACCGCGCCGAGGTCGGAGAACCGACCGCCGAGCAGCCCTCGTCACCCGAGGACGCCCACCCCGACCTCCAAGCCCCGGCGGAAAACCGCCCCGCCCCCCAGTCCCCACCTGACGCCCAGACCGGATCGGACGCCCAGACCACCGCCCCGGCCCCCGCCACCGGAACACCTGGCGAAACCGAGCACCCCGCCGCCCCCCACCCCGACGTCCGTTCCGGTGCCGAGGAGCCGCGCCCGCCGTCCTTCTCGTTCAATTGGGAAACGACGACCCCGGTCGATGGCCTCGACGACGAGCCCACCGTCCACCGCGTCGGCCCCGACGACATCGCGGACGCCTACGCCTTGGTCGACGACCTCGACGACAACGCCCTCGACGACCACGAGGCCTACCTCCACGACCCCGACGCGCCCCCACTCGACGACCGCCGAGCAGGCGAACCCGACCACCACCACCCGACAGCCGACCACCCACGCGGCACCCACCCGGCCGCCGACGAGCAGCGGGCAGACGAACACACCCCCGCTGAGCGGACGACCGCCGCCCCCGACCATGACGCGCACCAGCGCGACCTGCCCGACGAGGCCGGTCATGCGGCGAGCGACCAACTGCACGACGCGCACCACGATGCCGACCTGCCCGACGTCGGCGCCTACCCGGCGGAGACCTACCCGCACGAGGTCCACCGGGATGCCGATGGGGGCGAGCGGTCCGGTGAGGGTGGCTACGCGGCGGCCCACCCCCACGACGTGCACCGGGATGCCGGCGGGGGCGAGTTGCCCGGTGAGGGCGGCCACCCGCTCGACGCGCACCGGGATGCAGACCAGAGCGAGCTGCCCGACGTCGGCGCCTACGCGGCGGAGGCCCACCCGCTCGACGTGCGCCACGATGCCGACCGCAGCGAGCTGCCCGACGTCGGCGCCTACGCGGCGGAGGCCCACCCGCACGAGGTGCACCGGGATGCCGATGGGGGCGAGCGGTCCGATGAGGGCGGCTACGCGGTGGGTGACCACCCGCACGACGTGCGCCACGATGCCGACCGCAGCGAGTTGCCCGATGACGGCGGCTACGCGGCGGCCCACCCGCACGACACCAGCCGGGACGAGGACCAGCACGACCAGCACCACGACCAGCACGCGGACCTCCCCGACCCGGTGGAGCTCCACGGGCAGGAGCCGGGCGGTGGCACCGCCGAGCTGCGGCGCCCGGATGTCGAGCCGCCCACCCGGTTCACCCGGCCGGTCCCCCCGGACCAGCGGCCCGAGCCGCCGACCCGGTTCGTCCCGCGTCCCGACGCGGACCGCACCGCGCCCAACCCCCGCCCCACGCCGCCGCAGGGCGACCGCACGTCTGAGCTGAACCGCCCCGGCTGGTCCCGCGTGCCCGGCACCGTCGGGCCGCACGGCGGGCGCGGTCCCGCCGGGCTCGCCCCCGGCCGCGGCGGCCTCCCGGGTGGGCGGCCGCGCGCTCCCGAGGAGAGCCCGGCCGAGCGGACGCAGCTCACCGGCATCCCGGTGACCCGCCCGGACGGCCCCCGGCCGCAGCCGGAGAGCCCGGCCGAACGCACCCAGGTCACCGGCCTCGCCCCCCTCGGCCGGGCGCAGGCCCCGGGCAGGCCCGCGCAGCCCACCGGCCTCCCCCAGGACCAGCCGCCCGGCCGCACCCAAGAGCAGGGGCGCACGCCCGACCACCCGACCACCCGGACCCAGGACCAACCCCGGGTTCAGGACCGGCCAACCGGCGCAGAGGACCGGACCAGGGTCCAAGAGCGGCCGGACGGCACCGGTACGCAGGACCGGATCAGGACCCAGGACCGATCAGGCGGCGCTGGCACGCAGGATCGAACCAGGGTCCAGGAGCGGCCGAGTGGTGCCGGTACGCAGGACCGGCCGGGCGGCACCGGTACGCAGGAGCGGATCAGGGCCCATGATCGGCCCGGTGGCACCGGTACCCAGGACCGGCCCGCGGAGCGCACGCAGATGATCAGCCTCGCCGCCCTCTCCGCCGACCCGAAACCGGTCGCGCCCACCGGAACCGCCACGGCTGCCGGCGCCGCCACGGCCGCCGGAACTGCCGCGCCCGGCGGAACCGCCGCGCCCGGCGGAGCCGCCGAGTCCGGCGCCACCCGCGCCGAACCCCGCCGGGTGCCGCCGCGACCCGGCTCGGGGGTCGAGGACCCGCCCAAGCCCCGGCGCAGGCGCGGCCTGCTCGTGGCCGTCGCGGTGGTGGTCGTGCTGGCGCTCGGCGCCGGGGTCGTCTACCTCGTCCCCGGGGTGGCCGACAAGCTCGGGATCAGCGGCGGCACGCCCGCCGTGGACATCGCGCCGCCCGCGGCGGCCGTCCAGTTCACCCCGACCCTCAGGGGCCCCGGTGGCGGTGTCCCGGCGCCCACGGCGGCCGGGGTGCAGGCGGCGCTCGCCGGGCCGGCGGGCAACCCGGCCCTGGGCACGCTCACCGGGACCGTCGTCGACCCGACCACCGGTGAGGTGCTGTTCTCCCGGAACGCCGACACCCCGCTCGTGCCCGCCTCCACCACCAAGGTGCTGACCACGGCCGCCGCGCTGCTGGCGATCCCGCACGCCGAGCAGTTGACCACCCGGGTCGTGCAGGGCGACAAGCCCGGCACGGTGGTCATCGTCGGTGGTGGGGACGTCACGCTGTCGTCCCTGGCGCCCGGTGAGAGTTCCGTGTACCCGGGTGCGGCACACCTCGGCGACCTGGTCAACCAGGTGAAGGCCACAGGTCCCGTCGACACCGTGCTGCTCGACCTCGACCGGTACACCGGTGACCCGCTCGCGCAGGGGTGGTTGCCCGGTGACGTGGGCGCCGGGTACATCTCGCCGATCGTCCCGGCGATGCTCGACGGCGGTCGGGCGGACCCCACCAAGGCCGTGTCCGCGCGGTCGGCGAACCCGGCGCGCACGCTCGCGGAGGAGTTCGCCGAGCGCATCGGGGCGACCGTGCCCGCGAAGGCCGTGGTGAAGGCCCCGGAGGGGGCGCGGGTGCTCGGTGAGGTCCGTTCGGCGCCGATCGTGGAGCTGGTCGACAACGCCCTGCAGCGCTCGGACAACGTGCTCGCCGAGGCGCTCCTGCGCGAGGTCGCCCGCGCGGTCGGCAAGGAGGTGTCGTTCAGGGGCGGCACGGCGGCGGTGATCGACACGTTGAAGCAGAACGGTTTCGACACCTCCGCGGTGCAGCTCAGCGACGGCAGTGGAATGTCCACTTTGAACAAGGTGACGTCCACCCTGCTCGCCGACGTGCTCAAGGTCGCCGCCTCGCCCGACAGCGGTGACCCGCGCACGGCGAAGCTGCGGCCGCTGCTCGGCGGGCTGCCGGTCGCCGGGGGCAGCGGGACCCTCGCGCGGCGCTACCAGGGGCCCGCGGAGACCGCGGGCAAGGGCTGGGTGCGGGCCAAGACCGGCACCCTGTCCGGGGTCAACTCCCTCGCCGGGGTGGTGCTCGACTCCGACGGTCGGCTGCTGGTGTTCGCGCTCATGTCCAACGGCTCCGACCCGGGCGCCGCGCAGCCCGCGCTGGACGCCGTGGCGGCCACGTTGCGCGGTTGCGGTTGTCGGTGAGGGCCGTTCGGCTCGGGTAGCTTCGGGGGTGTGAACGCGACCAGCACGGACGTGGCCGGAGCCGGGGTCTCGCCGATCGACTGGGCGGTGGCGGTCTCCACCGCCCGCAGGTTGGCCCGTCCCGGGCCGGTCGTGCCCAGGAGCGAGGCCGACGCCTCGGTGGCCCGGCTGCGCTCGATCACCGCCGAGGCCGAGGGGCACGTGCGCGCGCTGACCGGGCTCGGCGACGGGTTGCCGCTGCTCGACGGCGACGTGGTCGACCGCGACGGTTGGATCGCCGCGGCCGCCGCGAGCATTTCGGCGCTGACCGACGGCGCCCTGCCCGCGCGGTCGGGCCGGGTCGTCGCGGGTGTGCTGTCCGGGACCGCCGGGGTGCAGGCCGGGGCGGTGCTGGCGTACCTGAGCAGCCGCGTGCTGGGGCAGTACGACCCGTTCGCGGGGGACTCCGGGCGGTTGCTGCTGGTCGCGCCGAACATCGTCGCCGCGCGGCGGTCGCTGGAGGTGGACGCGCAGGACTTCGACATGTGGGTGTGCCTGCACGAGTGCACGCACCGGTTGCAGTTCACCGCCGTGCCGTGGCTGCGGGACTACTTCGCCGAGCAGGTCGCCACCTTCGTCGGGGGGCTCGACGACTCCGCCGACAACGCCCTGTCGCGGCTGCCGGAACTGCTCAAGTCCGCCAGGGTCAAGCCGGACCCGACGTCGTCCGCCGGGCCGATGGGCGTGCTGGAACTGCTCCAGTCGCCCGCCCAGCGCGCGGTGTTCGACCGGCTGATCGCGCTGTCGACCCTGCTGGAGGGCCACGCCGACCACGTCATGGACGCCGTCGGGCCGCTCGTGGTGCCCAGCGTGGGGACCATCCGCCAGCGGTTCACCGCCCGGCGCAAGGGCGGCGGTCTGCTCGACCGCGTGCTGCGCAGCCTGCTGGGCATCGACGCGAAGATGAAGCAGTACGCGGTCGGCGCGAAGTTCACCACCGAGGTCGTCGAGACCGTGGGGATGCGGGCGTTCAACACCATCTGGACCTCCCCGGAGACGCTGCCGCTGCGCGCGGAGCTGAGCGACCCGCAGGCCTGGGTCCGCCGCGTCGCCCCGTGAGCCGTCCGCACCCGGCGGTCGCCGAGACCCGGGTGGCGGTGCGGGCGCTGCTCGACGGGTGCGGTGACCGGGTGTTCGTCGCGGTGTCCGGCGGGGCGGACTCGCTCGCGCTGGCCGCCGCCACCCGGCACGTCGCCGCCCGGGTCGAGGGACTGGTCGTCGACCACGGGTTGCAGGCGGGTTCGGCCGAGGTCGCCGCGCGCGCCGCCGACCAGCTCGAACACTTGGGCCTCGACGCCGTGCACGTGCTGCCCGTCGTCGTCGAGGGGCGCGGCGGGGTGGAGGCGGCGGCCAGGCGGGCCCGGTACGCGGCGCTGCGCGCGGCCGCCGGGGACGACCTCGTGCTGCTCGGCCACACCCGCGACGACCAGGCCGAGACCGTGCTGCTCGGGCTCGGCCGCGGCTCCGGGCCGCGCTCCATCGCCGGGATGCGCGCCCGCGACGGCTCCTGGGGCCGCCCGTTCCTCGGCGTCGCCCGCGCCACGACCGAGCTGGCCTGCGCCGCGCAGGGCCTCACCCCCTGGCAGGACCCGCACAACAGCGACCCGCGGTTCACCAGGGTCCGGCTGCGCCACGAGGTGCTGCCGCTGCTGGAGGAGGTCCTGCAGGGCGGCGTGGCCGGTGCGCTCGCCCGGACCGGCGCCCAGCTCCAGGACGACCTGGCCGCCCTCGACGAGCTGGCCGCCGACCTCTACACCCCGTCGGCGGACGGGCTGGCCGTCGACCGGCTCGCGGGTGCTCCCGCCGCGCTGCGCAGGCGGGTGCTGCGGCGCTGGCTGACCGACGCGGGCGCACCCGAGCTGACCGACGCCCACCTGCGGGCCGTCGACACCCTGATCACCCGCTGGCGCGGCCAGCGCGGCATCGCCGTGCCGGGCGGTTTGGTGGCTCGCCGCGCACGTGGCAGGCTGACCTGCGACCGGTCGGAGAGCTGAGAGGACACCCGTGTACGACGGCGACATCGCCTCCGTGCTCATCACCGAGCAGCAGATCAGCGAGAAGATCTCCGAACTGGCCGAGCAGGTCGCGCGGGACTACCCGGAGACCGGCGCGGACCTGGTGCTCGTCGGGGTGCTCAAGGGCGCGGTCATGTTCATGACCGACTTCGCCCGCGCGCTGCCGGTGCCGGTGCAACTGGAGTTCATGGCGGTCAGCTCCTACGGCTCGGCCACCTCCTCCTCCGGCGTCGTGCGCATCCTCAAGGACCTCGACCGCGACATCGCGGGCCGCGACGTGGTGATCGTCGAGGACATCATCGACTCCGGCCTGACGCTGTCCTGGCTGCTCAAGAACCTGGCCTCGCGCAACCCCCGCTCGCTGGAGGTCTGCACGCTGCTGCGCAAGCCGGACGCGGTCAAGGTCGAGGTGCCGGTGAAGTACGTGGGCTTCGAGATCCCCAACGAGTTCGTGGTCGGCTACGGCCTCGACTACGCCGAGCGGTACCGAGACCTGCCCTACATCGGCACGCTGGACCCCAAGGTCTACAGCTGAGGACCGGGTAGCACGGGTCACGCCGCGGGGGCTTGACCGACGGGAACCCGGTCCGGTCGCCGGACGTTGACGTCAACGGGCAGCCCAACCGCACTTCGTCCGGTGGGGGTGCCCGAGCGGGCGGTACTCTGGGAGGACCGGAGGCCCCGTCCGGTGGGGCAATGGTCGTCATTGCCCTCACAGGCAAGTCAGGGAGGGTGGAGGCCGCCACCGCGGCCGTAAGTGCATGGACCGCAAGCGCCTGCTACGCAACCCGCTGCTGTGGATCTTGGCAGTGTTGCTGATCTACTTCGCCGTCAGCATGCTGTTCGACGACACGCGCGGGTACACGACCGTACCCACCTCCAAGGCCGTCGCCGAGATCAGCAAGGGCAACGTCAAGACCGCCGAGCTGGGCGACAAGGAGCAGCAGCTCAAGCTCACCCTCCGCCAACCCGTCGAGCAGGACGGCCAACAGGTCACCCAGGTCCTGACCCAGTACCCCGCCGGGGCCACCGGGCAGATCTACCAGGCCCTGATCGGCGCGGACGGCACCGAGTTCAAGACCGCGGTGACCCAGGACTCGTTCCTCACCCAGATCCTGATCTTCATCATCCCGCTCGGCCTGCTGTTGCTGCTGCTGATGTGGATGATGAACAACGCCCAGGGCGGCGGGAACCGGGTCCTCAACTTCGGCAAGTCCAAGGCCAAGCAACTGCCCAAGGACATGCCCAAGACGACGTTCGCCGACGTCGCGGGCGCCGACGAGGCCGTGGAAGAGCTCTACGAGATCAAGGACTTCCTGCAGAACCCGAGCCGCTACCAGGCGCTCGGCGCGAAGATCCCCAAGGGCGTGCTGCTCTACGGCCCGCCGGGAACCGGCAAGACCCTGCTGGCCAGGGCCGTCGCCGGTGAGGCCGGGGTGCCGTTCTACTCGATCTCCGGGTCGGACTTCGTGGAGATGTTCGTCGGCGTCGGCGCCTCCCGGGTGCGCGACCTGTTCGAGCAGGCCAAGCAGAACTCCCCGTGCATCATCTTCGTCGACGAGATCGACGCGGTCGGCCGCCAGCGCGGCGCGGGCCTCGGCGGCGGGCACGACGAGCGCGAGCAGACCCTCAACCAGTTGCTCGTCGAGATGGACGGCTTCGACGCCCGCGGCGGCATCATCCTGATCGCGGCCACCAACCGGCCCGACATCCTGGACCCGGCGCTGCTGCGCCCCGGCCGGTTCGACCGGCAGATCCCGGTGTCGGCCCCGGACCTGACCGGCCGCAAGAAGATCCTGCAGGTGCACTCCAAGGGCAAGCCGATCGCCCCGGACGCCGACCTCGACGGCCTGGCCAAGCGGACCGTCGGCATGTCCGGCGCCGACCTGGCCAACGTGCTCAACGAGGCCGCGCTGCTCACCGCCCGCCAGAACGGCACGCTGATCGACAGCGCCGCCCTGGAGGAGTCGGTCGACCGGGTCGTCGGCGGTCCGGCGCGCAAGAGCCGGATCATCTCCGACAAGGAGAAGAAGATCACCGCCTACCACGAGGGCGGGCACGCGCTCGCCGCGTGGGCGATGCCCGACCTGGAGCCGGTCTACAAGCTGACCATCCTGCCGCGCGGGCGCACCGGCGGGCACGCGCTTGTCGTCCCCGAGGACGACAAGCAGCTCATGACCCGCTCGGAGATGATCGCCCGGCTGGTGTTCGCGCTCGGCGGCCGCTCGGCCGAGGAGCTGGTGTTCCACGAGCCCACAACCGGTGCCTCCAGCGACATCGACCAGGCCACCAAGATCGCCAAGGCGATGGTGACCGAGTACGGCATGAGCGCCCGGCTCGGCGCGGTCCGCTACGGCCAGGACCAGGGCGACCCGTTCCTGGGCCGGTCGATGGGCCACGGCGCCGACTACTCCCTCGAGGTCGCGCACGAGATCGACGAGGAGGTGCGCGCGCTGATCGAGGCCGCGCACACCGAGGCGTGGGAGGTGCTCAACACCTACCGCGACATCCTCGACTCGCTGGTCGAGGAGCTGCTGGAGAAGGAGACGCTCACCCGCAAGGACCTGGAGCGGATCTTCTCCAACGTCGAGAAGCGGCCGAGGATCACCGCGTTCAACGACTTCGGCCAGCGCACCCCGTCGGACAAGCCGCCGATCAAGACCCGCCGCGAGCAGGCCATCGAGCGCGGCGAGCCGTGGCCGGAGGACAACGAGCGCGAGTCGGTGCCGACGCCGGTGGCGGCCATCCCCGGCGCGGGTGACCTCCCCGGTGGCCCGCCCCACTCCAACCCGGGGCTGCCGCCGACGAACGGGACGCCCAACGGGACCCCGCCGCCCTACGGGCAGCCCGGACCCAACGGGACGCCCCCGCCGTACGGGCAGGCCTACCAGCCCGGCCGCAACTCGGGACCGCCGCACTACGGCGCCCCGCCCGGGTGGACCCCGGCCACCGGGCCGCAGGGCGGGCCGCCGCAGCAGTGGCAGCCCGGCCAGGGTGGGGGTCAGCCGCCGCGGGGTGACGATCCCAACGGTCGGGAGCGGGACTCCGACGGACGCGGCAACGGTTCCTAATGCGATGGTGGCGGCGTGTGGCCGCCGCGATCGACGGAGGTACCGATGACCACAACGAACAACGGGGCTGGGACGGCTGCCGTCCCAGCCCCGGCTTTCGACCCGGCCCGCGCCGAGAACGCGGTGCGGGAACTGCTCCTCGCCTGCGGTGAGGACCCCGACCGCGAGGGGCTGCGGGAAACCCCGGCCCGCGTGGCGCGGGCCTACGCCGAGCTGTTCGCCGGTCTCTACACCGAGCCCGACGCGGTGCTCGACAAGACCTTCGACGTCAGCCACGAGGAACTGGTCCTGGTGACCGACATCCCGATGTACTCCACCTGCGAGCACCACCTGGTGCCGTTCCACGGCGTCGCGCACGTCGGGTACATCCCGGCGCTGACCGGCCGGGTCACCGGGCTGTCCAAGCTGGCCCGGCTGGTCGACCTCTACGCCAAGCGCCCGCAGGTGCAGGAGCGGTTGACCTCGCAGGTGGCCGACGCGGTGATGCGCAAGCTGGACGCGCGCGGCGCGATCGTGGTCATCGAGGCCGAGCACCTGTGCATGGCCATGCGCGGGGTCCGCAAGCCCGGCGCGCGCACGGTCACCTCCGCGCTGCGCGGGCAGTTCAAGACCTCGGCCTCCTCCCGCGCGGAGGCGATGCAGCTAATCAACGGGCGCAGCCGGTGACCCTCCCCGACCCCGGCCGCTGCGCGGTGGTGGGCGTGCTGAACGTGACGCCCGACTCGTTCTCCGACGGCGGCCGCTACCTCGACGTGGACGACGCGGTCCACCACGGCCTCGCGCTGTGGCGGCGCGGGGCCGACCTGGTCGACGTCGGCGGCGAGTCGACCCGGCCCGGGGCGGCCAGGGTCGACGCGGCGACCGAGTCCGCGCGGGTGGTCCCGGTCGTGCGCGCGCTGGCCGCGGCCGGGGTCGCCGTCAGCGTCGACACCACCCGGGCCAGGGTGGCGGAGGCGGCGGTCGAGGCCGGGGCGCGGGTGGTCAACGACGTGTCCGGCGGGCTGGCCGACCCGGACATGGCGAAGGTCGCCGCCGCGACCGGGGTGCCGTGGGTCCTGATGCACTGGCGCGGGCACAGCCGGGACATGGACTCCCTCGCCGAGTACACCGACGTCGTCGCCGAGGTCCGCGCCGAACTGCTCGCGCAGGTCGACGCCGCGGTCGCCGCCGGGGTGGCCACCGACCGGATCGTGCTCGACCCGGGGCTGGGCTTCGCCAAGAACGGCGCGCACAACTGGGCGCTGCTGCGCCACCTCGACAGCCTGGTGGGGCTGGGCTTCCCGGTGCTGGTGGGGGCTTCCCGCAAGCGCTTTCTCGGCACCCTGCTGGCCGCGCCGGACGGCACCCCGCGCCCACCGGACGGCCGGGAGGACGCCACCGCGGCGATCACCGCCCTGGCCGCCGCGGCCGGGGCCTGGGGGGTGCGGGTGCACGACGTCGACCGATCACTGGACGCGGTGGCCGTGGTGGCCGCCATGACGGGGGCTGCCGGATGACCGACCGGATCACGCTGACCGGCCTGCGCGTGCGCGGGCACCACGGCGTCTTCGACCACGAGCGCCGCGACGGCCAAGAGTTCGTGGTGGACATCACGCTGTGGTTGGACCTGGCCGAGGCCGCCGCCACCGACGACCTGACCAAGACCGTGCACTACGGCGAACTGGCCGAGCGCGCGGCCAAAGTCGTCTCCGGTCCGCCGCGCGACCTGATCGAAACCGTCGCCGCCGAGATCGCCGACGCCGAGATGGCCGACGACCGGGTGCACGCCGTGGAGGTCACCGTGCACAAGCCGTCGGCGCCGATCCCGCTGTCGTTCGCCGACGTGGCCGTCACGGTCCGCCGGTCGCGCCGCTCCCGGGGCGGGGCGCGGTGAGCCGGGCGGTGCTGTCGCTGGGGGCCAACCTCGGCGACCGGCTGGGACACCTGCGGTCGGCGGTCGAGGCCTTCGCGGCCGAGCTCGTCGCCGTGTCACCGGTCTACGAGACGGCCGCGTGGGGCGTGACCGACCAGCCGGACTTCCTCAACGCCGTCCTGGTCGTCTCGTCCCCCGACCTCGACGGGTGGGGTTGGCTGCGCCGCGGGCAGGCGGCGGAGGACGCGGCAGGCCGGGTCCGCGAGCAGCGGTGGGGGCCGCGCACGCTCGACGTCGACGTGGTCACCGTGGACGGTGTGACCAGCGACCACCCGGAACTGCTGCTGCCGCACCCGGGCACCGCGGAGCGGGCGACCGTGCTGGTCCCGTGGCTCGACGTCGAACCGGACGCGGTGCTGCCCGGGCGCGGCCCGGCGCGGGACCTGCTGTCCGCCCTGGACACCTCGGGCGTGCGGCGCCGGGACGACCTGGAGCTGCGGTGAAGGCGACGAAGGCGGCCGACCTCATCCCATCGGGTGCAATCGGCGCCCTGATCGGGTATTTCGGTTGTCGGCTCCTCTACGGCTCCCTCCCGCCGCTGCCGACCCTGGCCGGGCTCACCCTGCTGGTGCTCGCCGCCGTGGAGGCCGTGCTGGGGTACTCGCTGCGCTCGCGCATCCGGGGCAAGGGCGGCAAACCGGTGCAGGCGCTCGCGGCGGCCCGCGCCGTGGCGCTGGCGAAGGCGTCGTCCCTGCTCGGCGCGATCATGCTCGGCCTCTGGCTGGGCGTGCTCGGGTACGTGCTGCCGGAGAGCTCGCGGGTGTCGGCGGCCAAGCAGGACGTGCCGAGCGCCGTCGTCGGCGCCGCCTGCGCGGCGATCCTCATCGGCGCGGCGCTGTGGCTGGAGCACTGCTGCCGCACCCCGGACGACCCCTACCCCGATGATCGGCGATCAACAACGTGAGATCCATTTGGTCTCGTCGAGGTAACGGCCCGGTACGGTAGGGCGCATGACCGGCCGGACCGACACCTTCGACGAGCGGGACAGCGCCCCCACCGCGCGCCTGCTGCTCGTCGCGGCGCTGGGTCTGGCCCTCGCCTCCACCGCGGTGCTCGTCTTCAGCGATTCCCTCAAGTGGATGCGGCTGGGGGTCGTCGCCGCGCTGTGGGCCGCGCTCGCGGGGGCCTTCCTCGCCGCCCGCTACCGCAGACAGGCCGGGGACCGCGCCGAGCGGGCGGCGGACCTGCAACACGTCTACGAGCTGGAGCTGGAACGCGAGGTCGCCGCCCGGCGCGAGTTCGAGCTGGAGACCGCGGCCGAGGCCGAGCGCGCCGCGCAGGAGAAGGCGGGCACCGACCTCGCCGAGCTGCGCGAGGAGCTCAAGGCCATGCGCGAGCACCTGCAACAACTCCTCGGCGGCGGCGAGGTCCTCGTCGAGCGCTTCGCCCTGCACGCCGAGGCCACCCGGATGCGCGGCGTGGCCGAGGAGAACCGCGGCTCGAAACCCCTGCGCCGCATCACCGCCGCGGGCGACGCCTCCACCGAGATGATGGGCCGCGTCGGCAAACCCCCGGTCGAACGCCCCGACGGCTGGTTCGAGGGCGACCGCATGGACCCGGACTGGCAGCCGTCGTGGGACAGCGACGAGCAACCGGCGGTGGTCTCCGGCCAGGGCAGCCGCCCGGTCACGGCCCGCAGGCGCACCGTCCCGGAAACCGCCCGCCAGCAGCCCGCCGCCGAACCCCCCCGCAGGCCCACCACCCGCCAGGCCCCACCCAACCGCACCGAGTCCCGCCCCCGCGCCGACGCCTTCCCCCCGGTCGCCAACCCCGGCGGCGGCAGACCCCTGCGCACCGACGAGGCGGAACGCCTCCGCGAACCGGACCCCCGCCGGACCCCCGGCGCCCACCCCACCAGGCAGGGCGCCGCGTTCCCGGCCGAGCAGGAGAGCTCCCGCCCCGTCGGCCAGGACACCCGCCGCGCCCAACCCGGGACCCCGGAGCAGGACCAGTGCCGCCCCCAGCAGAGCGGCGCCTTCCCGTCCCAGCCGGAAAACGCCCGAGGCGAACCCGCACCGGGCACCCCCCCCACACCAGACCCGCGCCGACAACAAGCCCCACCCGACCCCGAAGCCCCCCGCCGCGACGGCGCCCCGCGCAGGCAACAGGCCCCGATCGACTCCGACAGCGCCCGCCGCGAACCGCCCACCAGCGCGTTCCCGGCCCAAGACCCCCGCCGCCAGCAGGCGCCCGCCGCTCACCCGGAGTCCGCTCGCCCCGACCAGCGCAGACAGACCGCCGCGGCGTTCCCCACCGAACCCCACCCCGACCAGCCCCGCCGCGCCCCGGACCCGACCCGCGCCGCGCCCGAGCAGCCCCCCGCCACCCGCCGCCCCGCCCCCGCCGATTTCCCCGCCGACCCCGGCCGCAGGCACCCGGCCGAGCAGGCGCCCGGCTCTCACCCACCCCCCGACCCCCGCAGGCAGGCGGCGGGATCAGGCAGGTACACCCCGTCCGGCACGTTCCTCCCCGTGGAGCGCACGCCGGAGGAGTCGGTGGATGCCGCAGGCCGTCGCCGCGCGCCCACGGGGACGTTTCCCGCGGTGGAGCGCAGGTCGGATCAGCCTGCTGATGGCGCAGGTCATCGCCGTACTCCCAGTGGGACGTTCCCGCCGGTCGAGCGCAGGTCGGATCAGCCTGCCGATGCCGCAGGCCGCCGCCGTGCGCCGACCGGCACGTTTCCCGCCGTGGAGCGCAGGTCGGATCAGCCTGCTGATGCCGCAGGCCATCGCCGCACCCCCACCGGTTCGTTCCCGCCGGTCGAGCGCAGGCCGGAAGACCCCGCGGACGCCGCAGGCCGCCGCCGCGCGCCGACCGGCACATTTCCCCCGGTCGAGCACAAGCCCGGTGAATCCGCCGATGCCGTGGGCCGCCGCCGCGCCCCCACCGGCACGTTCCCCTCGGTCGCCCCCGCCGAACCCCAGGCGGGCAGGCACGCCCCCGCCGGATCGTTCCCGTCGGCCGCCCACCCCGACCCGACCCCCCGGCACAGCCCAACCGACCCCCGGCGCACCCCGAGCGGCACCTTCCCCCCCGTCGCCGAACCAGCCGCCCGACACACCCCCGACGACGGCGCGGGCCGCCGCCGCACCCCCACGGGCGCCTTCCCACCCGCCCCGACCTCCGAGGACCCGGGCAGGCACGCCCCGACCGCCCCCGGAGAATCCACCGGCCGCCGCGCCCGCCCGGAGGGCAACGCCCCGGCGGGTTCGCACGCGCAGGGCAAGTCTGTGGAGGAACTGCTGGCCGCACACGGCACCGGCGCCACCCCCCGCCGACGCCGCCGCCGCGAGGACGACTGAGCCAGCACCACAGCCCCACATCACCACCGCTGCTCCACCACGCCCCTGCCACTGCACCACCACTGCGCCGCCGCGCGGCGGCACGCCACCACCGCCGCATCGCCGCATCACCACTGCACCGCCGCCGCACCATCACTGCGCCATCACACTGCCGCCGCCGCACCGCCGCCGCACCACTATCGCCGCCGCCGCGCGGTGGCACGCCACCGCATCGCCGCTGCCGTCGCGCCACTGCTGCGCCGCGCCACCGCTGCCACGCCGCGCGCCGCGCCATCGCCGCCGCTGTCACCGCCGCCGCTGTCACCGCCACCGCCGCGCCGCTGCCATGCCGCTGCCGCCGCGCTGCCTCAGCCGCCGTGTCGCTGCTGCTGCGCCGCAACCGCACTGCTGCCGCTGTGCCGCCGACGTACCTCGCCGCTGGGTACCAGCGCACAGGCCGTGCCAGCCGAGTGCCGTTCTGAGCAGCCCCCGAATCAATCCAAGTGTGGGGCATCGACAGAACCGGGGACCTGAGCCGGAGTTGTCCACAGCGGGCGTCCACCGCTGGGTGGGTTCACGCGCCTCGCTCCGTAAGATCACCGTTCGTGTCTGAAGCGCAGTTGCACCGGCATACGCCCCGCAGGTTGACGGTCCTGCTGCCCGTCGTCGCCCTGGTGGTGCTCGCCGGGTGCGGGCTGACGCTGTTGGCGTTGAGCACGGCCAGGGTCGGGTTGGTGGCCGAGTTGGTGGGGGTCGGTGCCGCGCTGTTGCCGGTGGGGCCGGTGGTGGCGGCGTTCCTGTGGGTGGACCGGTGGGAGCCGGAGCCCGCGAAGCTGCTCTGGTCGGCTTTCGCGTGGGGGGCGTGCGGGGCGACGATCACCGCGCTGCTGATCAACAACACCGCTGAGGCCGTCGGTGACCTGCTGCTGGGGCAGGGCAACGGGGACAAGCTCAGCGCGGTCGTGTCGGCGCCGCTGTTCGAGGAGGCGGCCAAGGGGGTGTTCATCCTCGGCGTCTACCTGTTCCTGCGCACCGAGTTCGACGGGGTCATCGACGGGATCGTGTTCGCCGGGTTCACCGCGGCCGGGTTCGCGTTCACCGAGAACATCTACTACTTCGGCCGCGCGTTCTCCGACTACGGCTTCGGCGACAGCACCTCGCCCGGGGTGATCGCCGCGTTCGTGCTGCGCGGGCTGCTCTCGCCGTTCACCCACCCGCTGTTCACGGTCATGATCGGCATCGGGATCGGGGTGGCCGCGCGCACCACCTCCGCGCGCACCCGCGTCCTCGCCCCCATCGCGGGGTACGTCGCGGCGGTCCTGCTGCACGCCACCTGGAACGCCTCCGCCACCCTCGGCACCGCCTCGACCTTCCTCGGGGTGTACTTCCTGCTGATGGTGCCGCTGTTCGGTTCCGTGCTGTGGCTGGTCGGCTGGCACCGCA
The DNA here is from genome assembly GCF_003182415.1 of Actinokineospora spheciospongiae. Lineage (NCBI taxonomy): Bacteria > Bacillati > Actinomycetota > Actinomycetes > Pseudonocardiales > Pseudonocardiaceae > Actinokineospora > Actinokineospora spheciospongiae. The sequence continues at coordinate 707,607 of NZ_QHCP01000002.1, read as the reverse complement.
AGCGGGAGCAGCGGGTGATCGCCGCCGCCCTGCCCGCCATGGTGGAATCGCGGTGGATTCTGCCGTCGGAGGTCGAGGCGCTGGCCAGCCTGCACGGGCGCAAGGAGTGGCGTGCCCGAGTGCGGCGGCGCAACGGGCGGCAGGCGGCCGCCGCTGTGGAGGAGTACCAGGCTGCGGTCAGCGAACTGGCGTTCCTGTGGCACGCCATGGCCGTCGGCACCGCCGGGCCCGCCGGGCCCGCGCACGAGACGAAGCTGATCAGCGTGCTCAAGCAGGCCAGGAAGCGTGCTGTGCAGGCTTCCGCGCACCGTGACCGCGAACCCGGTTCCTCGGTTTCTGCTTGACGAGCTGGGATGTTCTCGGTGCCTGTCTGAATCCGCCTGCCGTGCTTTCGAGCCCAAGACCTTGTGCGGTGGGGGCTGGGTGGGCCGATCTGCTCGGTCGTGTTTCAAGGGCCCGGGATTTTTGGGGGCGGGCCCGGGTGGGTGGATCTGCTTGGGCGGGGCCCCTACGGCGATCATGTGCCCAGTGCGACCGAGTGAGGCGGAAAGAGTGCCTCACAGCCCGGGCAGGCTTGCACATGATCGCCTTCCCCACCCAAGCACATCCACCCACCCGGGCAGAGCCGTAGCCGGACCGCCGCTTCGTTGGGTGGCCGGGTTTCGCTGCGCCCGGTGGGGCTGCTGGTGGCGGGCCGCCTGGCCGGTGGTTGGCGGGGTGGTCACCGCTGCGCTGGTGGGCCGCTGGTGGCTGGCCGCCGGGCTGGCGGTTGGCGGGGTGGTCGGCGGCTGCGCCCGGTGGGTCCGGTGTGGCGGGTCGCTCGGCTGGCGGTTGGTGGGTGGTCGGCGGCTGTGCCGGTGGGGCTCGGCGTGGTGGGCCGCCGGGTTTGGGGCGGTGGGTGGCAGCGCCTGGTGGGATTTCGGGTGGCTGATCGCCAGACCAGCGGTTGGTGGGGTGGTCGGTCGCTGCACCCGGTGGGTTTGGGCGGCCGGTGACTCGGCTTGCGGTGGGGTGGTCGGTGGGGATCGGGCAAGTTGGTGGCCGGGCCGGTGGTTTGTGGGTGGTTGGTTGCTGCGCCAGCGGCGTTCTGGGTGACCGGCTGGCTTCGATGGCGGGCCGTCCGGTCTTGGCGGCTCGGGTCCGTGCCGGGTGCGGCTCCTGGCAGCACGGCGCTTCCCGGGTGCGGCTGGGGCCGTTGTGGTCCAGCGGACAGCGTGGTGGCCGTCACCCGGATGCCACCCCCCGGCCCGGCGGCGGCTACTCTCGCGGCCGTCGTCCGGTACCCGCGCCGATGCGGGACTGGAACGAGGTCGAGGAGCCGTGGCGATGTCGTTCGGTGTTGTGCCGGTCTCCGGTGGTGCGTCGTGAGCAGGCCTGCGCGGTTGCGGGTCGGTGTGGTGTCGGCGGGGCGCGTTGGTGCCGTGCTGGGTGCCGCCCTGGGGCGGGCCGGGCACACCGTGACCGCCGCGGCCGCGGTGTCCCGCGAATCGCTGCGCCGGGCCGAGGAACTGCTGCCCGGCACCCCGATCCGGCCGCCGGACGAGGTGGCCGCAAACGCCGACCTGGTGTTGCTCGCCCTCCCCGACGACCGGTTGGCGGGCATGGTGCGGGGTCTCGCCGCCGCCGGTGCGCTGCGGCCGGGGCAGATCGTCGTGCACACCTCCGGTGCCAACGGGGTCGGTGTGCTGCAGCCTGCTGTCGACGCGGGTGCGTTGGCGTTGGCCATGCACCCGGTGATGACCTTCACCGGCCGCGCCGAGGACCTGCACCGGGTGGCGACCTGCTCCTTCGGCGTCACCGCGGCCGACGGGGACGAGGTGGCCTGGAGCGTGGCCGAGGCGCTGGTGGTTGAGGTGGGTGCCGAGCCGGTGCGCATCGCCGAAGCCACCCGGCCGCTCTACCACACCGCCCTGTCGCACGGCGCCAACCACCTGATGACGCTGGTGGGTGACTGCGCCGACCTGCTGCGCGAAGCGGGCGTGACCGCCCCCGGCCTGGCCGAGCGGGTGATCGCCCCGCTGCTCTCGGCCGCCCTGGACAACGCGCTGCGCCACGGTGACCGCGCCCTCACCGGTCCGGTGGCCCGCGGTGACAGCGGCACCGTGGCCAAGCACGTCGACGTGCTCGGTGAGCACGCCCCCGACCTGCTGCCCGCCTACCGGGCGCTGGCGGCCCGCACCGCCGACCGGGCGGGTGCCGCGGGCCTGCTGCGCCCCGACCAGCTTCCGGACGTCCTGGCCGCCCTCGACCACGAACCACCACAGGAGCAACGATGACCGCCCCGCGCTTCACCGCCGGGAAGCTGCACGTCCACGACGACCCGCAGCAGTTGGCCAGGGTCACCCGCGCGCTGCGGGCCACCGGCCGCAAGATCGCGTTCGTGCCCACCATGGGCGCCCTGCACGAGGGCCACCGGGAGCTGATGGCCCGCGCCCGCCGCATCCCGAACACGGTGCTGGTCGCGTCGATCTTCGTGAACCCGTTGCAGTTCGGGCCGGGTGAGGACTTCGAGCGCTACCCGCGGCCGTTGGAGGCCGACCTGGCGGTGTGCGAGGCCGAGCGGGTCGAGCTGGTCCTCACCCCGCCGGTCGAGGCCCTCTACCCGCCGGGCGCGCAGGTGACCGTCCACCCCGGACCCCTGGGTGAGGAGCTGGAGGGCGCGGTGCGGCCCGGGCACTTCGGCGGGGTGCTGACGGTGGTGGCGAAGCTGCTCAACATCGTCCGCCCGGACTACGCCATGTTCGGTGAGAAGGACTACCAGCAGCTCGTCCTGATCAAGAAGATGGTGCGCGACCTGGACATGGAGACCCAGGTGGTCGGGGTCCCCACCGTCCGCGACCGCGACGGGCTGGCCAAGTCCTCCCGCAACGCCTACCTCGACGACGCCCAGCGCACGGCGGCCGTCGCCCTGTCCGCGGCCCTGTCCGCGGGCGGACACGCCGGTGCCGGTGGGGCGACCGCGGTCCTCGATGCGGCCCGGGCCGTGCTCGACGGGACCCCGGAGCTGAAGGTCGACTACCTCGCCCTGCGCGACCCCGAGCTGGGTCCCGCCCCGGACGGCGGCGACGCCCGCCTGCTGGTGGCGGCCCGCCTCGGCACCACCCGCCTGATCGACAACGTCCCGGTGCTGCTCGGCACCCAGGACCTCGCCCAGTACGTCTAGCCCCCCGCCAGAAGGACCGGCCCATGTTCCGCACCATGCTGAAGTCGAAGATCCACCGCGCCACGGTCACCCAGGCCGACCTGCACTACGTGGGTTCGGTGACGGTCGACCCGGTGCTCATGGAGGCGGCCGACCTGCTGCCCGGCGAGCAGGTCGCCATCGTCGACGTGACCAACGGCGCCCGCCTGGAGACCTACGTGATCGAGGGGGAGCGCGACAGCGGTGTCATCGGCATCAACGGCGCCGCCGCCCACCTCGTGCACCCCGGCGACATCGTCATCCTCATCGCCTACGGCCTGATGGACAGCGCCGAGGCGGCGGCCTTCGCCCCGAAGGTCGTCTTCGTCGACGCGGACAACAGGGTCGTGCACCTGGGCGCGGACGCCGCCCACGTCCCCGAGGGCACCGAGCTGACCAGCGGCGCGGAGACGGTCGACGCGGCCCGGCTGGACGCCCTCCTGGCCCACGAGAGCTGACCCTTGCTGCTCACGATCGACGTCGGCAACACCAACATCGCCTTCGGCCTGCACAACGCCGACGACCTCCTCCGCGACTGGCGGATGCGCACCGACGCCAGGATCACCGCCGACGAACTCGCCCTCACCATGCGCGGGCTCCTCGGCGAGCACGCGGAACGGGTCACCGGCGTGGCCGCCCTGTCGACGGTCCCGGCGGTCCTGCGCGAGGTGCGCGCCATGCTGGGCCGCCACTACCGGTCCCTGCCCAGGGTCATCGTCGAACCCGGGGTCAGGACGGGGGTCCCGCTGCTGGTCGACAACCCCAAGGAGGTCGGCTCCGACCGCATCGCCAACACCCTCGCCGCGCACCACTACTTCGGCACCGCGTGCGTGGTGATCGACTTCGGCACCTCCACCAACATCGACGTCATCTCAGCCAAGGGCCAATTCCTCGGCGGCGCCTTCACCCCCGGCATCGAGATCTCGGTCGACGCGCTGGCGTCGCGGGCCGCCGCCCTGCGCAAAGTGGAGATGGTGCGCCCCCGGTCGGTGATCGGCAAGAACACGGTGGAATGCCTGCAATCGGGCATCATGTACGGCTACGCGGGCCAGATAGACGGACTGGTCGCCCGGATCACCCGGGAACTGCGCGACACCGGCCACACCGACGACATCGCGGTGATCGCCACCGGTGGTCTCGCCCCGATAGTCATCGACGAAACCACCACCATCACCCACCACCGACCGGACCTGACCCTCCAGGGCCTCCGCCTCATCTACGAGCGAAACCAACGCTGATTCGCCTATCCCCGTTGTCGGCACCGCGCGAGCGGCATCCCGAAACCCGGCTTTCGCTCCCCGGCTTTCCCCGGTGAAACCGACCCACCGGACCCGAAAACCCGTCGGCACTCCGACCTCGGCCGACAACCCCACCACTGGCGAACCCGAACCAAGCACACACGCCGCTTTTTCTCGCGCGCGCGTAACCATCCACAACCCCCACCCTCCCAAGGGGACCCGCGTCCTTGCGGCCATTCTACCGGGGCAAAGGGGAAAGCGGGGGGAAGTGGATCTTGCCTGTGGACAACTCGTATCCCTCGGAAGGCTGAATCCGCGGCGAGCCGGGGACGGCACCGCGTGGGCCGGGATCGCTGTGGAAGTCGGTTCGCCGCGGGAGGTCTGGATTGCCGGGGGAGGTCTGGTTCGCCGTGGGGGGCGATTGTCGGGGAGTTGCGGTCAGCGGCGGAAGGCCCGGATCACCGTGGTGATCAGTGGGCGTTCGAACTCGCCCTCCGAGGTCTCCGAGTGCGTCTGGAGGTAGGACCGGACCTGGTTCAGCACCGCTTCCCGCTCCTCCTCCGGGGCCTGGGAGATGTGGCTCTGCGTCCGCAGGGTGGCGATCATCGACTCCACGGTCCGCCGCTGCGAGTGGTGCACCTGCACCTGCTCCGGCGGCTTGAGCTGCGGGTGTTCCGGCACGCCCCTCGGCTGCCGGGGGAGTTCCCCGACGGTGGTGGTGGTCAGCTTCTCCAGCCCGGCCACCCAGGGCACCGTCAGGTCGTCGTGGTTCCAGAGGGCGGCCAGGACGCCGCCGGGGCGCAGGACGCGGACGATCTCCGGGAGGGCGCGGGCGGGGTCGAACCAGTGGTAGGCCTGCCCGATCACCACGGCCTCGACCGAGGCGTCGCGCAGCGGGATCTCCTCGGCGGTGCCGTCCAGGGCGGGCACGTCCGGGAACAGCCGGGTGAACTCCGCGCGCATCGCCGGGTCGGGTTCGACCGCGGTGACCTCCAGGCCCAGCTCCAGCAGGCTCTCGGTCAGCTTCCCGGTGCCCGCGGCGAGGTCCAGCACCCGGTCGCGGTCGCCGATGGCCCACTCGATGGCCTCGACGGGGTAGCCGGGCCGGTGGCGGGTGTAGTCGGCGGCCACGGAGCCGAATGAGGCGGCCCGCCTGGCGAACAACTCCTCGGAGTCCATGGCGCCACCGTAGCCTCGTCCCCCGGCGATACCCGGTGGGGGAGTTCGCCTTGCCACGACCCGGGTGTGCGTGCCCGGCGGGACCGCCGCGGCGCGCGTTCCGGGTGGGGTCGCGCCCGTCCCGGGAACCGCGTTCGGCAGTGGCGCGGGCGTGCGGGGCACGCCCGCGGGCGCTCGGGTGTCCCCGCGTTCGGCCGGGCCCGTTCGGCACCGACCGGGACGGCGCCAACCGGCCGACATCGCATTCGCGCGAGTTCCGCCCCGGTGCTCGGCGAGTTCCGCGTTGTCGGGTATGGCGAGTGCCCCGGGGACCGATCCGCTTTCACTCCCCCCGTGCGGGTGACCCGTTCGGGTATCGGGCGCTAACGCAATCCGGTGGATTTGCGCTAACCTGCTTCCCGGGAGCAATTCACCACATGGTGGCCGAGTCGCTCAATGAGCCGGTACATTCCAGCCCGAGGAGGCCCATATGGCGCAGAAGGTCACTGTTTCGCTCGTCGACGACCTCGATGGGTCGATCGCTGAGGAGACGGTCGAGTTCGGCCTCGACGGCGCGTCCTACCAGATCGATCTGTCCTCGGACAACGCCGACAAACTGCGCGAGGCGCTCGCCGACTTCATCGACAGCGCGCGCCGTTCCGGTGGCCGCAAGCGCGTGCCGGGCAAGGTCGCGGTCGGCCGCGCCCCGCGCACGGCGTCCGCCGACCGCGAGCAGAACCAGGCAATTCGCGAGTGGGCGCGCAAGCAGGGGATGAAGGTCTCCGATCGCGGCCGAATCCCGTCGGAGGTTCTCGACGCTTACAACGAGCAGGCCTGAGCCCGAAACGCGGACAGGTCCGAAGGGGCACCGGCGCGCCGGTGCCCCTTCGGGCATTCCGATGATCTTCGGCGAGTCCGCGCGAATTCGCGGGCGGAGTTGTCCGCCGGTGCGCCCGGGTGATTCCCACCGGGTGGGCGGAGTCGCATTCGTCACTCCGACCCCACCCGAACCGCTCACCCCTTGGGGCACACCCGCGGGCAGGTCGAGCAGGTGCCCTGCCCGGCGGCGAGCAGGTAGTGGAAGCAGCAGCTCTCCCGGCGCCTGGTCCACTCGACCGGGCCGCCACCGGCGGGGTGCACCGCGCGCAGCGTCGACCCCGAGGTGAACGGCGCCGGGCCGTCGTCGAGGACCAGGGCCGCGTCGAGCACCCCGGCGCCCTCGTCGCCGCCGTAGCGGCCCGCGAGCCACAGGGCGTTGTCGAGCGCGTCGGTCGCCGCCGCCCAGAGCATCCGCCTGCCGAACCGGACCTGCGGGCCGAACACGTCGGCGAACCGGCTCGCGTGCGCGGCGAACCGGCCGCGCAGCACCGCGGCCAGCGCCCGCTCGTCGGCGACCGCGGTGGCCTCGGCGGTGCCCGCGGCCGGGTCGTCGGGCAGGCAGGCGAAGTTCGGGTTCAGCACCGCGATCGCGTCCGGGTGCGGGCGGGGCTCGGCCATCCGGAACGCCAGGTCCTCCGGGCGCAGCGACGGGACCCGCCGCTCGTGGTGGAACAGCAGCCCGGCCAGGTAGCCGGGGACGGTCAGGTACCAGGACATCACGTAACCGGCGGTCGTCCGATCGGGCGAATCCCCGTACTGGGCCCGCAGCCAACCCGCCAGCCCGGACCGCCAGCGGTCGAACCCGTCGGGCAGGTCGAGGAAGTCCGCGCAGGTGGTCCACCTCGGCGCGCCCCCGGGCAGGCCGTACCGCAGCTCGACGCGCGCCTGCCGCGGGTTCACCCTGGACAGCGAGTCGGCCAGGGGCCCGCGCCGGTCCAGGGCGTCGGGCCGGACCCGGTACCCGGTCGTCACCGGCGGGTACCGTCACGGTGTGCGACGTGGCCGCTGGTCCACATGGCGTGGCCCTTCTGCTCCGTACGGTTACTGAGGTATGCCTTACCTTACCCAGTATCCCGCGCGGTCGGCCACCGGAACAGCCCGCAGTGCGCTTTCCCGGGTGGCGAAGCCCACGGATGGGGTGCTCCCGGCGCGTGTTCGCGCTCAGCGGACACGGCCCCGGTTGCGGAATCCCTCCCGGTCACCGCACGTTGGACACAACGAAGGGACCACCGGGCAACGGCGCCACGGGGGTTCGGCCGCAAGTGGCACTGAGAGCTTGCGTCGGGCCTACTACAGTGGTCCCACGGTGCTGAATCCGATCCGAGCGGAGCGGATGAGGGCCGCCGGCGCAGCAGTCAGGGAGTGCGAATGTTCGAGAGGTTCACCGACCGCGCGAGGCGGGTGGTCGTCCTGGCCCAAGAAGAGGCCCGGATGCTCAACCACAACTACATCGGCACCGAGCACATCCTCCTGGGCTTGATCCACGAGGGTGAGGGTGTCGCCGCCAAGGCGCTCGAGTCGTTGGGGATCGCGCTGGAAGGCGTGCGGCAGCAGGTCGAGGAGATCATCGGCCAGGGCCAGCACGCGCCGAGCGGGCACATCCCCTTCACCCCGAGGGCCAAGAAGGTCCTGGAGCTGTCACTGCGCGAAGCGCTGCAGCTCGGACACAACTACATCGGCACCGAGCACATCCTGCTCGGCCTGATCCGCGAGGGCGAGGGCGTCGCCGCCCAGGTGCTGGTCAAGCTCGGCGCCGACCTCAACCGGGTCCGCCAGCAGGTCCTGCAGCTCCTGTCGGGCTACCAGGGCGGCAAGGAGTCCACCGAGACCGGCGGTCGCGGCGAGGGCACCCCGTCGTCGTCGCTGGTGCTCGACCAGTTCGGCCGCAACCTGACCGCGTCCGCCCGCGAGGGCAAGCTGGACCCGGTCATCGGCCGGACCAAGGAGATCGAGCGGGTCATGCAGGTGCTGTCGCGGCGCACCAAGAACAACCCGGTCCTCATCGGCGAGCCCGGCGTCGGCAAGACCGCCGTCGTCGAGGGCCTGGCGCAGATGGTGGTCAAGGGCGAGGTGCCCGAGACCCTCAAGGACAAGCAGCTCTACACCCTCGACCTGGGTTCCCTGGTCGCGGGCTCGCGCTACCGCGGTGACTTCGAGGAGCGCCTGAAGAAGGTCCTCAAGGAGATCAAGACCCGCGGCGACATCATCCTGTTCATCGACGAGATCCACACCCTCGTCGGGGCCGGTGCCGCCGAGGGCGCGATCGACGCGGCCTCCATCCTCAAGCCGATGCTGGCCCGCGGTGAGCTGCAGACCATCGGCGCCACCACGCTCGACGAGTACCGCAAGTACGTCGAGAAGGACCCCGCGCTGGAGCGCCGCTTCCAGCCGATCCAGGTGGGCGAGCCGTCGCTCGAGCACACCATCGAGATCCTCAAGGGCCTGCGCGACCGGTACGAGGCGCACCACCGCGTCACGATCACCGACGCCGCCCTGGTCGCCGCGGCCACGCTGGCCGACCGCTACATCAACGACCGGTTCCTGCCGGACAAGGCGATCGACCTGATCGACGAGGCGGGCGCGCGGATGCGCATCCGCCGGATGACCGCGCCGCCGGACCTGCGCGAGTTCGACGAGAAGATCGCCGACGTGCGCCGCGAGAAGGAGAGCGCGATCGACGCGCAGGACTTCGAGCGCGCCGCCAAGCTGCGCGACAACGAGAAGCAGCTCCTCGGCCAGAAGGCCGAGCGGGAGAAGCAGTGGAAGGACGGCGACCTCGACGTCGTCGCCGAGGTGGACGACGAGCAGATCGCCGAGGTCCTGGCGAACTGGACCGGCATCCCCGTCTTCAAGCTCACCGAGGAGGAGACCACCCGTCTGCTCCGCATGGAGGACGAGCTGCACAAGCGGATCATCGGCCAGGAGGACGCCGTCAAGGCCGTCTCCCAGGCGATCCGCCGCACCCGCGCGGGCCTCAAGGACCCCAAGCGCCCCTCGGGTTCGTTCATCTTCGCCGGCCCGTCCGGTGTCGGCAAGACCGAGCTGTCGAAGGCGCTGGCGAACTTCCTGTTCGGCGAGGACGACGCCCTCATCCAGATCGACATGGGTGAGTTCCACGACCGCTACACCGCCTCGCGGCTCTTCGGTGCCCCTCCCGGGTACGTGGGCTACGAGGAGGGCGGCCAGCTCACCGAGAAGGTGCGCCGCAAGCCGTTCTCGGTGGTCCTGTTCGACGAGATCGAGAAGGCGCACCAGGAGGTCTACAACACCCTCCTGCAGGTGCTGGAGGACGGTCGCCTGACCGACGGCCAGGGCCGCACGGTGGACTTCAAGAACACCGTGATCATCTTCACCTCGAACCTCGGCACCCAGGACATCTCCAAGGCCGTGGGCCTGGGCTTCACCAGCGGCAACGACCAGGGCTCGAACTACGAGCGGATGAAGAACAAGGTCAACGACGAGCTGAAGAAGCACTTCCGCCCGGAGTTCCTCAACCGCATCGACGACATCATCGTCTTCCACCAGCTCAACGAGCAGCAGATCATCACCATGGTGGACCTGATGATCGGCCGGGTCGAGACGCAGTTGAAGAACAAGGACATGGCGATCGAGCTGACCGAGCGCGCCAAGCTGCTGCTGGCCAAGCGCGGTTTCGACCCGGTGCTGGGCGCCCGCCCGCTGCGCCGCACGATCCAGCGCGAGATCGAGGACCAGCTTTCGGAGAAGATCCTGTTCGGCGAGATCCAGCCGGGCCAGATCATCATCGCCGACGTCGAGGGCTGGGACGGCGGCGAGGGCTCCACCGACAAGGCGAAGTTCGTCTTCCGCGGCGAGGCCAAGCCGTCGCAGGTCCCCGACTCCCCGCCGGTCGAGCTCTCCGCCCCCGGTGGCGGCGAGGCAGGCGAGGACTCGGCCGAGGGCTGAGCCTGACGTTCTGAGTTCTGAACCGGAAGGCGGTCTCCCCACGGGGAGGCCGCCTTCCGGCTTTCCGTCCCCGCGCGCGAGACCCTGTGGATGAGTGGAGCGCGGAGGCGGTGGCCGCCAGTACGCTGGGGGCATGGCAGTGGTGAAGATCAACGCGATTGAGGTCCCCGACGGCTCCGGCCCCGAGCTGGAGAAGCGGTTCGCCGCCCGGCTGGGCGCGGTGGACGGCGAACCCGGCTTCCTCGGGTTCGAACTCCTCCGGCCGACCGGCGGGGAGACCCGCTACTTCGTCTACACCCGGTGGGAGACCGAGGAGCACTTCCAGGCCTGGATGAAGGGCTCCGCCAAGGAGGCGCACTCCGGCGAGCGCGCCAAGCCGGTGGGCACCGGTTCGGCGCTGCTGGAGTTCGAGGTCGTCCAGAGCACGAGCCCCCGCCCGGCTGAGTGAGCTTCGAGCGGGCGGCTGACCTCATCCGGGAGGCCGACGCGGTCCTGGTGTGCGCCGGGGCGGGCATGGGCGTCGACTCCGGCCTCCCGGACTTCCGGGGCAACCAGGGCTTCTGGCGCGCGTACCCCCCGTACGCGCGCCTGGGCCTGGCCTTCGAGGAGCTGGCCGACCCCGTGCACTTCGCCGACGACCCGGAGCTGGCGTGGGGCTTCTACGGCCACCGCACCCACCTCTACCGCGACACGATCCCGCACGGGGGCTTCGCCATCCTCCGCTCCTGGGGTGCCCGGGTCTTCACCTCCAACGTCGACGGCCAGTTCCAGAAGGCGGGCTTCGCCGACGTCGCCGAGGTGCACGGGTCGATCCACCACCTCCAGTGCACCTTGCCCTGCCGGAGCGACATCTGGCCCTCCACGCAGGACATCACCGTCGACCCGGACACCATGCGCGCCGTGGGCGACCTCCCCGCCTGCCCGTCCTGCGGCAGCCTGGCCCGCCCCAACATCCTGATGTTCGGCGACGCCCACTGGGTCCCCGACCGCAGCCAAGCCCAACTCGACGCGGTGAACGGGTGGCGGCGCGGCCGCAAGGTCACCGTCGTGGAGATCGGCGCGGGCCAGGCCGTCCCCACGGTCCGCCGGTACGCCGAACTCGCGGGTGCGGCGACCGGCGCCCTCATCCGCATCAACCCCCGGGAGCCCGATATCCGCCACAACCGTGGCGTCTCCCTGCCGGTCGGCGCCCTCGAAGCGCTCACCGCCATCCAGGAGCGCCTGTAGGCCCTGTCCCCGCGGTTCTCTAGCGGGGCAGCACCAGGTCGGTGAACAGCACGTTGTGGTCACTGCCGGGCAGGTCGTAGACCGCCGCGGACGCCGCCCCCAACCGCCGGTCGAACAGCACGTGGTCCAGGGTGACCGGCGGCCCCACCGGCCACTGCGACCACGTGGGACGAAGGGCCTCCCCGGTCACCTCGGCGGCGTCGGAGTACCCCCGGTCGATGAGCTGGGTGAACGACGCGTGGTCCAAAGTGGCGTTGAAGTCGCCCACCAGGACCCGGGGCCGGGTGCGCCCGTCAGGGCTGGGGAAAGCAGCCAGTTCCCGCTGCCACTGCGCGCGGTCCACCTCGGAACCGACCGGCGGCACCGTGTGCACCGAGACCACCTCCAGGTCCTGGCTGCCCGAGAGGTCCAGCACCGCCGCGGGCATCTCGAAGCGGCTGCGCTCCGGCACGAGCACGATCTGCCGCAGCGGCACCTTGGCCAGGATGCCGCCGCCCTCGCCGCCCGCCTTGGGGCGCAGCACGCGGTTCGGGAGCAGGTCGGCGATGCCCGCCCGGTCGAGTGCGGCCACCGCGGCCGGGGTCAGCTCCTGCAACGCCAGCACGTCGACCCGGGCATCGCGGACCAGGCGGACCAGGGTGGCCGGGTCGGCGAGGCCGAGGCGGAGGTTGGCGGTCATCACCCGCACGTGCTGGCCGTCCGGCAGGGAAGTGCCGTCCGGGAGGACGCGGGGGGTCAGGACGATGCCCAGGGAGATCGACAGGACCAGGGCCAGCAGCGACTGGAGGCGGCGGCCCAGGACCAGGGCGAACAGGGTGATCACCAGCCCGCCCACGGCGGTGTACGGGGTGAGGGCGAGCGCGGCGGCGGTAAACCGATTGCCGTCGTGGCCGCTGAGCCGGAGGATCGTCAGCCCCAGCAGGGCCAGCACCGGCAGGGCCACCAGCACCGTCACCCAGCGCCGTCGCCTGCGCCGGGGTGGTGGGGGTGGACCTTCCGGCGGGGGGATCTCCGCGCTGGTCGGCCGGGTGAGCGCCATGCCACCAGGATGCCCCACCGGGCCGCTGTCACGGCGGGGTGCCGCTGACAGCGCGCTGTGCCCGCGCTGACAGCGGTCGGGTGCAGCCTGGGTGGACACGAAGAAGGGGGACGCATGTCCGGCAACACAGATCTGGCCGTGGAGGCCGAGGGGCTGGTGAAGCGCTTCGGGGACACGGTCGCCCTCGACGGGGTCGACCTGGCCGTGCCGAGGGGGAAGGTGCTGGGGGTGCTCGGCCCGAACGGGGCGGGCAAGACGACCGCGGTCCGGGTCCTGGCGACGCTGCTGCGCGCCGACGAGGGGTGGGCCAGGGTCGGCGGGTACGACGTGCGCGAGCAGGCGACGGCCGTGCGCGGGCTGATCGGCCTCACCGGCCAGTACGCCTCGGTCGACGAGGACCTGTCCGGCACCGAGAACCTGGTGCTCATCGGCAAGCTCCTGGGCCTGCCCAAGGCGGAGGCCAAGGCGCGCGCGAAGGACCTGATGGCGCGCTTCGAGCTGACCGACGCCGCGGGCCGCTCCGTCAAGACCTACTCCGGCGGGATGCGCCGCCGCGCCGACCTGGCGGCCAGCCTGGTCGGCCGCCCCGAGGTGCTCTACCTCGACGAACCCACCACCGGGCTCGACCCGCACAGCCGCAACGAGGTGTGGGCCACCGTCCGCACCCTCGTCGACGACGGGACGACGGTGCTGCTGACCACCCAGTACCTGGAGGAGGCCGACCGGTTGGCCGACCTGATCACGGTGATCGACCACGGCAGGGTCATCGCCAACGGCACCCCGAACGAGCTGAAGCGCCGCACCGGCGGCCAGGCCCTCCAGGTGCGCCCGAGCCTGCCCACCGACCTGCCCGCGGTCGCGGCGATCCTGCGCGAGCTGACCGGCATCGACCCGATCACCGACGCCGAGTCCGGCCTGCTGAGTACCCCGGTCGACAACTCGCTGCTGCTGTCCGCGCTCGTCCGCAGGCTGGACGAGGCGGGCATCACCGCCGACGAACTGGCGCTGCGGCTGCCCAGCCTCGACGAGGTGTTCCTGTCCCTGACCGGCCGGACCACCCCGGTGACCGAAGGGAGCGTGGCATGAGCACGCCCACCATCACCCACATCAGCCCCGGCCTGGCCCTGCGGCACGGCTTCGCCCTGGCGGGCCGGTCCATCACCAAGACCCGCAAGAACCCCGAGTCCCTGCTGGACGTCACGCTCCAGCCGATCATCTTCCTGCTGCTGTTCGTCTACCTGTTCGGCGGCGCGCTCGCGGGCAGCCCCGAGCAGTACCTGCAACTGCTGCTGCCCGGCCTGATGGTGCAGAACATCGCCTTCGCCAGCCTGGGCACCGGCATGGCGCTGTGCACCGACATCAGCAAGGGCGTCTTCGACCGCTTCCGCAGCATGCCCATCGCCCGCTCGGCGCCCCTGGTCGGCGCGGTCCTGGGCGACGTGGTGCGGTTCGTGGTCACGCTGGCGGTGCTGATCGTGTTCGCGGTGATCCTGGGCTTCCGGGTGCAGACGGACCCGGGGCGGTTCCTGGTCGCGGTGGTGCTGATGATCCTGTTCGGGCTGTGCCTGTGCTGGGTGTCGGTGTTCGTCGGGATGCTGGTCAAGAGCCCGCAGGCCGTCCCCGGCACGCTGGTGGCGTTCATCCTGCCGCTCACCTTCGGCAGCAACGTGTTCGTCTCCGCCGAGACCATGCCGGGCTGGCTCAGGGGCTGGGTCGAGATCAACCCGGTGTCGCACCTGACCAACGCCGCCCGCGGCCTGCTGCTGGGCGGGGAGTGGGTGGGCGACGCGGTCTGGGCCTTCGTCTGGGGGGTCGCGATCGCCGCGGTGTTCTTCCCCCTGGCGCTGCGCGCCTACCGCCGCCGCGTCGGCTGACCGGACCGCCGACGGCCCGCTCCGCCGCGTGCGGGGCGGGCCATCGGTTCATCGGTTGGCCGCCGGATCATGGTCTGGTCGGATTCAGTGGTGAATCCAATGCGACATGGCGCACCAGCTTCTCCGGTGTGCGATGTTCCCCATCACTCCGCAGGTGCTCCAAAATCTGCTGTGGACACTGCATTGTGGAGGGACTTGAGCGCGGTGGCGCGGTCGAGGGCCGCTGCTGCCGCGTGGGCCGCTTCCCCTGCCCGTGCGCCGATCCGCTCGTCGATCGCGGCCCTCAGGCTCGTCAGTTCCGGGTTGCCGAGGTCGGGGGCGCCGCGGATGGCCGTGCTCAGGCCGAGCAGGTGGGCCGCGCCCGCCGGGTCGCCCGCGGCCAGCCACGCCATGGCGGCGGTCTCCGCGACGGCGCTGACCACCGGCATGTCCGGGATGGCCGACAGGTCGACCGCGGCGGTGCGCAACCGGGCCAGTGCCAGCGGCAGGTCGCCGGTGGCGACGGCGAGCTGGGCGCCGACGGTCGTCAGCGTCCTGGCCATGTGCGGGGCCCGGTTCTCCAGCGTCGCCACCCGCGCGGTGACCGCCTCGTGCTCGGCCACCGCCGCCGACAGGTCGCCGCGCTGCCGCAGGACGGTGGACAGCCAGCTCTGGACCAGGATGCCCAGGTCGTTGGTGCCGCGTTCGCGCAGCATCCGCAGGGCTGCGCGCAGGCCGCGCTCGGCGCCGTCGAGGTCGCCCGCGCGGCCGCGCTGGATGGCCAGCCGGGCGAGCATGCCGGGCAGTTCGTCGGCCGCGCCCAGCTCGCGGACCAGGCGGACGGCCTCTTCGACGGCCTCGATCGAGCCCGCGTGGTCGCCGAGCAGCGAGCGGCGCTCGGCCACCTGCCCGATCGCCATGGCCTGGCCCCAGCGGTCGCCCAGCTCGCGGAAGCGGGCCAGCGCCCCGGCCGCCGCGGCCTCCGACCCGGCCAGGTCGCCTGTGTTCTCCAGCAGGAAGGCCCGGCCCAGCTCGGCCATGGCGCGCGCCCACGGGTCCGGGTGCGCCGCCGCCCGCGCCAGCCCGGCGAACGCCTCGTCGACCTCCCCGGCGAACGCGGCGAGCATCGGTTCCACCATCGCCATCGACGGGTGGTGGTCCATGGCGCGGGTTTCGGCGAGTTCGGTGCGCAGCTCGGCCAGCACCGCCGGGTCGGGCATCCCGGCCGCGTCGTCGAAGGCGGTCAGGGCGCGCAGGGTGGCGGTGGCGTGCGCGGGGGCCGGGCCGGGCAGCGCGACGACCGACCGCATCAGGTTCACCGCCTCCCGGTGGTGGCCGCTGATCATCCAGAACCAGCCCGCGCGCAGTGCCAGCCGGGTGGCCAGGTCGGCGTCGCCCGCCTCGGCGGCGTAGCGGGTGGCGGCCAGGACGTTCTCCTGGTCGGCGGCGATCCTGGCCATCCAGCGCACCTGGTCCGGGCCGCGCAGCCGGGGTTCGGCGTCGTCGAGGAAGGCCAGCGCGCACCGGCTGAACGCGGCGCGCACCCGCGCGGTCTCGGCGGCGCCGTGCTCGGCGAGCCGTTCGGCCGCGTACGCCCGGACCGTCTCCAGCACCCGGTACCGCACCTGCCCGTCGCGGCCCTCGGCCACCTGCACCAGCGACTTCTCCACCAGTGAGGCCAGCACGTAGACGACGTCCTCGGCCGGGAGCAGGGTGTCGTCGGCGGCGACCGCGGGGACCCAGTCGGCCGCGGCGGGCGCCGGGAACACCGACAGCCGCGCGGCCAGCACCCGCTCCGGTTCCTCCAGCAGGTCCCAGCTCCACTCGACCACCGCGCGCAGCGTCCGGTGCCGGGGCAGCGAGGTGCGGCTGCCGCCGGTGAGCAGCCGGAACCGGTCGTCGAGCCGTTCGGCGACCTGGCCCAGGGTCATCGACCGCAGCCGGGCGGCGGCCAGCTCCAGGGCCAGCGGCAGCCCGTCGAGGCGGCGGCAGACCTCGGCGACCGCGGGGGCGTGCTCGGCGACGGCGAACCCGGGGGCGGCGGCCTCGGCCCGGTCGGCGAACAGCCGCACCGCCTCGGCGGCGAGCACCTCGGCGGCCTCGGCGCGCTCGGCGGGCAGCCCCAGCGGTCCGACGCCGAACACCACCTCGCCGGTGATCGCCAGCGGCTCGCGGCTGGTGGCCAGCACGGTCAGCCTCGGGCAGCGGGCCAGCACCGCGTCCGCCAGGGCCGCTGCGGCCTCGACCAGGTGCTCGCAGTTGTCCAGCACCAGCACGCCCCGCTGCGCCGACAGCATCTCCACCACCCGGTCCAGCACCCGGCCGGGTCGCGGCGGCGTGCCGCCCGGGGCGTCCAGCAGCCGGGTCTCGCGGGCGCCGAGCGCGGCCAGCACCGCGCCGGGCACGTCCTCGGCGGCGCGCACCGCGGCCAGCTCCACCAGCCACGTCGGCCGCTCGGAACCCGCGACGGCCTCGCACGACAGCCGCGTCTTGCCCGCCCCGCCCGGCCCGACCAGGGTCACCAGCCGGGCCGAGGCGAGCAGCCCGCGCACCTCGGCCAGCTCGACCCGCCTGCCGACGAAGCTGGTCAGCGCCGGGGTGGGAACGGCGGCGGGGGCCGCCGGGGCGAGGTCGCCGCGCAGCACGGCCAGGTGCAGGTCGCGCAGCTCGGCGGACGGTTCGACGCCCAGCTCCTCGGCCAGTGCCCGGCGGATGCGCTCGTGGGCGGCCAGTGCCTCGGCCTGCCTGCCGGACAGGTACAGCGCGCGCACCAGCAGCCCGGCCGCCCGCTCGCGCAGCGGGTGCTCGGCGACCAGGCCGTGCAGCTCGGCCACGGTGTCGGCGTGCCCGCCCAGGTCGACGTCGGCGGCCAGCCGGTCCTCCAGGGCGGCCACCCGCAGCTCGGTGAGCCTGGTGATCGCGGCACCGGCGAACGGCGCGTCGGCCAGCCCGGACAACGCCGGGCCGCGCCACAGCTCCAGCGCGGCGCGCAGGGCCGCCGCGGCCTCGGTGGGCCTGCCCTCGCGCAGCGCCAGCCTGCCCTCGGCCGCCAGCCGCTCGAACCGGTGCACGTCGACGTCGTCGCGGTCGACCACCAGCCGGTACCCGGACGCCGACGACTCGACCAGCCCGTCGGCCCCGGCGCGCAGCGCCCGGCGCAGCCGCGACACCAGCGATTGCAGCGCGTTCACCGCGTCAGCGGGCGGTTCGTCGCCCCACAGCGAGTCGATCAGCGCGGCCGAGGTGACCACCCGGCCCGCGTCGAGGGCCAGCCGGGCGAGCAGCATCCGCAGCCGGGCCCCGCCCAGCTCGACCTCCACCGCGCCCGCGCCGGTGACCCGCACCGGGCCGAGCATCGCCACCCGCACGCGACCAGCCTCCCAAACCGCGGTTGCCGCCCGAATTCCGGCCACCGCTCAAATCTCGGTCACCGCAGAGTGCCCGGGAACAGGTACCGGTCCTCCGGCTTCGCCGCGTCGCGGAACCAGGCGGTGAGGAACGGGCGCAGGTCGGCCTGCCCGGAGACCTCCACGGCCATGTCCTCGAACTGCGGCCAGCTCGCGTTGCCGTCGCGGTGGGTGCTCGCCCACCGCTTGAGCAGGCTGCTGAACGCGTCCTCGCCGATCTGGCGGCGCAGGGCGTGCATGGCGAGCTGGCCCTTGTCGTAGACGGCGGTGAACTCGTTGCCCGGCCCCATGTCGTAGAGCTTGCGGTTCCAGTAGCGGGTGTTCCCCGACGTCTTGGACACCGTGGCGCGGAACCGGTCGTCGAGGTCCACCCGGTTCGCCGACTCGTCCCACAGCCACTGCGCGTAGGAGGCGAAGCACTCGTTGAGGCAGATGTCGGCCCAGCTCTCGATGGACACGCTGTCGCCATACCACTGGTGGGCCTGCTCGTGCACGATCGTGTCCAGGTCGGCCCACTTGGCGTAGATCGGCCTGCCCTGGGTCTCCAGCGAGAAGCCGATGTTCTCGTTGAGGAAGATCCCGCCCGCGCCGCTCTGCGGGTACGGGCCGAACCGGTCGGCCAGGAACGCCAGCACCTCCGGCACCCGCTCCTCGTCGGCCCGCTTGCCCTCGGTGCCCGGCGCGTACGCGTCGACCAGCGGGACACCGCCGGGCAGCGTCGACCGGACGATGGTCCACCGGTCGATGGCCACGGTCGTCACGTACGGCGCGATCGGGTTCGGCTCCACCCAGGTGAACGTCGTCCACCCGCCCTCGGGTTTCGGCGCCTCCTCGCGGCCGTTGGACACCACGCTCCAGCCGTCGGGCACGCGGGCCCGGACGCTGAACGTCGCCTTGTCGCGGGGGTGGTCGTTGACCGGGTACCAGCTCGACGCGGAGTGCGGCTCGCCCGCCGCGTACGCCCCGCCGGAGGTGGAGACCTGCCAGCCGTTGGTGCCCAGGTCGCCGTCCGGTTCGGCCTGCGGCTCGCCGGAGTAGACGACCCGGGTCTTGAACTCCGCGCCCTTGACGACCGGGGTGGCCGGGGTGATCACCAGTTCGTGGTCGCCCGCGCGCTCGGCCCGGGCCTGCACGCCGTCGACCTCGACCCGGCTGACGTCGAAGCCGGTGAGGTCCAGGTTGAACCGGGACAGGTCGGCGGTCGCCTCGGCGGTGACGGTCGTGTCGCCGTCGAGGCGCCGCGCCGCCGGGTCGTAGCTGATCCCCACGGCGTAGTCGGTCACGTCGTAACCGCCGTTGCCGTCGTCGGGGTAGTACGGGTCGCCGATCCCCTCCGCCCCTTCGGCCCCGTCGACCGCGGGCGGTGTGGTGCCGGGCGGTGCGGTCGAGTCGGGGGTGGCGGTGCACCCGGTGAACGCCACCGCGGCGAGCAGCGTGGCGGTGAGGCGGACGGCGGGGACCCTGGGCATGGGCCCATTCTGGACGCTGTCCGGTGAGGTCGCGGTGGCTTCGGGCACACTCGGCGCGGTGGAGATCGTGGAGTTCGGCGGTACGGGTCGACCGATCGTGGTGCTGCACGCGCTGATGGGCCGGGCGTCCACCTGGTGGCCGTGCGCCGCGTGGTTGTCCCGCTACGGTCGGGTGCTCGGCTTCGACGCCCGCAGCCACGGGCGCAACCCGCACCGGGGCGTGTGGACCACCGAGGACTTCGTCGGCGACCTGGTCGACGTGCTGGCCGGGTTGGGCGAGCCCGCCGTCCTGATCGGCCACTCGATGGGCGGGCTGCACGCGCTGGGGGCCGCCGCGTCCGCGCCGTCGCTGGTGCGGGGGGTGGTGACCGAGGACGTGGGGGTGGACCTGGTCGGGCGGACCGCGGACGACTGGCGGGCGCTGTTCGCGCAGTGGCCGGTGCCGTTCCCGTCGCTGGCGCACGTCCGGGAGTTCTTCGGGCCCGCGGCGGACTACTTCGCCGAGTGCGTGGAGGAGCGCGACGGCGGCTACCGGCTGATCGCGGACCTGGAGGACCTGTTCGGCATCGCCGAGGAGTGGGGGCGGCGGGACTTCTGGGCGTACGTGGACGCGGTGTCGTGCCCGGTGCTGGCGGTCGAGGCGGAGCACTCGGTGATGCCCGCGGGCCAGCAGGAGCAGATCCCGCTGCGCGCGCCGGGCGGTGGGCGCCACGTCGTCGCCCCCGGCTCGGGCCACCTGGTGCACGGGTCCGCGCCGGAGTTCTACCGCGGCGCGGTGGAGGCGTTCCTGTCGGAGCTGTTGGGGCGCTGAGGGTTCAGCGGGCGAAGAGGACGTCCTCGGTGCCCGGGTTGTTGGTGTCCAAAATGGACACCTTCACCACCTTGGCGCGGATGGTGTCGGTGGGGAACACCGCGTTGAACGCCGTGGTCATGTCAGGGGTGGGGACGCCCTGCAACAGGGTGCAGTGCGGCATCCAGTTGCCGGGCAGGTAGTAGGCGCTGGGGTTGCGCACCTTGCCCGCCAGCACGTCGTGCAGTGCGGAGTGGACGGCCAGCAGTTCCGCGTCGGTCACCGCGGCGAGCACCAGGGCGTTCTCGTTGGCGCTGAACGTGGACAGGGCCGAGAGCCAGATGTCCGGCACGGCCAGCAGGCGCAGCTCCGCGGCCAGGGCGGCGCGGGTCTTCGCCGGGATGTCCGAGGCCAGCGCGAAGGTCAGGTGCGGCGGGAAGGGGCGCTCGGGGGGCAGCCCGGCGGCGTCCAGGCGGGACCACAGGGCGCGGACGGACCGGTCGGCGTCGGGGTCGAAGGTGGCGACCACTCCCTGGGGCATGGCGGAAGTGTGCCAGGTCCCGTGCCCGCCCCGCCCCGTGATTCCCGGGCCGGGCACGGGACGCGCCGCTAGCCGTTCAGCAGGGTGTGCCAGTCGCGGGACTCGACCCGGGTCAGGGACCGGTCGCGGACCAGGGTGCGGGCCGCGGCGGCGGCCTCACTGGCCTCGGACAGCTCGACCGGGCGGATGAGCGCGGGCCAGGCGCCCGCGCCGAGGAAGCCGCTCTCGTCGGCCACCCGGCTCGCGTAGCAGGGGTCGGAGCGCAGGCCCGCAGCGTCGCCGAAGCGGCGCACCGCGGCGGCGGTGGCCGCGCCGAACACGCCGTCGGCGGGCAGGTCGCGGGAACCCCGTTCGCGCAGCAGGTGCT
Source organism: Actinokineospora spheciospongiae (assembly GCF_003182415.1). Lineage (NCBI taxonomy): Bacteria > Bacillati > Actinomycetota > Actinomycetes > Pseudonocardiales > Pseudonocardiaceae > Actinokineospora > Actinokineospora spheciospongiae. Next base: position 686,534 of record NZ_QHCP01000002.1, on the reverse strand, counting down.
GGGCGGCCTTGACCCTGTCGCCGGTGTCGCCCGGCTTGAGCAGCGGCCAGGTCTGCGGGTGCGCCACCGCGCGGCCCAGGACGCCGCCGACGGCCGTGCGCAGCTCCGGCAGCCGCCCGTAGAGGACGCCGCCGGGGCACTCGGTGCTGTTGAAGTCGCGGTGCCCGCGGATCTCCGACGGCGCGATGTCGTACTGCCGCGCGATGTAGGCGACCAGGCTGACCAGGGAGTTCCACAGCCGCGCGGGCACGTCCACGCTGGTGTAGAGGCCCTCGTTCTCGATGCCGATGACCTCGCTGTTGTGGTCGCCGACGTTGGCGCCCATCAGGTGCCTGGTCCCGTCGCGCAGCGCTTCCAGGCTGCGGTGGCGGCCCTCGGTCACGTGCCCGCCACGGCTGTTGGTGAGCTGTTGGCCGCTGTCGATCCAGCCGTTGTTGTCCATGTGGTGGTCCTGGATGGACCGCGAGATCGCGTACGCGTGCTCCAGCGACAGGTCGCCGCTGTTGGGGCCCGCGGTGTGGTGCACCACGATGTAGGTCGGCCTGCGGTCCAGCACCTCCACGGCCGCCCGCGGTTCCCGCGCTCCCCAGGTCTGGCAGGAGGCGATCACAGGGGCGGCGGCGTTCGCGGTGGCGGTGAACACGGGAAGTGCGGCCCCCGCCGCACCGACGGCGATGCTCGTCCGCAGTAAGTCGCGCCTGGTCAGAGCCATCTCGATCTCCCTCGACGAAGGAGCCGGACGGCCCCGGACCGGGAACTGGTGTCGCCGACCGTAGCCAGGGGATCACCCGTGGGGCAATGGTTTTCCAACCATCGGGCTAATTGGTTGGCTGGTTTCAGTGCTCTCCGGGCAGCGCGAACTCCCCGTTCGCGGTCTGCTCCACCAGCCCGTCGACCAGCAGCGAGTCCAGGCACCGGTCGCGCTGGCCCGCGTCGGACCACACCAGGTCCAGCCGCGCCTTCGAGGCGGGTTCGGCGCTGCCGCGCAGCACGTCCAGCAGCAGGCCGCGCACCTGCCGGTCGGTCCCGGCGAACCGCTGCACCGCCTTCGCCGGGCCGTCGTAGGCCGGGCGGCCGTTGTGCTGCCAGGCGCAGCCGTCGAACACCGGGCAGTCCGCGCACCGCGGTCCGCGCGCCACGCACACCACCGCGCCCAGCTCCATCAGCGCCGCCGACACCTTCGCCGCGGTCGCCGGGTCCTGCGGCAGCAGCTTCGCCACGTCGGCCAGGTCCCGGGTGGTCGACGGCGGACCGGCGTCACCCGCGCCGTGCACCGCCCGCGCCACGACCCGCCGGACGTTGGTGTCGACCACCGGGCAGCGCTGCCCGTAGGCGAACGCCGCCACCGCGCGGGCGGTGTACGCGCCGATGCCGGGCAGGCCGAGCAGGGTGTCGACGTCGGCCGGGACCACGTCGCCGTGGTCGGTGGCGATCGCGGTCGCGGCGGCGTGCAGGCGCAGCGCCCGCCTCGGGTAGCCGAGCTTGCCCCACGCCCGCAGCACCTCGCCCTGGCTCGCCGCGGCCAGCGCCGAGGGCAGCGGCCAGCGCGCCATCCACTCCAGCCAGATCGGTTCCACCCTGGCCACCGGGGTCTGCTGGAGCATGATCTCGCTGACCAGCACACCCCACCCGGTGGTGCCCGGCTTGCGCCAGGCGAGGTCGCGGGCGGTCCGGTCGAACCAGTCGGTCAGGTCGGCGAGGTCGGCGGCGTCCACCCGGCGAGTGTAGGTACTACCGCACCTCGGTGATCTTCGCGGTGCGCACGTCGTAGACGAAGCCGCGGACGTTGTCGGTGTGCGGGATGAACGGGCTGCGCCGCACCCGCTCGACCGACAGCCGCACGGACTGCTCGACGTCGCGGAACGACTCCACCGCCCACGGCGGGCGCATGCCGGTGTCGGCGGCGACCTCGTCGCGGAACTCGTCGTCGGTGAAGGTGGCCAGGCCGCACGAGGTGTGCTGCATCACCACGACCTCGCGGGTCTGGAGCTTGCGCTGGCTGATCGACAGCGACCGGATGACGTCGTCGGTCACGATGCCGCCCGCGTTGCGCATGATGTGCGTCTCGCCGTGGCGCAGGCCGAACACGTCGAACACCTTGATCCGGGCGTCCATGCAGGTCACCACGGCCACGTGCAGGTTGGGCACCGGGGTGGGGATTTCCGGTGCCCCGTGGTCCGGCCCGTCGAGATGGCGCTGGAGCAGGTCGTCGATCGCGGTCACGGCGGCCCTTCCGTCAATCCTCTGTGTCCGGTCCATGAAACCGGTTGTTCACCAGGGGGGCAAGGCGGTCTTGTCCAATATCACTCCTGGTGCATGTGTCCGTTCCGGATACCGCCCGATAGGGGGTGGCGTCTTACTCCACTCGGCCGCACGGCGGCGTTACCGTTCCGCAGGTGATTGACCCGAAAGGACCGCTCCCGCGCGGCACCTACCTGCGACGTCGTGCGCTCGCCGTGGCGCTGGCGGCAGGCGGCGTGGTCGTGCTCATCTGGAGCATCACGGCACTGCTCGACGGCGGGGGCGACGGCCGGGAGGTGCGCGGTGCCGGGGCGGAGGACCAGCCGACCAGCGCGCCGCCGTCCACCTCCGCGCTCACACCCCCGCCCTCGTCCACCACCGCGGCGCCCGAGCCGCCGCCCAGTCCCGCCCCGCCCCCGCCACCGCCGGACCCGAACCTGCCGTGCCCCGACGCGGCGGTGGCGGTGACCGCCGAGGTGGAGGCGCCGTCGTACCGGGTGGGTCAGCGGCCCGCGCTGCGGCTGGTGGTGACCAACGCCGGGGCGGTCCCGTGCACCCGCGACGTCGGCCGCGCGCTGCGCGAACTGGTCGTGACCAGCGCGGACGGCGTCACCCGGGTGTGGTCGAACAACGACTGCGCGCGCGTGTCCGGGCAGCAGCCGCAGGTGCTGCAACCGGGGGAGCGGCTGGTGTTCGAGGTCAACTGGGCGGGGCGCACCTCAGCACCCGGCTGCCCGCTGGCGCGGACCGCGGTCCCGCCGGGGAACTACCTGGTGGTGCCGCGGCTCGGGGCGGTCGTGGGCGCCGGGGCGCCGCTCGCGCTGCTCCCGTGAGGGGGCCGCGCTCAGGGCCCGAACCAGCGCTCCTCGGCGGTGCGCGGCGGGGCGGCGGTGGCGCCGGTGACCAGCTCGGTCTCCAGGGTGATCTCGCGCGGCCGGGTCGGGTCGACGGTGCCGAGCAGCAGCTTGCCCGCGGCCTTGCCCTTCTCCAGGACCGGCTGGCGCACCGTGGTCAGGCCGATGCGCTCCCCGTCGGGGATGCCGTCGAAACCGGTGATGGTGAGGTCCTGCGGCACCCGCAGGCCGCGCCGCTTGGCCTCGGCGAGCGCGCCGAGGGCGAGGATGTCGGAGGTGCAGACCAGGGCGGTGACCTGCGGGTCGGAGTCGAGGAGCTGGGCGGCGGCGGAGGCTCCGCTGGCGGTGCTGTGGTCGAAGCGCTCGACCACCGGCACCCGGGACCACTCCACCCCCGCGGTGGTGAAGGCGTCCGCGATCCCGGCGAGCCGGGCCCGCTGGACGTGGAAGTGCGCGGCGTGCTGGCGCTCGACCGGGGCGAAGCCGTCGTTGCGGTCGCGGGCCAGCCGCATGCAGACCACGCCGACGCGGCGGTGGCCCAGCGCGATCAGCCGCTGGGCCAGGGCGGTGATGGCGCCCCGGTCGTCGATGCCGACCCGGTCCACGCCGTCGACGATGGGCTGGTCGGCGACCACGGTCGGCACCGGCCGCGACAGCACGGCGGCCAGGTGCGGGTCGTCGTCGGGCACCGAGTAGACGACGAAGCCGTCGACGCCCGCGCGGTGCACCGCGGCGACGTCCTCGCGCTCGGGGTTGACCGGCACCAGGTGCAGGCCCTGGCCCGCGTCCTCGCAGGCCAGCGCCAGCCCCTCCAGGAAGCCGAGCGCGGCCGGGTCGCGGAAGGCGTAGGACAGGTTCTCGGTCAGCAGCAGCCCCACCGCGCCCGCCTTGCGGGTCCGCAGTGACCGGGCCACCGGGTCCGGACCGGGGTAGCCGAGGCGCCGGGCGGTTTCCAGGACGCGCCTGCGCAGCTCCGGTGAGAGCTGGTCGGGTCGGTTGTAGGCGTTGGAAACCGTGGTCCGGGAGACTCCGAGTTCCGCCGCGAGGGACGCGAGGGTCGCCGGGCGTCGAACGTGCATTGACCGCGCCATGGACTGACCGTAACGGTTCAGAACCACTAGTAGAAGCCCGGTTACCGCCCGGTCGCGCGGTTGGCGTCACCCGGTCGGATGAGTGGCGCTGCGCGGGCTGACGTAGTCTAAAACCGACAACGATTACCATTACCGTGATCATGGATCGCGCCTGCCCTGGGAGAAGCCTCATGACACCCCGTTCCCGCAGACCACTCGCCGTCGCGGTGGGCCTCACGGCGGTCACCCTCGCCTCGGTCACGGCGTGTGGTGGCTCACAGGACACCGCGGCGCCCACGAGCGGCGCGGCAGCCGACGGCAAGGTCGTCGTCGTCGCCTCCACCAACGTCTGGGCCAGCGTCGCGCAGGCGGTCGGCGGCGACGGCGTCACCGTGAACGCGATCCTCAGCGACCCGGCGGCGGACCCGCACGGGTACGAGGCCAAGCCCGCCGACGCCACCAAGTTCACCGACGCGAAGGTCGTCATCTCCAACGGCGGCGGCTACGACGACTTCATCGCGGGCCTGTCCCAGGGTGCGGCCGACGCCCGCAAGATCGTCGCCTTCGACCTGCTCGGCGCGGCCCCGGCCGACGGCGAGGAGGTCAACGAGCACGTCTGGTACGACTTCGGCACCGTCCGCAAGGTCGCCGACACCCTCGCCACCCAGCTCGGCGAGATCGCACCGGACAAGAAGGACAGCTTCACCGCCAACGCCAAGACCTTCGGCGAGGGCCTGGACAAGCTCACCACCTCCGCCGCCGCCATCGGGCAGGCCAAGCCGGGCGCGAAGGTCGTCGCCACCGAACCGGTCGCCGCCTACCTGTTCGCCGCCGCCGGGCTCGCCGACGCCACCCCGCCCGCCTTCGCCGAGGCCATCGAGGAGGAGACCGACCCGCCCGCCGCCGCGGTCGCCGACATCGACGCCCTGGTCACCGGCAAGCAGGTCGCCGCGGTCGTCTACAACGCACAGACCGAGACCCCGGTCACCAAGCAGCTCAAGGACAAGGCCGCCGCGGTCGCCGTCCCGGTCGTCGCGGTGACCGAGACGCTCCCCGCCGACGCCACCGGATACCTTGAGTGGATGACCAAGCAGGTCGACTCACTCGCGGGAGCCGTGTCCGGATCATGAGCACCACCCCGGCGGTCACCCTGTCCGGCGCCCGGCTCGCCTACGGCGACCGGGTGCTCTGGGACGGGCTGGACCTCGACGTCGCCCCCGGCGAGTTCATCGCCGTGCTCGGCCCGAACGGGTCCGGCAAGACCAGCCTGATGCGCGTGCTGCTGGGCCTGCGCGCGCTCAGCTCGGGCACGGTGACCGTCGCCGGGGCGGCCCCGGGGCGGGCGAACCGCCGGATCGGCTACATCCCGCAGCAGCGCGCCCTCGACCCGGCGCTGGCCCTGCGCGGCCGCGACCTCGTCGGCCTCGGCTGGGACGGGCACCGCTGGGGCCTTGGCCTCACCGGCATCCGCGAACGCCGCCGCCGCGTCGACACCGCGCTGGCCGAGGTCGGCGCGGAGGCCTTCGCCAACCGCCCGGTGGGGATGCTCTCCGGGGGTGAGCAGCAGCGCCTCCGCGTCGCCCAGGCCCTGGTGGGCGACCCGGCGGTGCTGCTGTGCGACGAGCCGCTGCTCTCCCTCGACCTGGCCCACCAGCGCGCGGTCAGCGACCTGATCGACACCCGCCGCCGCACCGCCGACACGGCCGTCCTGTTCGTCACCCACGAGATCAACCCGGTCCTCCCCCTGGTCGACCGGGTCCTGTACCTGGTGGACGGACGCTTCCGCATCGGCCCCCCGGACGAGGTCATGACCTCGGAAACCCTCTCCGAGCTCTACCGCACCGAGGTCGACGTCCTCCGCGTCCGCGGCCAGGTCCACATCGTCGGCGGGCACGGCGCGGTGTGCGAGGACTTCCACCTGGCGGAGCACTGACGGTGGACAACATCTTCGACTTCCGGCTGACCTGGCAGCTCCTCTCGCTCGACTTCGTGCTCAGCGCCCTGCTCGTCGCCGCCGTCCTCGGCCTGCTCGCGGGCGTCCTCGGCCCGCTGATCGTCAGCCGCAACATGGCCTTCTCCGTCCACGGCACCTCCGAACTGGCCCTCACCGGCGGCGCCGCGGCCCTGCTCCTGGGCTGGGACGTCGGCAACGGCGCACTGGCGGGCGCCATCGTCGCCGCCCTGGTCCTGGGCCTGCTGACCCGCCGCAGCTCCGAGTACGACTCGGTCATCGGCGTCGTGCTGGCGTTCGGACTCGGCCTGGGCGTGCTGATGCTGTGGCTGTACAAGGGGCGCGCGGCCAACAAGTTCGGCCTGCTCACCGGCCAGATCGTCGGCCAGGACTTCGCCAGCATGGCGTTGTTGACCGGAGCCGCGGTGGTGGTGCTGGCGGTGCTGGCCGTGGTCTACCGGCCGCTGCTGTTCGCCAGCGTCGATCCTGACGTGGCCCGCGCTCGGGGCGTTCCGACGACGCTGCTGGCGGTGGTGTTCGCCGTGCTGGTGGGCGTCGCCACGGCGCTGGGGGTCCGCACGGTCGGGTCGCTGCTGGTGTTGGCGTTGATGGTCACCCCCGCTGCCGCGGCGGCCCGGGTGACGGCCAGTCCGCTGCGGGCGACGGTGCTGGCGGTGGTGTTCGCGGAGGTGTCGGCGGTGGGCGGGATCGTGCTGTCGCTGGCCCCCGGCGCCCCGGTGAGCGCCTTCGTCACGGCGATCTCGTTCCTGATCTACCTGGTCTGCTGGCTCTTCGGCCGAGCCCGCCGCACCGCCCTGGCGTAGTCCGGCAGCCCACCAGCTCAGCCCAGGAGCAGCAGGACCTGGAGTTCGCCGACCAGGGCGCCGATGACGGCGCCCACGGCGATGAGCTTCCACTCGTCCTGGCGGAACGCCGGGCGCAGCAGGCCCTCGTACTCCACGCGGCTGAGCTGGTTCATCTTGGCCGCGATGGTGTTGCCGATGTCCAGGACCTCGCGGGCGTAGGGCTCGGCGGCGAGGGCGGTGGCGCTCAGGTGGGTCATGGCCTTCTGGGCGGCGGCGACCTTGATCTCCTCGAACCGGTGCGAGCCGACCGCCACCGACACGAACGGCCGGGCCAGGCGCGCCTGCGCTTCGACGGAGTCGGCCACCAGCTTCTGGATCGAGGTCAGCAGCTTCTCCGACCGGGGGCCGCTGAGCACGCCCTCGACCAGGTTCGGGACCGTCATCACCTCGCGGGCGATCAGGTCGCCGTACTGGCGGGCGACCTCCACCCGCCTGCGCTGGAAGACGCCCTGGAAGCCGAGGACGGGGGAGCGGGGGAAGAAGACCAGCTTGATGGCCAGCCAGTCGGTGAACCAGCCGATGGCGGCGCCGAAGACGGGGAGGACCCAGGGCTGTTGGGTCAGGGCCCAGACGACGGTCTGGACGACGCCCAGGGCGAAGCCGAACCAGATGCCGCAGCGGGCGATGAACGCCATCTCCGGGCGCGAGATGTCGCGGACCAGGCGGACCAGGAGTGCCTTGTCGCGCTCCAGGGCGGTGACGGCGACCTGCTGGACGTCGAGGACCTCGCCGATGTTGCGGCGGACCTCGTCCATGACCCGGCGGACCAGGTCGGGGGTGCCCGCCTGGACCTGCTTGACCACCAGGTCCTGGGCGAGGACCGGCAGCATCTCCCAGAGCTGGGGGTGGTGCTCCTCCAGCACCTCGCGGGCGATCCGGTCGACCGTGAGCAGCAGGGGGGTCTGGATCTGGCGGGCGATGGCGTCGGAGTCGAGGCGGGCGACGATCTCGGCGGGGTCGACCAGCTTGCCGGTGATGAGGTCGGCGGAGACCCGGATCATCCTGGCCGAGTTGCGCGGGACCACGCCCTGCCAGCCCAGGTAGGGCTCGGCGACGCCGATGAAGCGCAGCGGCCGGAACATCATCTCGATGGCCACCCGCTTGGTCACGTACCCGATGACCGCCGCGATGAACGGCATCGACGCGTAGACCGGCCAGTTGGCCGCGAAGCCGCCGAGGAACGCGTCGATGTTCAAGCGGACCCGTTCGATGAAATGCGACGTTCTGTCCCGATCATCGACTCACCATCTCGCGACGGTGAGGTTGAGCCGGAGGCTCTTCCCGAGGCGGTCCGACTGCGTCCGCGAGCGGACGTCTGACACCGGTTCCTTCGGGCTGCTCACGCACCAACTGTGCGCGGTCGGCTGCCAGAGCAGCCAGGTTGATCGCGGCGTTGACGTCCCGGTCCAGGACGATGCCGCACTCCACGCAGGCGTGGGTGCGCTCGGACAGGGCCAGCTTGGCTTTCGCCGCGCCGCATCCGGAGCACGTCTTGGAGGAGGCAAACCAGCGGTCGGCGACGATCAGCTCCGCGCCGGTGCGTTGGGTCTTGTAGGTGAGCTGGCGGCGGATCTCCGCCCAGCTCGCGTCGGCGATCCGCCGGGCCAGGCGCCGGTTCCGGATCATGTTCGCCACGGCCAGGTCCTCGATTGCGATCACGTCGAATTCGCGGACCAAGCGGGTCGTGAGTTGGTGGATGGTGTCGCGGCGCAGGTTGGCGACGCGTGTGTGGATACGGTCGGCGCGGGCGCGGGACTTGCGCCACCGGTTGGACGGCTCGACGCGGGTGCGGCGGTCCGGTCCGCGGCGGCGGGCGCACGCCCGTTGGGTTCGGCGCAGCGCCTTCTGTGCCAGGTCAAGGTGTCGCGGGTTCGGCACCGTCTCACCGGTGGACAGCACCGCGAGGGACTTGATGCCCAGGTCGACACCGACAACCCGGCCTCGGGTCCGCTCAGTGGGCACGGGATCGGGCAATTCGACGGAGAAGCTGCCATGCCACCGTCCACGCTGGAAGCTCAACGTCACCGAGCGGATTCGAGCGGTTCCGGCCTCCACGTGGCGGGTGAGTTCGCGGGTCGACTCGTGGGTGCGGACCAAGCCGATCACCGGGAGCCGGATGTGGCGACAGTCGGGGCCGAGGCCGAACGCGCCGGTGGTGAACCGGCAGGTCAGCCGCGCCCGGCGCTTGGACTTGAAACGGGGCATCCTCGCCCGACCGGCCTTGCGGTTGCCCAGCGCAGTCGACAGGTTCGCACACCCCGAGGCGTATGCCTCCTTGCTGTTCTCCGCCCACCAAGGCGCCACCTGCTCCTTGGCGGCGTTCCACGCCTTGCGCAGGCTGTAGGCGGAGGTGTCGATCCATGGGGTGAGCTGCTCGCCGGTCAGGCCGTAGGTCTGCTCAGCCGAGCGCTGCGCCCAGTTCGCGAGTACCCGGGCCAGGCACCAGTTGTAGGCGACCCGCTGCGCACCGCAGTGCGAACGCATCGCGTCGGCCTGCTGATCGGTCGGGTCCAAGGCGAACAGGTAGGCGCGGATCATGATGGATCACCCGGTGCTTCGTCGGGCTCGACCTCGGTGAGGTCGCGGGCAAGGTCGTCAGCAGGTTCCGTCTCGTCGAGGACGATCACGGTTCGACCGTGGGCGGCCAAGGCTGCTTCCAGGTACTCGACCCCGAAGTGGGCCAGCCGGTCGCGGTGCTCGACGACGATCGTGGACACCTTCGGGTCGCCAAGCAGCTTGCGCAGCTTTGTCCGCTGCCCGTTCAGGCCCGAGCCTATCTCGGTGACAGTGCGGTCGATGCGAAGCCCGCGCTGTGAACACATCGTGAGCACTCGTCCGGCCTGGCGTTCCAGGTCCGATTCCTGCTCCTGCGAGCTGACCCGGCAGTATGCCACCACCGCGCCGACGGTCTTGGCCGGTGGGTCGACCAGGATGGTGCCGGTCGGGAGCTGCCGGGCAGGCGCCGGCAGCGTCCCGGCGTGGAACCAGTTCAAGGCGGTTCGGTACGAAACGCCCTGCTCCTTGGCCCAGGCACTCAGCTTCACCCATCCATTATTACACAGAATGGCGTTTTATTACACATTTACAAATAGCTGCCGACCTTTGTCAGTGGCTCCCAGGTCAGTGCAGCACCAGCAGCACTTGCAGTTCACCCACCAGGAACCCGATGACCGCGCCGACCGCGATGAGCTTCCACTCGTCCTGGCGGAACGCCGGCCGCAGCAGGCCCTCGTACTGGATCGGCGTCAGCGCCCGGATCTGGGCGACGATGGTGTCGCGGATGTTCAGGGCACCGGTGGCGTAGTCCTCGACGTGGCGGACGGTGTCGGGGATGCGGGCCACCGCCTTGTGCGCCGCGGCGCGCTTCATCTCCTGGTAGCGGCGGGAGCCGACGGCGGCGACGACCAGGGGTTTGACCGTGCCCGCCTGGGCGTCGACGGAGCGGCGGACCTCGCGGTGGATCAGCTCGAACAGCCGGTCGGACTTCGGGCCGGTCAGCACGGCCTCCAGCACGTTGTGGACGGTCAGGACCTCCTTGGCGATGAGGTCGCCGTAGTCCTCGGCCACCTCGGACTTGCGCCGCTGGAACATGCCCTGCCAGGTGACCAGGCCCAGGAAGCGCTTGGGCTGCCGGGGGAAGAAGATCATTTTCAGGGCGAGCCAGTCGGTCAGCCAGCCGGTGAGGCCGCCGAAGACCGGCATCACCCAGGCGCTCTTGGTCAGCGCCCACACCACGACCTGCACCAGCCCGATCACCAGGCCGAACCAGACGCCGGACCGGGCGATGAAGCGCATCTCCGGGGTGGCGGTGTCGCGGATCAGCCGGTTCAGCACGGCCTTGTCGCGGACCAGGTTGCGCACCGCCATGTCCTTGACGTCGAGCACTTGGTCGATGTCGGCCGCCAGCTCGCGCATCACCCGCTCGACCATCCGCGGCGCCTCGGCGCGGACCCTGGCCAGCAGCAGCGCCCTGGCCCGGTTCGGCAGCCGCTCCCACAGGTTCGGCTGGTACTCGCCCACCAGCTCGGTGGTGATCTCCTCGACCACCCGTTCGATGGGTTCCCGCAGCTCGGCCACCACGGCCTTGGGGTCGAGCCGGGAGAAGACCTCCTTCGGGTCGATCAGGTTCGTCGTCATCAGGTCCATGGCGACCGTGGCCATCCGCTCGGCGTTGGCCGGGATCACCCCCTGCCACCCCAGCCTGCCGATCCCGACGAACTCCAGCGGCTTGTACATCATCTCGATCGCCGCGCGCTTGGTGACGTACCCGATGACCGCCGCGATGAGCGGCATCGTCAGGTACACGTGCCAGTGCTCGCCGATGTCGTCGGCGACGGCCCGCCAGTCCACCCGATCACCCCCTCGCCGCCGGGTCAGTTTCGCACGCCGCGGCACCGGCGCGGTGGAAGTGGACACAGGGGGAGCGGACACAGAGGACCGGCCCGCCCCGGTCGGGGGCGGGCCGGTCGGGGGTGTCGGGGGTCAGGCGTTGCAGGCGCTCGGGTTCACCACGAGCTGCGGGTTGTCGCCCTTGACGCCGAAGATCGGGATCTGCGAGCTGGGGGTGGCCACGCCGTTGGCGAACCGGTAGGAGGCGAGGGTGCCGATGAAGTCCGGGTTCGGGGCCGAGCTGCTCGCCACCGCGAACAGGATGGTGAACTCGCGGGTGCCGAAGAACTCCTTGCAGGTGTAGCCGGAGCGGGCGCCCGGGCCGCCGCCCTCGAAGAAGCGCAGGGCCTGCCCGTCCGGGGTGGTGGCAACGCGGAAGCCGCCGGTGCCGAGGTCGACGATGTTGAAGGTCGTGGTGCCGTCGCCGGTGCTCTCGGTGACCAGGAGCTCGGCCTTGCGGTCCTTGTTGATGTCGACGACGCGGATCGGCTGGGCGCCGTCGGCCGAGGACAGCGGCAGGACCAGCGTGCGGGTCTGGCCGCCGACGGTGGCGCTGAGCAACTGCTCGGTGCCGTCGGTCTGGGTGGTGAGGGTGATGGTCTCGGCGGTGCCGTCGCCGTTGAGGTCGGCCCGGGCGGTGACCGACGGGGCGGCGAGGGCGGGTACCGCGCCGACCAGGCTGATCAGCCCGGCGGCGATCAGCCCAGCGGTGGCGCGCGAGGTGGGAAGCATGCGCACGGTGGATCTCTCCCTTCGCGCGGACGCCTCTGTCCGCGCCGTCACCGACCCCCTGGTCAGGGTGCCGATTCACCGGAATTGACTGCTCAAAGGAACATAACCACCGGTACCGGGCAGTTTATGAATAGTGATCCAGATCACAACAGATGTACTGGAACCGGTAGTCGAGGCATGGGTGCTGCCCTGACCAGGCGCTGTGCAGTTGTCCTGAGTCCTCGGGCCGTCGTCAGACCACCACCGGCAGTTCCGGGCCGCCTGGGTCGCCACCACCCCCGAACACTGCTTCGGCAGCCCGCCGGGTTCGCTGCCTACTCGACCGCATCAGGTGCGTGTAGATCCTTCAGCGTGAACCCCGGGTCGGTATGGCCGAGGTAGGCCGACAGCGCCGCGGTGGTCTCCCCGGCGTCCAGGAGCGTGGACACGTAGAAGTGCAGCAGGGCGTGGAAGCCATTGACCCGGGACGCAGGCGTGATGCCTGCCTTCTTGAGCGCGGGCGCCCACGTCCACTGGTTGCAGACCGGTCGCCACGCCACCGTACGGTCGCGGCTGGCCAGATTGAGCAGGGCGTCACGTCGGGACCCGGGTTCCGTCCAGCACCAACCGACCATCGACGCCACCATGACAAGGGTGGGCGGCCTGCGACCGGTCAAGATCCGCGACAGCATGGTGGTGCTCCACCCCGCTTGCGCGGCCAGCGCGCTGCCTTGAGCCCGGCGGCACGGATCAGCTCACGCAGCCCGCGGCCGAGCACCCATGCCCGCAGCAGTCGGCAGCTCCAGGGAGCGTAGCTCACGGCTTTCTCCTCGTCCGCTCACGCCGCCTGTGCGTAACCGCGTCACCACGGGCGGCCCAGTACCGGGACCTGACCCTCGAACGCCTCCGCTGCCGTGCTCGCCGCCGTGATTACCCACCACCCCTGAACGCGACCGCACCTTTCGCCCGCATGTGAGTATTGCCTACCCCGACATCAACCAGGACCCGACGGACATCATTGCTGTATTGGAACTGCTCACACCTCAAACTGTCCCGGACGAAATCGGGCAGGTTGCTCTCATCAAGCTCGACCGCGACCCAGCATCTACACCGGTGGGGAGCCTTGCGTCTTGGCTGCATTTATAACTTCTGAATAATTCAACCAGTATTGCTGGTGCTGTCGGATCGGCGCAGGCGATGGCGTGTCGAAGTCAGTGCCATACCAATCGATGTCAATTGCCACCGGTACTTTTTTCGGATTGAACCACTTTGGATGTGGATTCGAAAACTTCGACTGGGTCCTCGTCTTCTCGGCAACGAAGGACGGCCCATTCGGCGGAAACCAAGACTTCAGGCACTCGGTCATCTCGATCCATGTGCTTGCCCCATGTTCTTGAGTAGTTTATTTTCCGCCAATCGGAACTAATTTTGGGCCGCCTGCCGTGCGCGGGACAGGAGTGTCAGAAGCGTACTTCAATGAAAATGGAGATCTTCCAGCGCGCGAATACGATGTCGATCTTACTCCGAGGCGCCTCTCTGGGGAAAAATGGATACGGTATCTGTGTCCGGCCCGGTGTAGCAGTCTCCGCACACTCAGCTCGGGGGCTGTGTCGCGTGGTGCTTGGCGCTGCATGCGCTGCCGTACCTTCTCGTCTGCAGCTACAGGGCGCAGGCCGTGGGGCGTGTTGGCACGCCAGTCTGAGTAGTGCAGAATGCCCGGCATGCCGGTGCAGGACGACGTACGCGAGCAGCAGTTGGTCCAACTGTTCAACCTGTTCACACCCGATGATCGGACGCGGTCGGGGACAGACGCATACTTGAAAATCAACAACGAGGAGATCCCTTTCGAACTTAAGTCGACCACCGGGAAATCTGTTTCAACGGTGCGGGATTTTGGTGCGGAACACATTAGGAAGTGGGCCAACCTTCACTGGATCTTCGGCTTCTACAATAAGGCGGGGTCCAAGATTCTCTACTGTCACTACGCTTCACCGGCCGACATGAAGGCTTGGATCGAAGAGAAGCAGAGGTACGTCCATCCTGATCTGTTCCTCAAGCGGGAAGCAGCGCAGAACATAGGATATGAGACTCTGTTCGGCCTTCTCGGGGAGAAGGAGAAGTACAGTGAAGACGACGCCAAGTGGATAATGAAGAACCAATGGAAACGGGATCGGTATCTTGAGGCGCAGGACTCGCCGTCTGGATATTCCGCAGCCCGCATGGTGGAAATCCTCCGACTTCGGTGCGAATATGTAATAGATCGGGGGGCGACGCTGAACAATCCCCACATTCCCAGTAGCTACTTTAGGGACTGGGAAAAGATTACAGAGAACCATGCGGCCACGCTGCGAGAGAAAGTTCGATCCTACTTGATGCGCCCCAATGCGGCTACGATTGATGCTGCTACGTTGTAAGCAAGGGGAGGGGGGACGGCATTGCCAATCTGCCCCAATACTTTGTACGTGGCACCCGAAAAAGGCCAGTCATCTGGAAATCCTTGTATGAGAGCGACGTCGGGGACCGAAAGCCGGAAGTGGCCATTGGGACTAGGGAATTTTTGAGCCTTTTCCCGGCTGGCCGCAACCCCGTTTGGCCAAATTTGAAGTTTTTCGAATCGATTTCTCGCGGACACGCTGTTCAGGATCGAAGTGGTGTTCCGGGGGCCGTTCAGGGTGCTGCGGATAGTCGGGGAAAGGTCATCAAATCCACTTTCGCGCAACCCGAGTGCTTCCCGGACCCCCATGCACTTCACAATGCCGGATTCCAACGCTTCATTGTCATTCCAGGCGTGGGTGGGTGTTGGAGGTCGATATTTGCCGTGAATCCTCTTGTTGCGAAATCCGATAAAGAATATACGACGTCGAATTTGGGGAACTCCGAAATCCTGCGCGCGAAGTTGTACGACATGAATATGATACCCCTTGCTCAGGGGTGCCAGAATTGTCTGATTGACATATTCGGCAAATTTTGCCTCCCCGAGTGCTGGGACATTTTCCCCAACGAATACGGCAGGCCTGATCTTGAGCACGGCTCGGACAAATTCTGGCCACATATCCCGTGGATCCAGGCTTCCCCGCTGCCTTCCTGCGTGCGAGAACGGCTGGCAAGGAGGTCCCCCGTGGAGGATGTCGACAGAACCACGCCACGGCGACCAATCCACTTCTCGGACGTCCCCGGCCTCCCCTCCGTATACCTTCATCTCGGGACAGGCGACACGAATCGTGTCGGCAGCGTCATCCATGATTTCAAATGCGGCGACGTTATTGATTCCTATCCTCGAAAATCCCAGATCGAGGCCGCCGCCACCGCTGAAAAGTGACAGGGCGGAAATTCCTGTGTCTTCTCGTTGTGGCATCAAGAGTTTAGTGCTCAGCTTAGGAATATTAATCGGGTGAAGATTTTCATCGCTTGTGATATCAAGGCCGGCGGCTTTGGCTGCGCGGGCTTGAATAGCGAGTTGGCGATACCGCTGACGTTGCTCTTCAGTCAGCTTCCATGGCTCATGCAAGGCCGCTTTGGAAGGTATGCGACTTGGGACGAAACTTGCGGCATCGATGATCGTGTTCTCAGTCTCTGGTGGTACCACGGGCCACACCGTACGGGACTCGATGAAAAAGCCAGGTACAACCCGCCTGTAGCTGGGACGATGCTGCTGAACCGGGCTCTGTGGATCAAGGCCGCGCCGCCTGCGCGGCGCTGCCCTCGCTGCGGGTCAGGACCGCGCCGCGCAGGCGGCACGGAGGGCTGGGGGTCGGTGCCCCGTGGCGGGACGTCCCGCCTGTGTATGGGTTGTTCCGCCGCTGGCAGCGGGCCGGGGTGTGGCAGAGGGTCCTGACCGCGTTGCAGGCCCGCGCCGATGCCGACGGGCTGATCGTGTGGGACATCAGCGTGGATTCCACGATCACCCGCGCCCACCAACACGCCGCCGGGGCGCAAGCCGTTGTCGCTGCTGCTCACCGCCGGACACCGCGGTGAGAGCCCGCAGTTCACCGCGGTGATCGAGGGCATCCGGGGGTCCCGCCTCGACAGCGGCCGCCTCCGGACCCGACCTGACCGGGTGCTGGCGGACAAGGCCTATTCCTCCCGTGCGAACCGGGCCTACCTGCGCCGACGTCGGATCAAAGCCACCATCGCCCAACCCCGCGACCAAGCCGCCCATCGCAAGAACAAAGGATCTTCCGGTGGGCGACCGCCCGCGTTCGACACCGAGACATACAAGCAACGCCACGCGGTGGAATGCGGCATCAACCTGCTCAAACAACACCGGGCGGTCGCCACCCGCCACGACAAACTCGCCCTGCGCTACCAGGCCACCATCACGATCGCCACCATCAACATCTGACTACGCCACATCTGGAACACGGCTTAGGCGACGACGAGGGCAGCTTTCGCGGGCATGCGTAGCCGACCTGGGTTGGTACCAGGGGCGCCCCGCCCCTGGACCCCGGAAGCCCACGGCACGATCCACGCCCTACCCGGGGGAACGGTGCCGGTTCCGTCGGTGTGGATCGCACCACGGGGACGGAGGCCGAGGCGGACGAGCAGCGGCCCGCACCGGGCCCCAGCCAGGCCCTCAGGGTAATCGCGACTGGTGGGGGCCAGACCGCCATCAGAACTGGTAGTACAAGAACGGGCTGAACGTGCCGGATGCGACAAGAACCGCCGCCCACAGCAACCCCGGCACCATCACCGCCACCCGCAGCACCTGCGCCACCCGGCCGCGCGAGGACTCCAGCAGCGGCCCGGTGACCGGCCCCGCGGGCAGCGCGAAGATCACCAGCGCCAGCAGCAGCGTCACCAGCACCTGGTTGCCCAGCGCCACGTCCACCTGGTCGGTCAGGCCGGTGAAGTCCGGCAGCAGCATGTGCCCGACCACCACCAGCGCCTGCCCCAGGTCGGCGGCCCGGAAGAACACCCAGCCGACGACGACCAGCAGCATCGTCAGCACCCGCCTGCCCAGCCTCGGCCACCGCCCGGCCGGCGCCCGCTCCAGCCCGAACCCGCGCTCGACCACCAGCAGCGCGCCGTGGAAGACGCCCCAGACCAGGAACGTCCAGTTCGCGCCGTGCCAGAAGCCGGTCAGCACGAACACGATGCCCAGGTTGCGGTAGGTGCGGGCGGCGCCGCCGCGGTTGCCGCCGAGCGGGATGTAGACGTAGTCGCGGAACCAGCGCGACAGCGACATGTGCCAGCGGCGCCAGAACTCGGTGATGGTGACCGACGAGTACGGTCGGGCGAAGTTCTCCGGCAGCCGGAAGCCCAGCATCCGGCCCAGCCCGATCGCCATGTCCGAGTAGCCGGAGAAGTCGAAGTAGAGCTGCAGCGTGTACGCGATGGCCCCCAGCCAGGCCACGGCGAAGGTCATCCGGTCCGGTGGGGTGGCGAAGCACTGCTCGACCAGCGGGCTCAGCGAGTCGGCGATGATCACTTTCTTGCACAGGCCGAGGGCGAAGCGCGGGAAGCCGGAGGAGATGTCGTCGAGGCGGTGCGTGCGCTGCTGCGGGAGCTGGTCGGCGATCTCCCGGTAGCGCACGATCGGTCCCGCCACGAGCTGCGGGAACATGGCGATGTAGGCGATGAACGACACCGGGTCGCGGCTGGCCGGGCGCTCGCCGCGGTACACGTCGACCACGTAGGAGATGTGGTGGAACGTGTAGAAGGAGATGCCGATCGGCAGTGCCAGGTGGACCACGGGGAAGTCGCCGCCGAAGATCTCCGCGAAGCCCGCGAGCTGCTCGGTGGCGAAGCCCGCGTACTTCCAGACCACGAGCACCAGCACGTCGAAGGCGATGACGCCGACGAGGACGTTGCGCCTGCGCGCCCGGTCGGTGTCCCACTCGTCGGGCTCCAGCCAGGGGCCCACCAGGTAGTTGACCACCATGCAGGTGAGCAGCAGGAGCGTGGTGGACCCCGCCCCCGCCGAGTAGAACAGCAGGCTGGCGACGGCGATGATCGCATTGCGCCAGGAGCGGGGGCAGAGCAGGACCGCCAGGAGGACGACCGGGGTGAAGTACCAGAGGAACAACGGACTGGCGAACGACATCCTCTGCCCCCTCGGCGCGCCAACGGCTCCCAGACCCTAACGGGTCCGCCGCCTGGTCACCCCGCTCGCTCCGCCGCGGGAGCGGCCCGTGGGGGGCCGCTCACCCGCGGTCACCGGGGC
The DNA here is from genome assembly GCF_003182415.1 of Actinokineospora spheciospongiae. NCBI lineage: Bacteria > Bacillati > Actinomycetota > Actinomycetes > Pseudonocardiales > Pseudonocardiaceae > Actinokineospora > Actinokineospora spheciospongiae. The sequence continues at coordinate 668,289 of NZ_QHCP01000002.1, read as the reverse complement.
GCGGTCAGGTGCGGCCCGCCACCCGCCGGCGCCGGGCCACCTCCGCCAGCACGACGCCCGCGGCGACCGAGGCGTTGAGCGACTCCACCCCGGCCGACATGGGGATGCTGATGGTGGCGTCGCAGGCCTCGCGGACCAGCCGCGACAGGCCCCGGCCCTCGGAGCCGACCACGACCACCAGGGGGCCGGTGGCCAGGTGCAGGTCGTCCAGTTCCATCGTCCCGTCGGCGTCGAGGCCGACGATCATCAGGCCCTTGGCGGCCAGGGCCCGCAGTTCCCTGGTCAGGTTGGTCGCCACCGCGACCGGGATCTTCGCGGCCGTGCCCGCGCTGGTGCGCCAGGCGACGGCGGTGATGCCCGCGCTGCGGCGCTGCGGCAGCAGCACGCCGTTGGCGCCGAACGCCGCCGCCGAGCGGATGACCGCGCCCAGGTTGCGGGGATCGGTGACGCCGTCCAGGGCGACCAGCAGCGGCGGCTCCGCGGTGGCCGCGGCGGCTTCCAGCAGGTCGTCGGGGTGGGCGTACTCGAACGGCGGCACCTGCAGGCTCAGGCCCTGGTGCATGGCGCCCGCGGTCAGCCGGTCCAGCTCCGGGCGGGAGACCTCCAGGACCGAGATGCCCCGGTCGGCCGCCAGCCGGATGGACTCGGCCACCCGGTCGTCCGCTTCGACGCCGATGGCGACGTAGAGGGCGGTGGCCGGGATCTGGGCGCGCAGGCACTCCACCACGGGGTTGCGGCCCGCGATCAGCTCGCTGGTCGGCTTCTCCTTGGTGCCCGCGACGCGCTTGGTGGTGGGCTTGCGGTAGTTCTTGTGGCCGGGGCGCTCCTCGGCCTTCGGCGTCGGGCCCTTGCCCTCCAGCCCCTTGCGCCGCTGCCCGCCGGAGCCGACGACCGCGCCCTTCTTGGTGCCCGGATTGCGCATCGCGCCCTGGCGCCTGGAGTTCCCTGCCACGTCAGCTGTCCTTCAATGTCCACAATGGACCGTCGGGGGTGTCCTCGACGGTGATGCCCGCGCACTGCAGGCGGTCCCTGATCGCGTCGGCGGCCGCGAAGTCGCGGTCCGCCCTGGCCTGCTGCCGCTCGGCGAGGAGACCGTCGGCCAGGGCGCCGACCGCCTCGCGCAGCCCGTTGTCCACTGTGGAGGTATCGGACCACTTGGCCGACAACGGGTCCAGGCCCAGCACCCCGGTCATCCCGCGCACCGCCGCCGCCGCCGCCCGCGCCGCCGCGTCGTCACCGCCGTCGAGGGCGGTGTTTCCGGTGCGGACCGCGCTGTGCACCGCGGCCAGCGCGGCCGGGGTGGCCAGGTCGTCGTCCATGGCGGCGGCGAACTCCGGACCCGGGTCGCCCTCGGGCACCACGCCGGTGCGCTGCACGACCTTGCGCAGGAACGACTCCACCCGCTGGTAGGCGCGCACCGACTCCTCCAGCGCCGCCTCCGAGTACTCGATGTTCGAGCGGTAGTGCGGGCCCACCAGGTAGTAGCGCAGCTCCTGGGCCCGCACCCGCTTGAGCATCTCCGGGATCGACACCGTGTTGCCCAGCGACTTGGCCATCTTCTCGCCGCTGATGGTCACCCAGGCGTTGTGCATCCAATACCGGGCGAACCCGTCACCGGCCGCCCGCGACTGAGCCTGCTCGTTCTCGTGGTGCGGGAACACCAGGTCCTGGCCGCCGCCGTGGATGTCGAACTCGGCGCCGAGGTAGGTGCGCGCCATCGCCGAGCACTCCAGGTGCCAGCCGGGGCGGCCCGCGCCCCACGGGGTGGGCCAGGACGGCTCACCGGGCTTGGCGGACTTCCACAGGGTGAAGTCGCGCGGGTCGCGCTTGCCCGCCAGGGCCGGGCCCTCGCCCTGCTGCACCTCGTCCGGCTTCTGCCGGGACAGCTCGCCGTAGGCCGGGTACGAGCCGACCGAGAAGTACACGTCGCCGTCGGCGGCGTACGCGTGGCCCGCGGCGATCAACCGCTCCATCAGCTCGACCATCTGGGTGATGTGGCCGGTGGCGCGCGGCGAGATCGACGGGGGCAGGCAGCCCAGCACGTCGTAGGCGTCGTCGAAGGCGCGCTCGTGCGTCGCCGCCCACTCCCACCACGGCCTGCCCGCCTCGGCGGCCTTGGTCAGGATCTTGTCGTCGATGTCGGTCACGTTGCGGACCAGCCGCACGTCGTTGCCCCGGTGGGCCAGCCAGCGGCGCAGCACGTCGAAGTTCAGGCTGCTGCGCACGTGCCCGATGTGCGGGATGCCCTGCACGGTGGCGCCGCAGACGTAGATGGAGACGATCCCGTGCTCGCGCGGCGCGAACTCGCGCAGCGAACGGCTGGCGCTGTCGAAGATGTGCAGGGACACGGTTATCTCCTGGTGGGAGCACGAAATTTCTTGGGAAGAATGGTACGGGCAACGCCACGCGCGGTCGTGCCCGGTTTGGCTTGACTTACCCCGCGATGCCGTGGGTGCCCACCGCGCGCAGCAGCGCGTCGGGGCGGTTCGCGGTCGCCTGCGGCTCCACCCGCTCGAATCGACAGCCGATCCGGGTGGCCGCGCCGTCGGCCTCGGCGCTGTCGCCGACCATCAGCGCGTCCGCCGGGTCGACCCCCAAGCGCTCGCAGGCCAGGCGGAAGATCTTCGGGTCCGGCTTGACCACGCCCTCGGCGAAGGAGAGGACGAACTCGTCGACCAGGTCGAGCAGGCCGTGCGCGGCGAAGGTCGGGCGCAGGTCCCAGGCGATGTTGCTCAGCACGGCCACCCGCAGGCCCCGCTCGCGCAGCAGCCGCAGCACGGCGCCGGTGTCCGGGTAGGGCCGCCACGACTCGGGGTCGAGCATCCTGTCGTAGAGCCTGCTCGGCACGTCGGGGGCCAGGGCCAGCGCCGGGGCGCCCAGGGAGGCCTCGTAGCCCGCGCGGTGCGCCCGCGGGTCGAGGTCGCGGCGGTGCCAGGTGTCGTGCAGGTCGGCGGGCAGGTGCTCGGGCACGCCGGTCGGGATGGTCATCAGCGCGAACAGCTCGACCACCCGTTCGGGGGTCAGCGGGCTGCCGTCGAGGCTGGAGAAGTCGTCGTCGGGCCGGGCACCCGGCTCCAGACGGAACAGGGTGCCCGAGAAGTCCAGCAGGACGCCGCGGATGCCCACGGCGCCCACGCTAGAGGGTCAGGCCGAGTTGCCTGTAATCCGGTCCGGTGTGAGGCGTACCACAACGCGCACGGTGCCCTCCGGCTCCTCGGGGTAGGACTCGCCCCGGTAGGCCTGCGACAGCTCCTCGATCAGCTCCCGGCCGCCCTCGTCGGTGAGCGACACCGACCCGCGGATCTCCACGTAGCTGTACGGGTTCTCCCGGTCGTAGGCGGTCAGGCTGACCCTCGGGTCGCGTTCGAGGTTGCGGGCCTTCTTCCTGCCGCGCACCGTCGAGAGCAGGATGTCGTCGCCGTCGCGCTTGGCCCACAGCACCGAGGTCTGCGGGCTGCCGTCGGGGTTGATCGTGGCCAGGACGACGTAGTTGTGGTCGTCGAAGATCTTGCGTGCGGTCTCGCTCAGCGCTGCCATGGGCTCGAACCTACGGCCGCGCGGGCCGGTCCGCGCGGTGTTCAGCCCGCCGGGACGAGCAGCGCGGTCGCCACCGCGGCGATGCCCTCGCCGCGGCCGGTCAGGCCCAGGCCGTCGGTGGTGGTGCCGGAGACCGACACGGGGCCGCCGACCGCCGCGGACAGCGCCCCCTGCGCCTCCGCGCGGCGCTTGCCGATCTTGGGCGCGTTGCCGATGACCTGCACCGCGGCGTTGCCCACGCGGTACCCCTCGGCCTCGACGAGCCTGCGCACCTCGGCCAGCAGGACCGCGCCGTGCGCGCCCGCCCAGCGCGGGTCACCGGTGCCGAAGACGGCGCCAAGGTCGCCCAGGCCCGCCGCCGACAGCAGCGCGTCGCACAGGGCGTGCGCGGCGACGTCGCCGTCGGAGTGGCCCGCGCAGCCGTCGACGCCCTCCCAGAGCAGCCCCGCGATCCAGCACGCGCGGCCGGGCTCGATCGGGTGAACGTCGGTGCCGATGCCCACCCTCACCGCGACCCCTCCCCGGCGAGGACGGCCTCGGCGATGGCGAGGTCGAACGGGGTGGTGATCTTCATCGCACAGGGGTGGCCGGGAATCGCCAGCACCGGCACGCCGAGCTTCTCGACCAGGCCCGCGTCGTCGGTCGCCGAGTCGCCCGCGAGGGCGTAGGCCCTGCTCAGCGTGTCGACGGCGAAGCCCTGCGGGGTCTGCACCACCCGCAGCGCGGCCCGGTCGGGGGTGTCCTGGACGACCTCGTCGATGTCCACGCGCTTGACCGTATCGGCCATCGGCAGCACCGGGATCACCGCGGGGGCACCCGCCTCCACGGCCGCGACGACGGCGTCGACGACGGCGGGCGGGGTGAACGCGCGGGCGGCGTCGTGCACCAGCACGACCCGCACGTCCGGGTGCACGGCCAGCGCGTGCCGCAGCGCCAGCCGGACGGACTCGGTGCGGTCGGCGCCACCGGGCACGACCTCCGCGCGCAGGCCGTGCTCGCGCAGCAGCGCCTCGGTGGCGCCCACCTCGGCGGGCGGGGCCGCGACGACGACATGCCGCACGCGGCCCGCGTTGAGCAGGCCGCGCACGGCATGGACGAGCAGTGCGACACCGCGCACCGGAACGAGCGCCTTCGGCATGCCGTGGCCGAGGCGTTCACCTCGGCCCGCGGCGGGCACCAGGACGACCGTGCTCACCGGGACGTCATCCCGCGGGGTGTCAGCAGCGTCACGACCGGGCCGGATTCGACGGTGGCCCGATCGGGACTTGCCAGGTCTTTCGCCAAGGATCAGACGGCCGCGGTGGACAGGACCTCGTCCAGCAGGACTTCCGCCTTGTCCTCGTCGGTCCCCTCGGCCAGCGCCAACTCGCTGACCAGTATCTGGCGCGCCTTGGCCAGCATCCGCTTCTCACCAGCGGACAGGCCCCGGTCCTTCTCCCGCCGCCAGAGGTCTCGCACCACTTCGGCCACCTTGTTCACATCGCCGGAGGCGAGCTTCTCCAGGTTGGCCTTGTACCGACGCGACCAGTTGGTCGGCTCCTCGGTGTGCGGCGCGCGCAGGACGTCGAAGACGCGGTTGAGGCCCTCTTGACCCACGACATCCCGCACGCCCACGATCTCGGCGTTGTCTGCGGGGACGCGAACCGTGAGGTCACCCTGGGCGACCTTGAGGACGAGGTACTTCTTCTCCTCGCCCTTGATCACCCGGGTTTCGATCGCTTCGATGAGTGCGGCACCGTGGTGCGGGTAGACGACGGTCTCTCCGACCTTGAAAACCATGTGTCCTCTGCCCCTTTCGCTGACTCCATCTTAACACGGGTCGGGCGGTGCCGGTGATGGACCTGTGATCCGTCTTCGCAGGTCAAGGGCCAAATGGGGGAGATGTTCGGGGTTGACAAACGCCCCTGTCGCGTACTCAGCCATCACCCGATCGGGGCTGCTTGATCCACTGTGGACATTGTGGCGGCGGCCCCGGCGGGCCGCTATGGCGGACCACACGCGGCTCCGATCCATTGCGCGGGCTAGGCTTCGCCCGGCAATGTCGGCAGCGGACGCAGGAGCCCTTCGTGAGTCGTGGACAGCAGAACCTGACCGGTGGGCGGCGCCTGGCCCCGGCCCTGGCCGGCCTCGGCCTGGCCGCGGTCCTCGGGGTGACCGGGTGCTCGGCGGGTCAGATCACCCAGACCGACTCGCAGCTCCCCGCGGTCAACGGCGCGGAGCACACCCAGGGCGCCATCGCCCTGCGCAACGCGGTGCTCGCCTACCCGGAGGGCGGCTCCTACCCCGAGGGGTCCGAGGCGCCGCTGGTGCTCACCATCGTCAACACCGGCTCCGCGGACGACGCGCTGACCGAGGTCACCAGCCCGGTCGCCGCCTCGGCCACCGTCACCGGGAGCAAGGACCTGCCCGGCGGCTTCGCCATCGAGGTCGGCACCCCGGGGGAGAACGCCGAGGTCGGCGGGCACTCCTCGGCCGCCCCCACCCCGACCCCCTCCGGCGCCCCGTCCTCGGCGCCCGGCTCGGTCGCGCCGACCACCTCGGCCAAGGCCCCCAACGAGAAGCTGGGCGAGCTGGAGATCGTGCTCGAGGACATCAACACCAGGCTGTTCCCCGGCAAGACCGTGCCGGTCACCTTCGTCTTCGCCAACGCGGGCCCGGTGACCGTCGAACTGCCGATCGGGGCCAGCAGCGAGCCGCGCGAGGAGCAGCACGCCGAGGAGCACTGACCCACCGGTCGTGGACGGGCGGGCGCGGGCTGTCGGTGCCCGCCCGTAGCTTTGTCCCGTGGCCACGACCAAGACCCCGAAGCCGAACTACCGCTGCGCCGAGTGCGGGCACGGCGTCGCCAAGTGGTTCGGCCGCTGCCCGGAGTGCCAGGCCTGGGGGACGCTGGAGGAGGTCGGCGCCCCCCGCCCCGGCCTGGCCCGGATCGCCGCTGGCGCGCCCAGCACCCCGGCCCGCCCGATCGACGAGGTCGACGTGGAGGCGGCCCGCGCCCGGCGCACCGGTGTCTCCGAACTCGACCGCGTCCTCGGCGGCGGCCTCGTGCCCGGCGCGGTGGTGCTGCTGGCGGGCGAACCCGGGGTCGGCAAGTCCACCCTGCTGCTGGAGGTCGCCTACCGGTGGGCCGCCCGCGACGGCGAGTACGGCCCCACGCTGTACGTGACGGGCGAGGAGTCGGCCGGGCAGGTGCGGCTGCGCGCCGAGCGCACCGGCAACGTGCACGGCGCCATGTTCCTGGCCGCCGAGAGCGACCTGTCCGCCGTCCTGGGCCACGTCGACGCCGTCAAGCCGGGGATGCTGGTCGTCGACTCGGTGCAGACCATGTCCTCCCCGGCCGCCGAGGGCACCCCCGGCGGCGTCACCCAGATCCGCGCGGTGACCGCGGCCCTGGTGGCCCTGGCCAAGGAGCGCGCCCTCCCGGTGGTCCTGGTCGGCCACGTCACCAAGGAGGGCTCCATCGCGGGCCCCCGCGTCCTGGAACACCTGGTCGACGTCGTCCTGCACTTCGAGGGCGACCGCCACTCGTCCCTGCGGATGCTGCGCGGGGTGAAGAACCGCTTCGGCCCCGCCGACGAGGTCGGCTGCTTCGAACTGGTCGAGGGCGGCATCGTCGGCGTCCCGGACCCCTCCGGCCTGTTCCTCAACAAGCGCGAGGCAGGCGTCGCGGGCACGGCCGTGACGGTGGCGGTCGAAGGCAAGCGCCCCCTGCTCGGCGAGGTGCAGGCCCTGGTGGCCAAGTCCCCCCTGGGCACCCCCCGCCGCGCGGTGAGCGGCCTGGACTCGGCCAGGGTGGCGATGGTCCTCGCCGTCCTGGAACGCCGCGGCGGCGTCAAACTGGGCGACGCGGACGTGTTCACCGCCACGGTGGGCGGCATGAAGATCCCCGAACCCGCCGCCGACCTGGCCATAGCCCTGGCCGTGGCCACGGCGGCCCGGGACGTGGCCCTACCCCCGGACCTGGTGGTGCTGGGCGAGGTCGGCCTGGCGGGCGAGGTCCGCCGGGTGAGCGGCGTCCGCGCCCGCCTCACCGAGGCGATGCGGCTGGGCTTCACCAAGGCACTGGTGCCCCCGGACCCGGGGGAGTTGCCCGAGGGGATGCAGGTGCGCATCGTGCCCGACCTGGGCTCGGCGATGAACAACCTGTCGGTGCTGCGCCCCTAGACCACGTCCGCGAAGCCACAATTCGACAACGCCGCACAAATTCCACAGTAGACGACCACAGTGGACAGGACCCCGACCGTTCCCGTCCCGAACCGCGTCGATCTGCCCGTCGGTCGTGGGCGGTGGCGCGGTGCCGTCCGGCACGGGTCTCTCCCCCTGGGTGAAGTCCCAGGGGGAGAGACTGCCGACGTGTCCCGTCAGTTCCTCGACATCCGCGCGCTTCCCCCGATCGGGGCAATCACGCCGACAGCAACTGCGCGCAGCGGATCAGACCCAGGTGCGAGTACGCCTGCGGGTGGTTGCCCAGCGAGCGCTCCGCGACCGGGTCGTACTCCTCCGGCAGCAGGCCCGTGGGGCCCGCCGCGTCGACGATCTGGGCGAACAGGTCCTCGGCCTCGGTGCGGCGGCCGGTGAGCAGGTAGGCCTCGATCATCCACGCCGCGCACAGGTGGAAGCCGCCCTCGTCGCCGGGGAGGCCGTCGTCGCGGTGGTAGCGGTAGACGGTGGAGCCGGAGCGCAGTTCGGCCTCGGTGGCGGTGACCGTGGCGACGAAGCGCTCGTCGGTGGGGTCGATGAGGCCGACCATGCCGATGAGCAGGGTGGCCGCGTCCAGGTCGGTGCCGTCGTAGGCGGTGGTGAACGACTTGATCTCGTCGTTCCAGCCGTTGGTCAGGACGTCGTCGGCGATCTGGGTGCGCAGGGGTTCCCAGGTGGGGTCGACCTCGCGGCCGTGGGCCCGGCCGAGCTTGATGGCGCGGTCGATCGTCAGCCAGCACATGACCTTGGAGTACACGTGGTGGCGCGGGCGGTGCCGCTCCTCCCAGATGCCGTGGTCGGGCTCGTGCCAGCGGCGGGTGACGGCCTCGGCCATGGCGCGGACCATGGTCCAGTCGCCGTCGGTCAGGGAGCCCCGGGCCTCGGCCAGGTCGGCGACCAAGTCCACGACCGGGCCGAACACGTCGAGCTGGACCTGCTGGTTGGCCAGGTTGCCGACCCGGACCGGGCGCGAACCCGCGTAGCCGGGCAGCGTGTCGATCACGGCCTCCGGGCCGAGCGTGGTGCCCGCGATCGTGTACAGCGGGTGCAGCCGCTCCGGCCCGGCCACGGTCTCCAGGACCCCGTGCACCCAGCCCAGGAACGCCTCCGCCTCCGCGGTCGACCCCAGCGACACCAGGGCCTTGGCGGTCATCGACGCGTCGCGCAGCCAGCAGTAGCGGTAGTCCCAGTTGCGGACGCCGCCGATCTCCTCCGGCAGCGACGTGGTGGCCGCGGCCATGATCGCGCCGGTCTCGCTGTGGCACAGGCCGCGCAGCACCAGCGCGGAGCGGGCCACCAGTTCCTTCTCCACCGGGGGCAGCACCAGCGTGTCCAGCCACGTCGACCAGTACCGGCCCGCGACGGCCTTGCGCTCGGGCTCGGTCTGCGCCTTGGGCGACAGGTCGTCGGTGCCGCAGCGCAGCTCGAACACCACCGGGGCGTCGGCGGTGGGCTGCACGACCGCGCGCGCGGCGTCCCACATGCCGTCGGAGGTGATCTCCCAGGTGACGCCGGGGGAGCGCAGGGCGATCGGGTCGGAGGTGCCGAGCACCCGCAGGCCGTCCTCGGTGGCCTCCAGGCGCACCTGCACCTGGCCGAACTCCGGTCGCGGGGCGAACTCCACCACGGCCGCGGAGGTGCCGGACAGCACCCGGGTCAGGTCGGTGCGGTACTCCTCGGCGCCGTGGTCGAGGTAGTCGGTGACCAGCAGGCCCGACCAGCGGGTCTCCACGGTCATGGTGCCGGGCAGGTAGCGCTGGCCCAGCGGCAGCCCGCCGCGCTCCGGGGAGACGGAGAAGTGGCCCGCGGTCGGCCCGCCGAGCAGGTCGGCGAAGATCGCCGCCGAGTCCGGCTCCGGGTGGCACAGCCAGGTCAGCCGGGCGTCCGGGGTGACCAGGGCGACCGAGCGCTCGTTGGCCAGCATCGACAGCCGCTCGATCGGCGGGGCCTGCTCGCCGTAGAGCCAGTTGCGCCGCTCCTCCAGCAGGAACGCCAGCATCGTGGCCACCGCCACCGGGTCGGCGATGCGGTACCCGGCCAGGCTGTCGCCCTCGCCGACCTTCACGCCCAGGTCGGGCCCGGAGAGCCGGGCGAAGGCCTTCTCGTCGGTCACGTCGTCGCCGACGAAGATCGCCGCGGTGGCGCCGACCTGGTGGCGCAGCACGTCGAGGGCGTGGCCCTTGTCGGTCTGCACGACGGCCAGCTCGACCACGGCCTTGCCCTCGGTGACCTCCACGCCCGCCCAGGTGCACGGCCCGGAGCGGACCAGCCCGAGCACCCGCTCGGCGGTCTCCGGGTCGGTGCGGCGCACGTGCACGGCGATGCTGGCGGGCTTGACCTCCAGTTGGACGCCGACCGCGCCGTCGACCAGCTTGTCCAGCTCCGCCTCCACGCGCTGGTGCAGCTCGCGGGCGGCGGCGTCGAGCGCGTGCACGAAGCCCACGTCGAACTCGGAGCCGTGGCTGCCGACCAGGTGCACCTCCGATGGCAGCCGCGACAGCGTCGCCAGGTCGCGCAGCGCGCGCCCGGAGATCACCGCGGTGGTGGTCTCGTGCAACCCGGCCAGGGAGCGCAGCGCACCGACCGACTCGGTGTGCGGCCGCGCTTTCTCCGGGTCCTCGACGATGGGCGCGAGAGTGCCGTCGTAGTCGCAGGCGACCAGCAGGCGCGGGGTGCGGGCCAACTGCACGATCGCACGCCGGAGTTCGGCGGGGAGGGCCTCGGCGGTCAACGCCTTCTCCTTGGGGACATCGGTGTCAGGGGAACGACAGGGCGCTAGTGGCCGTGCTCTGGTTCCAGTGCGTCGAGGAATGAGCGCGCCCACCGGTCGACGTCGTGGGTCAGCACTTGTCGCCGCAGCGCGCGCATCCTACGGCGGCCTTCTGCTGGATCGATCGTGAGGGCCGCGAGCATGGCGTTCTTGACACCATCGAGGTCGTGCGGGTTCACCAGGAAACTGCTCGTCAGCTCCGCCGCGGCCCCGGCGAACTCCGAGAGCACCAGCGCCCCGCCCAGGTCGTGGCGGCAGGCCACGTACTCCTTGCAGACCAGGTTCATGCCGTCGCGCACCGGGGTCACCAGCATGACGTCGGCGGCGGCGAAGAACGCGGCCAGCTCCGCCCGCCCCACCGACTGGTGCAGGTAGTGCACGACCGGCCGCCCGACCCGGCCGAACTCGCCGTTGATCCGGCTGACGATCTGCTCGATCTCCCCGCGCATCCGCTGGTAGTGCTCGACCCGCTCGCGGCTGGGGGTGGCGAGCTGGACCATGGCGACCTCGTCCGGGTCGACCTTGCCCTCCTGGAGCAGCTCGTGCAGGGCGTAGAGGCGGCGGTCGATGCCCTTGGTGTAGTCGAGCCGGTCCACCCCGAGGATGATCTTCTTCGGGTTCCCCAGGTCGGCCCGGACCTGCTGGGTGCGGGCGACGGTCTCCTTCTTGCGGGCCAGCGCGTCCAGCCCGGCCGAGTCGATGGAGATGGGGAACGCGCCCACCCGCACCGCCCGGTTGCCGAGCTGGATGACACCCGGCCGGGTGCGCACGCCGACCGCGCCGCGGGTCGGCTCCAGGCCGAGCAGCCGCCGGGCGAGCCAGAGGAAGTTCTGCGCGCCGCCGGGCCGGTGGAAGCCGACCAGGTCGGCGCCGAGCAGCCCGCGCACGATCTCCGCGCGCCAGGGGAGCTGCATGAACAGCTCGGTCGGCGGGAACGGGATGTGCAGGAAGAACCCGATCCGCAGGTCGGGCCGCAGGTCGCGGAGCATCGAGGGCACCAGTTGCAACTGGTAGTCCTGAATCCACACGGTCGCGCCGGGGGCGGCCACCTTCGCGCACGCCTCGGCGAAGCGGTGGTTCACCTTGACGTAGGTGTCCCACCAGCCCCGGTCGAACACGGGCGTGGCGACCACGTCGTGGTAGAGCGGCCAGAGGGTGCCGTTGGAGAAGCCCTCGTAGTAGTCGCGCACCTCGGTGGAGGTCAGCGACACCGGGTGCAGCCGCAGCCCGTCCTCGGTCAGCTCGTCGAGTTCCACGTCGGGCACGCCGGGCCAGCCCACCCAGGCGCCGCTGTGGCTGCGCAGGAACGGGGCCAGCGCGCTGACCAGGCCGCCGGGGCTGGACTTCCAGCGCTGGGTGCCGTCGGGCAGCCGTTCCAGGTCGACCGGCAACCGGTTCGCCGCGACGATGAAGTCCGCGCCGTCGGACCCGGGAGCGTTTTCGCTGCTCACGCTGGACGTGCCTCCTGTCGAACCGGGGAGCTCGCTTGGCCTGTTGAGGCTAGCCAACGCGGGCCGACCCCGCGTCCTGCGAGCGGGGCGCGAATTGGGTGCAATCTGTCACTCGACCGGTCACTCCAACCGGCGCCGGGTCGGCCGCAGCGGCCCGGACATGCGCGGCCCGGCCAACCGCCGCTCCAACCGCCCCAACCCCGACCGCACCGGCTGCGCCAGGTACTCACCGAGGACGACCCCCGCCGCCAGCGCCAACGCGATCGCGGCGGCCAACATCAACGTCGGCAGCCCGCTGACGGTCCGCTCCACCGCGAGCTGGTAGAGCGCCCGGTAGGTCGTGATCCCCGGCAGCAACGGCACCATCCCCGACACGGCCACCACCAGCGGCGGCATCCCCAACCGCCGCGAGACCACCCCACCACCGAACCCGATGACCACGGCGGCCCCGGCGGAAGCGGCGATCGGCCCCGCCCCGGTCAGCGAGAGCGCCCCGAACCCCGCCGCCCCGATCCCCCCGGCCGCGGCCGAGACCACGAGCGCTCTCGGCGTCGCGTAGCTGGCCAACCCGAAGCACCCCGAGGCCGCCGCCCCGGCCAGGGCCAGCACCGGCAGCCGCAGCGCACTGGGCGGCAGCGGATCGGCCAGGGGCGTGTACTGCATCCCGAGCGCGGTGGCGACGTTGAAGGCCAGCACGACACCCGCGATCAGCCCCGCGGTCATCAGCGAGACCTCCATGGTCCGCCCCGCCGCGGTCACGTTGTACCCGGTGATGGCGTCCTGCACGGTGGACACCACGGACAGCCCGGACAGCAGAACGGTGATGGCAGCCGCCACCAACAACGTCGGCCGAGCCGCGGGCACCCACCCGCTGACAAAGAGCGCCAGCGCCCCACCGGTCGCCAACGCACCCCCGACAGCCTGCTGGAAGAAGAAGGGAAGCGCCCTCCTGTTCAGAACCCGCCCCACCCGATCCACCACCGCGGTGATCCCACCGGCGAACAACGCACTCAACAGATCCCCACCGATCAGCACGGTGACCGCCACAGCCATCCCCGCCCACGCGGCAGTGGCCATCCACCGCGGATAGGGGTGCTCAGCGGTGGTGATCCCCTCCAACTCGACGTGGGCGCCCTCCGCCGACACCCGCTGCCGGGTGATCCGCCGAACCAGGTTCTCCACCGCGGCCAACCGCGTGTAGTCCAGGGACCGCGACCGCACCACCCGCAACGAGGTGATCGGCGGCTCCTCCGTCCCCCGCCAACACGCCACGGTGATCGACGTGAAGATCACGTCCACCTCGCAGTGCGGCAACCCGTAGGCAGCGGCCACGGCGATGATCGTCGCCGTCACGTCGGCGGCCCCGGCCCCCGACGTCATCTGCACCTCCCCGATCCGCAACGCCAGGTCCAGCACGAAGTGCACCTGCCGCTCCTCCAACTGGGCAGGCCCCTCCACCGCCTCACCCGCCACCGGAGCCACCCCACCGCCCGCCGGTCCAGCGGCCCTGTCGCGCTGCCACCACAGCCCCACCCGCCGCCCACCGCGCCCGAAGCGCCCCACAACCGCCTCCCCACCCCAGCGTCACCCTCCCGGGTGACCCGGGCCGTCCAGGCGACAGTCTCCGATCCCGGCCCACCCCGCAACCGCGCGGGCTCCGGCCTTAGGATGGGCGCGGCGCCCGAGGGCGCCGCGCCGGTATAGCTCAATTGGCAGAGCACTCGCCTTGTAAGCGAAAGGTTTCGGGTTCAAGTCCCGATACCGGCTCCACCGCAGGTCAGAGTCGGTATCGCTCGGGCTGGCGGATGTTGTCGACAAGCCGGGAGCAGGCGGCGTCGTTGACGGTGACAATCCGCTGTCGGCTACCGAGCGAAGATCGTTCGGCCCCCTCGTGTCACGGCGCTCCAGCCAGATCCGGCCCCTTCGACGCGCCTACCTCCACGTCGGGTCGCGATTCGACCTCCGGCGGCTCTGGTCGCCGGTCACCGCGTCGAGCACGGCCTGCACGGCGTCGGCGCGCTCGGGCAGATCGATGGCCCGCCACAGCTCGACCGCCGAGCCCAGGTGACGCTGGGCCGCGGCGGCGTCACCGAGCTGGCTTTCGAGTTCGCCGAGCTGCTGCCAGCACGCGGCCTCGTTGCTGCGGTCGCCGTTGAGGCGGAAGACGAGTGCCGCGCGCTGGAGGGCCGACTCCGCACGGGAACGGTCACCGAGCTCCGCGTAGATCGTGCCGAGCCGTTGGTCGGTGTAGGCACCGCACCGGTCGTCGCTGATCTCGTTGAAGATCGTCAACGCTTCGGTGAGGTCGCGCAGCGCGGCCGGGGTGTCGCCGATGCCCAGGTGGTACCGGCTGAGCGTGCGGAGGATCACCGCCTGCCGGTGGCGGTCGCCGAGGTGCCGGGCGATCCGCAGGCCGTCCTCGATCCACAGACCCGCGTCGTCGGAGCCCCGCTCGAAGCCGATGATGCCGATGGCGGTCCGGATCTGCGCTTCCGCCTGCCGGTGCCCGGCGGCGACCAAGTGGGCCAGCGCTTCCTCGTCGAAGGCCAGCGCCTCGTCGAGTTCGCCGCGGACGCGGTGCACGGTGCCCAGGCTCGCCAACGCGAGTCCTTCGCCGCGTCGATCGCCGGTGGTCCGGTACAGCTCCACGCACCGGCACAGGTCCTGGCGGGCTTCGTCCACCTCGTCGAGGTAGATGTGCACCTGGCCCAGTCCTTGCAGCAAAGCCGCTTCGCCGTGGGTGTCACCTGCCGCTGTGGCCGCTGCCAATGCGAGCCGGTGGCTGCGGTTCCAGTCCTGGTAGAGGCTGCGGTGGTCGTAGTACGGCACCGCGGCGACCGCCAACTCCCACGCGAGTTCGGCGAAGCCCCATTCGGCCGCGAGTTCGATCGCGCGCAGCAGCGTCCCGCGCTCGGCGTCGAACCAGGCGAGGGGATCGACGACCCGGTGATCCGGGCTCCAGCGCGGTGAACGGCCCGATGTCGGCCGGAAGAGGCTGGGGTAGAACAAGTCCCGGGCTTGCTCTGCGAGGGCGAGCCAGGCCGAGATGACCCGTTCCACCGCCGCCCGGCGTTCCGCGACCGGGTAGTTGCCCGATGCGCCTTCCGTCGCGTAGGCGCGCAGCAGGTCGTGCAGTCGATACCGCGGCTGGCCCGCGGAGTCGGTGGTCACCAGGCGTACGAGGTAGGCGTCGACCAGGGCGTCCAGCACGTCGTGCGCCACCCGTCCACCGAGCAGCGGGCCGATCACCCACGCGGGCAGTGTTTCCGCGCCCAGCAACCCCAGCAGCCGGAACGCCCGGACGGTTTCCTCGGGGAGCTGGCGAAGGCTGAGGTCGAAATTGGCTCGCACGTCGAGGTCGCCGACCCGCAACTCGCGCAGGCGCCGGGATTCGTCCTCCAAGCGGTCGCGCAGCACCCGCAGGGTCCACCCGCGCCTGCCCGCGAGCTTCGCGCCTGCGATCCGGATGGCCAGCGGGAGGTGCCCGCACAGCTCGACGATCGCATCGGCCGCCTCCGGTTCCCGCTCGACGCGCTCCGCGCCCGCGATGCGGGCCAGCAGGTCACGGACATCGCGCGGGGACAACACGTCCAGCTCGACGTGCTCGGCACCGGCCAGGTCCGCCAGCCGGTGCCGACTCGTGATCACCACCGCGCAACCGCCGGACGGCGGCAGCAGCGGCCGGACCTGCTGGGCGCAGGCCGCGTCGTCGAGCAACACCAGCAGGCGGCGGTCGGCCAACCGTGACCGGTAGAGGGCGGCTCGTTCGTGCAGACCGGCGGGCATGACCGCGTCCGTGACGCCGAGGGCGCGCAGCAACTCGGCCAGCATCGGCGCCGGGTCCCGGGGCACCTCGGACGTGCCTGCGAGGTCGAGGTGGAGCTGGCCGTCCGGGTAGCCGTCCCGTACCTGGTGGAGCGCGCGCACCGCGAGCGTCGACTTCCCGGTCCCGGGCGCGCCGACGATCACCACCACCGGGCGCTCGCCCAGCAGCCCCAGCAGCTCGCCCAGCGGCTCGGCGTGCCCGGTGAAGTCCGGGATGTCCGCGGGCAACTGGGCGATCGGCCGCTGCTGCCCGGCCGTGGCGACCCAATCCAGTGCGGGGTCCGCGCGCAGGATCTGCGCGTGCACACGCCGCAGCCCGGGCCCGGGGTCGGCGCCGAGCTCGTCGGCCAGCAGTCGCCGGACGTCGTGGAACACCGCGAGCGCGTCGCCTTGGCGCCCGCTGCGGTAGAGCGCGATCATGAGCAGCTCCCGCGCGCGTTCGCGGTACGGGTGCTCCTCGGCGAGCCGGAACAGCTCGGGGACGGCCAGCGCGTGCTCGCCGCGCAGCAGGTCGAGCTCGGAGAGGTCCTCGAGTGCACCACACCGGTACTCGGCGAGCCGGGCGCGTTCGGTGGTGGCCGCGGGCGTGTCGATGCCGCTGAAGGCAGGCCCGCGCCACAACTTCACGGCCTCGGCGAGGTGCTGCCGGGCCGCGGTGAGATCACCGTCGCTCTTCGTTTCGCGCGCCCGGACGAGGCGGGAGGCGAACTGATCGCTGTCCAGTTGGTCGGGGGCCACCCGCAACAGGTAACCGGTGCCGATCGTCTGCAGTGAACCGCGATCGAGCCGCAGCGATCTGCGCACGTCACCGACGTACTTCTGGACGAGGTTCACCGCGCTCCTCGGTGGGTTCCCGTCCCAGGCGCCCTCGATGATCCGCTGGCGGTCCACTCGCTGGTTGGCGTGCAGCAACAGCACCCCGAGCACACGCAGGCACTTGCCGGAGCCGACCTCGACCGTGTCCACCCCACGCCAGACCACGACCGGGCCGAGCACGCCGAACCGAACACCAGGCACGCAAACACCCCCTCCCCGGCTCGATCGTACCTCTGACCAGTTACTTTCCGTAGGACTGCAGTACGACTGCAGTGAACACTGCGAGCCTTTCGTCGTCAGCCGACACGTGGTGACGAAAGGGGAGATCCATGATGGGAATCGACGCGAAGGCACGCCGCTCAGGTGGCTGGAGGGCAGGCGAGCCGGTCCGCCGGGCGAAGGCGTACGCCACCGTGACCGCGGTCGTGGCGGCGACCGTTCTGGCCGGGGCACCGGTCGCGACCGCGACACCCCCCACGACCACCGCGGACCCGTCCAGCTCGATCGATCCGATCCTCCGCTACGGCGCGACCTACGCCCTCGGCAAGCTGCGCTGGCATCAACGATCCGTCGACGTCGACTACTCGTTCAAGGCGAGCAACTGCCGTCGGCTCTACGCCTGGGGTTACGACGCCAATGGCAACGAATGGCCGCCGAGGAGCACCAGTCTGCACTGCAACGACGTGTCCACCGACACCATCAACGTGCCCGTCGACATCGCGGGCGGCCCGCGCTACGTCATCCTCTGCTTCAGGGACGAGAACGACACCTACGACCTCGTCTGCGAGGGCTACGCGCATCCCTGACCGGTCCTTGGTGCCAGCCGGGGCCGAAACCGTGTGAAGATCAACTCCAGGCCGTTCGCCCCATCGCTCCACGCGCGCTCCCGCGCGCCCCGCCCACCGCTCCCAGCGCTTGGTTCCGCAGATCACCGCGTGTGTCGAGGGCACCCCCGGTCCACGGGGGACGCACTCTTTCAATCACAGTGCGGTGCGGTGCTCGCGGATTGGGGTACCCCAGGTAGTGGCGGTGTGCAACATTCTTGCGGGTGCGGGCGGTGTCGTCCGCGGGAGCGGGTGGAGGTCGGCGTGAGCGTTCCGGTCATTCGGGTGGGGGCCGCGACTGATGTGGGGTTGGTGCGCGCCGCCAATGAGGACTGCTTCCTGGCGGAGGGACGGGTGTTCGCCGTCGCCGATGGGATGGGTGGGCACGCGGCGGGGGACGTGGCCAGTCGGATGGCGGTGGACGGGCTGCGCGAGCTGGACGTGGAGCGGGTGGTGCGGGGGGAGGACGTGCGGGCGCGGCTCGTGCGGGTGAACGCGGACATCGTGGCCGCCGCGGAGCGGCACCCGGAGCAGGCGGGGATGGGGACGACCGTCACCGGGGTGTGCCTCGCCGACGTGGACGGGGAGGCTCGGTGGGTGGTGTTCAACATCGGGGACTCGCGGGTCTACCGGTACGCCGACGGTGGGTTGGAGCAGTTGACCAGGGACCACTCCGAGGTCGCCGAGATGGTGGCCGCCGGGCGGTTGAGCCCGGAGGAGGCGGCGGTGCACGCGCGGCGCAACGTCGTGACCCGGGCGTTGGGGTCGGACGCGCCCCCGGAGCCCGATCTCTGGCCGCGGACGCCCGTGGTGGGGGAGCGGTTCCTGATCTGCTCCGACGGGCTGACCGGGGAGGTCGCCGATCAGGACATCGCGGCCGTTCTCGGTGAGGTCGTCGACCCGCAGGAGGCCGCGGACAGGCTGGTGGACGCCGCGTTGGCCGCCGGGGGGCGGGACAACGTGACCGTTGTGCTGGTCGACCACGTGGCGTCGGAATCCGGTGCGGCGGCGGAAGCCGACCAGGTGACGGAGGCCATCCCGCTCGCGCAACGGTGACACCGCGGGTTCGGGGCGGTCAGCGCAGGGAGATGACGACCTTGCCCTTGGCGTGGCCCACCTCGACCGCGGCCACCGCCTTCTCCGCCTCCTCGAACGGCACGACGTCCTCGACCCTGGGGTCCAGCTTCCCCTCGGCGACGTGACCCGCGACGATCGCCAGCACCCGCGCGGTCCGGTCGCGCTCGACCATCACCCCGCCGAACTCGGCCGCGGTGGCCGGGTCGCCCGCGGTGACGATCGGGCCGCCGTCGAGCAGGGGGGCGACCGCCCGCAGGCCGTCGCCGCCCGCCAGGTCGAAGATGGCGTCGACCTTCGGCAGCAGGTCGTGCACGCGCTGGACGATGCCGGGGCCGTACTCGACGAAGATCGCGCCCAGTGACTCGATCAGCTCGCGCTTGTCCGGGCCTGCCACGCCGACGACCGTGAGCCCCTGGTCCCGGGCGAGTTGCGCGGTGGCGACCCCGACGCCGCCGCTGGCGCCGTTGATCAGGAGGGTCTGACCTTCCTCGAGGCCCAGTTGGACCAGCGCGTCGTACGCCGTGGCGGCGGCGACCGGGAGGGTGGCGGCGTCGGTGAAGGAGACGTGCGGGGGTTTGTGCGCGGTGGCGGCTGCCGTGGTCAGCGCGAACTCGGCGTAGGCGCCGGAGTCGGGGGCGGTGCTGCCGAACACCTCGTCGCCCACGGCGAAGCCCTCGACGTCCTTGCCGACCGCGCGGACCACGCCCGAGACCTCGGTGCCGAGGACGGCGGGCAGTTCCAGGGGGCGCACGTCCTTCATGTGCCCGGCGCGGATCTTCCAGTCGACCGGGTTCACCCCGGCCGCGGCGACCTCGACCAGCAGTTCACCGGCCATCGGCTCCACCGGGTCCAGGTCGAGGTATTCCTGGACCTCGGGGCCCCCGTACTCGCGGAATCCGTATGCCCTCATGACACTCCTCTGCGCAGGCGATCGGGTGGGCGATGCCCTGGGCCTACCCGCGCGGACCACGCCCACACACCGCTCACCCGGGCGCGGAAACTTTTTTCGGCCGGGTGTCGATTCCGGGGGTGGCTCGTTCGACGCGTCAGTGTTCGAGCCACACGATCGAGGAGAGCGACATGCCGCGTTTCATGATGATGCACAAGATGACCCCCGACGTGGAGGCCGGTGTCCCGCCGACCCCCGAGCTGATGCAGCGGATGGGGGCGTTCATCCAGGAGGCCGTCGACGCCGGGGTGCTGCTGGCCGGTGAGGGCCTGCGGGAGACCAAGGAGGCCACCCGGGTCGTGGTGAAGGACGGGGAGGCCACGGTCACCGACGGGCCGTTCGCCGAGACCAAGGAGCTGATTGCCGGGTTCGCCATCATGCAGCTGCCGGACCGGGCCGAGGCCGTGCAGTGGGCGCTGCGGTTCGCCGACGTGCTCGGGCACGACATCGAGATGGACGTCCGGCTGGTGGTCGAGGCCCCGTAGCCCGGCGCCGTAGCCTGACCGCGTGGCGGACGCGGTTGAAACGGTGTGGCGGATGGAGTCCGCACGGCTCGTCGCCGGGCTCGTGCGGCTCGTCCGCGACGTCGGGATGGCCGAGGAGTTGGCGCAGGACGCCCTGGTGGCGGCGCTGGAGCAGTGGCCGGGGACCGGTACGCCGCGCAACCCCGGCGCCTGGCTGATGGCCGTGGCCAAGCGCCGCGCCGTCGACCAGTTCCGCCGTCGGGAGACCCTGGACCGCAAGTACCTGGAGATCGCCCGCGACCTGGAGACCGAGGTCCCGGAGCCGACCGCGGGGGAGATCCGGGACGACCTACTGCGGTTGATCTTCACCGCCTGCCACCCGGTGCTGTCCGCCGAGGCCAGGGTGGCGCTGACGCTGAAGCTGCTCGGCGGGCTCAAGACCGAGGAGATCGCCCGCGCGTTCCTCGTCGGCGAGTCCACCGTGGCGCAGCGGCTGGTGCGGGCGAAGAAGGCGCTGGCCAAGGCCGACGTCCGGTACGAGGTGCCGTCCGGCCCGGAGCTGGCCGGGCGGCTGGCCTCGGTCCTGGAGGTCATCTACCTGATCTTCAACGAGGGCTACTCGGCCACCGCGGGCGACGACCTGATGCGCCCGGAGCTGTGCGCGGACGCCCAGCGCCTCGGCCGCGTCCTCGCCCGGTTGATGCCGCGCGAACCGGAGGTGCACGGCCTGGTCGCCCTGATGGAGATCCAGGCTTCGCGGGCGGGCGCCCGGGTCGACGCCAAGGGTGAACCGGTCCTGCTGCTGGAGCAGGACCGCACCCGGTGGAACCGGCTGCTCATCGGCCTTGGCCTCGACGCCTTGGAGAAGGCGGAGCGGTTGGGGCCGCGCGGCCCGTACACCGCGCAGGCCGCGATCGCCGCCTGCCACGCCCGCGCCGCCCGCCCGGAGGACACCGACTGGGCGCGCATCGCCGACCTGTACGCCGAGCTGGCCTCGGTGAACCCGTCGCCGGTCGTCGAGCTGAACCGGGCGGTCGCGCTCTCGATGGCGCACGGCCCGCAGGCCGGCCTGGACCTGGTGGACGCGTTGGCCGACGAGCCCGCGCTCAGCCGCTACCACCTGCTGCCGACCGTGCGCGGCGACCTGCTGGTGAAGCTGGGCCGCCCCGCCGAGGCCCGCGCCGAGTTCGAGCGCGCCGCCGGGCTGACCCGCAACACCCGCGAGCGCGCCCTGCTCCTCGACCGGGCCGCCGCCTGCGGCTGACGCCCGGGTTTTCCCCAGCCTGGGGACGGACCTGTGCACAACGATGACCCGGTGGGCGGCTTGACAGCACGATCCACAGGGGGCATGGCGGCGGTGTCCGATTCATCTCACACCGAACCCTTCTCAGGGCGCCCACCTGCGGTTAGATTAGGCAAGCCTGACCTAAGAACCGGTCGATGACGCCCTGGGAGAGCCGCGTGCACCGATACCACGAACTGAGGATTCCCGGCCGGTTCGAGCCCTTGGCGCTGGCCGGGCGCCTGGCCTCGTCCGGGGTGTTCGAGTCGCACGTCGTCTACGAGCGCGCGGGGGAGTTCTGGTTCGCCGGTGACCGCCTGGTCGAGGTCGTCCTCAACCGCGACGCGGTCCGCACCACGGTCGACGGCCGCACCACCGCCCAGCCGTGGACCGGGAACTCGCTGGCCCAGGTCAAGCAGGCCCTCGCGGACGCGGGTGTGTCGCGCTGGCGAGCCTTCGGCTGGGCGGGCTTCGAACTCGCCTACGCCATCGCGGGCAGACCGGACCTGGTCGCCGACCAGCCCCTGCTGCACCTGGCGGTCCCGCGCACCGAGATCCGCCTCGGCGCCGACGAGGTCGTGGTCCGCACCGTCGACGTGCCCCGCCTCGCCGAGATCACCGACCTGCTCGGCACCCCCGCCGCTCCGGCCGAGGTCGAGGCCACCCCGGTCGAGATCACCGCCGACGACGGCCGGGTCGCCTACCAGCACGCCGTCGCCGCCGCGGTCGCCGACATCCGCGCGGGCCAGCTCAACAAGGTCATCCTCTCCCGCGCGGTCGACGTCCCCTTCGAGGTGGACCTGGTGTCGACGTACGTGCTGGGCCGCACCCGCAACACCCCCGCCCGCTCGTTCCTGCTCGACCTCGGCGGCTGGCGGGCCGCCGGGTTCAGCCCCGAGACGGTCACCGAGGTCGCCGCCGACGGCGAGGTCAGCACCCAGCCGCTCGCGGGCACCCGCGCCCTGGACGGCGACGAGACGACGAACCTCGACCGCAGGCTGGACCTGCTGTCGGACCCCAAGGAGGTCTACGAGCACGCGGCGTCGGTCAAGCTGGCCTGCGAGGAACTGGAAGACCTGTGCGAGCCGGGTTCGGTGACGGTCAAGGAGTTCATGGCAGTCAAGGAGCGCGGCAGCGTGCAGCACCTGGGTTCCCGGGTCAACGGCCGACTCGCCACCGGCCAGGACGCCTTCTCCGCGCTGGCCGCCCTGTTCCCGGCGGTCACCGCCTCGGGCATCCCCAAGCTCCCCGCCTACGACCGCATCGCCCGGATGGAGGACCGCCGCCGCGACCTCTACGCGGGCGCCGTCCTGATGACCGACTGCGACGGCGCCCTGGACGCGGCGCTGGTGCTGCGCGCCATCTACCAGCGGGACGGCCGCACCTGGCTGCGCGCGGGCGCGGGCATCGTCGCCGACTCCACCCCCGAGCGCGAGTACGAGGAGACCTGCGAGAAGTTGGGCAGCGTCGCCCCGCACGTGGTCCGCGCGGTCCGCGAACTGGTCGAAATCTCCGCCTGAGGGCGGGGAAAAGCCCCGGCCCGGGAGAACCCGGGCCGGGGCTTTTCCGCATCTCACAGCCGGGCGGCCAGCTCCTTCTTGCTGACCTTGCCCACCGCCGTGTAGGGGAACTCCGGCAGCACCTCCAGCCGGTCGGGCAGCTTGTAGTCCGCCACCCCGCGCTCGCGCAGGAACGCCGCGATCCCGGCCAGCGTCGGCGCTTCACCCCGGGCCAGCACGAACGCGCAGGTGCGCTCGCCGAGCATGTCGTCCGGCACCCCGACCAGGGCCGCGTCGTGGACCAGCGGGTGGGCCAGCAGGTGGTTCTCCACCTCCTCGGCGGACACCTTCTCCCCGCCGCGGTTGATCACGTCCTTGACCCGGCCGTCGACGACCAGGTGGCCGCTGGGCAGCTCCCGCACCAGGTCGCCGGTCAGGTAGAAGCCGTCCGCGGTGAACGCGCGGGCGTTGTGCTCCTCGGCGCGGTAGTAGCCGCGCAGGGTGTACGGCCCGCGGGTCAGCAACTGTCCCAGCTCACCGGGGGCGACCGCGTCACCGTCCTCGTCGACGACGCGGATCTCGTCGTCGGCCGACAGCGGCCTGCCCTGGGAGGTGACCACCAGCTCCAGCGGGTCGTCGAGGCGGGTGAAGCAGAGCAGCCCCTCCGCCATGCCGAACACCTGCTGCAACGCGCACCCCAGCGCCGGGGTGACCCGCCGGGCCGCCTCCTCCTTGAGCTTCGCCCCGCCGACCTGCAACAGCGCCAGGCTGGACAGGTCGCGCCCGGCGAACTTCACGGCCTCCATCCACAGCAGCGCCAGCGACGGCACCAGCGCCGTCACCGTCACCCGTTCCCGCTCGATCAGCGGGAACGCGTCCGGCGGCGACGGCGACGGCGCCAGCACGACCGTCCCGCCGACCGACAGCACCCCGAGCACCCCGGGGCAGGCCAGCGCGAAGTTGTGCGCCACCGGCAGCGCCGCCAGGTACACCGTCGAGGAGTCCAGCCCGGCGACCTCGGCGCTGGCCCGCAGGTTGTAGGCGTAGTCGCCGTGCGTGCGCGGGATCAGCTTCGGCAGCCCGGTGGTCCCGCCCGAGAGCAGGAACAGCGCCACCGAGGACGGTTCCGGCAGCGGCAGCTCGACCGGCTCCGAGTCCACAGAGGACAGAGCGGTGAAGTCGCCGGGATCGCCGGACACCAGCACCCGGGGCACCCCGGGCATGGACGCGGCCAGCTCCCGGTAGTCGAACCCCGCGTGCCGGTCCGGGATCACGTAGGCGACCGCCGAACTGTGCTCCAGCAGGTACTCGACCTCGCTGCGCCGGTGCGCGGGCAGCGCGTACACCGGCCGCGCACCCAACCGGAACAGCGCGAACGACAGCACCACGAAGTCCACGCTGTTCGGCAGGTGCACGACCACGTTGTCCCCGGCCGAGATCCCCAGCGCGGCCAACCCGGCGGCGAGCCGCGACGCGCGCGCGTCCAGCTCGCCGTAGGTCACCCGCTCGGACCCCGACACCAGGGCGACGTCGGACGGCGCACCGCCGAGCAGCGTGCCCAGGCGGGCGCCCGTCCAGTGGCCGCGTTCCCGGTAGCGGGCCGCGAACGCGTCAGGAAACGACATCCGCGCGTGCCTTCTCGATGACCCCGGTCAGCTCGCGGATCACCGGCGCCAGCTTCTGGTACGACATGGGCGTCTCCGCGTGCCACAGGCCCAACTGCTTGGCCTGCACCGCCGGGAGCTGCGCCCAGGTCGGGATCTTCGCCAGCTCGTCCTGCGACAGGGTGAACTGGCGGGCGTCGGTGAGGATCAGGTCGGCCGGGTAGGTGGAGGCGCGCTCCCAGCTCAGCTCGTCCCAGGTGGGCTGCTCGCCCGCGGTGGGGGCGACGATGTCGACGCCCTGCTCGGTGAAGTACTTGAGGTCGCTGAAGAAGCTCGGCTTGCCCACCAGCAGCGCGTCCTGGGTGCCCTGCACGACCTCCACCTTGAGGCCCGGCTTCGCCGCGGCGGCGGCCTTGAGCGCGGCCCCCGCGTCTTCGAAGTCCTTCTTCGCCTTGGCCAGCTCGGCGGAGTTGAGGTCGGCGCCCAGGGACTCGGCGAGCTTGGCGAACTTGGCGATGCCCTCGGCCGCGGACACCCCGCCGAGCTGGATGGCGACCATCGGCGCCTTCTCCTCGATGGCGGCCTGCGACTCCTCCGGGACGTACCAAAGCGACTCGCCGTACATGATCGTCACCAGCAGCTCGGGGCGCTGCTCGGTGTACTTCTCCAGGTTGAACTCGCCGAACTCGGTGCCGACGCTGACCACGCCCGGGTCCACGTCCCCGGCTTGCGGGTCGGCCTTGCCGTCCTCCAGCTTCTGCGGGCCGAAGACGGCGGTCGGCTTGATGCCGAAGTCCACCAGGGTCGCGGCGGCGTTGACCTGCATGACGATCCTGGTCGGCCGCTGCGGCAGCGACACCGTCTTGCCCCGGTCGTCGGTGAACGTCCACGGACCCGAGGGGGCGGCGGCGGTGCTGCTGCCGTCCGCCGAGGCGCCCGGCCCGGAGTCGCCGCAGGCCGCGAGCAGGCCGAGGGCGAGCGCGCCCGCGGTCAGGCCGAGGAACCGGCGGCGGGTCGGCACGCGCGAGCGGCCGGAGGTGAAGGTCGTCATTGTTCTGCTCTCTCGGGGATTCTTCGGGGAGTGGTGGCTCTCGGGATCAGTGCGGGAGGTTCGCGGGGGCGGCACGGTCCGTGGGAACAGCGCGGTCCGCCGGATCGGCGCAGCGGTGCCTGCCGAAGGGGACGATGAGCGGGGTGCCCGACAGCGGGTCGGGGATGACCTCGCAGCGCAGGCCGAACACGTCCTCGACCAGCTCGGCGGTGACGACCCGGAGCGGGTCGCCCTCGGCCACCACCCGGCCGGACTTCATCGCCACCACGTGGTCGGCGTACCGGCAGGCCTGGTTGAGGTCGTGCAGGACCATGACCACGGTCCGGTCGCCCGCGTGGTTGAGGTCGGCGATCAGGTCCAGCACGTCGATCTGGTGCGCCAGGTCGAGGTAGGTGGTCGGCTCGTCGAGCAGCAGGTACGGGGTGTCCTGGGCCAGGGCCATGGCGATCCAGGCGCGCTGCCGCTGCCCGCCGGACAGCTCGTCCACCGGCCGCTCCGCCAGGTCGGCCAGGTCGGTGGCGGCCAGCGCCAGGTTCACCGCGTCGCCGTCCTCCGGGGACCACTGCCGCCACCAGGTCTGGTGCGGGCTGCGACCACGGGTCACCAGTTCGCGCACGGTCATGCCCTCCGGCGCGGTCGGCGACTGCGGGAGGATGCCCAGCTTGCGGGCCAGGTCGCGGGTGCGCATCCGGTGGATGGACTCGCCGTCGAGGTGCACCGCGCCGCCGTCGGGGGTCAGCAGCCGCGACATCCCGCGCAGCAGCGTCGACTTGCCGCACGCGTTCGCGCCGACGACCACGGTCACCTTGCCCGGCGGGATCACCAGGTCGACCCCGTCGATCACGGTCCGCTTCTCGTAGGCCAACCGCAGCCCCTCGGCGCG
The DNA here is from genome assembly GCF_003182415.1 of Actinokineospora spheciospongiae. NCBI lineage: Bacteria > Bacillati > Actinomycetota > Actinomycetes > Pseudonocardiales > Pseudonocardiaceae > Actinokineospora > Actinokineospora spheciospongiae. Next base: position 642,057 of record NZ_QHCP01000002.1, on the reverse strand, counting down.
CAGCCCAGCCCCGACCGGCGCCCCGTTGCCCAGCGCCGTGTTGTCCAGCGCCGTGTTGCCCGACCCGGTGTTGTCCGTCATGCCCCACTCCCCAGTCGCTTCGCCCGGCTCAGCAGCCAGAGCAGGTACGGCGCCCCGATCGCCCCGGTGACCACACCCACCGGCAGCCCGAACGGCCGGGCCAGCAGGTCACCGGCCAACACCACCAGCGCCCCGGTCAGCGCCGACACCACCAGCGGCGGCGTCGGCCTGCGCGCCAACCGCAGCCCGATCTGCGGCGACACCAGCGACACGAACGCCACCGGCCCGGCCGCCGCCGTGGCGAACGCGACCAGCCCGACCCCGGCGAGCATCAGCGCCAGCCGCGCCTTCTGCACCGGCACCCCCAGCCCGCGCGCCGTGTCGTCGCCCAGCATCAGCCCCGACAGCCACCGCGACATCAGCAGCACGACCGGCACCAGCACCAGCACAGCTCCCGCCAACGGCCCGACGTGCTTCCACTCCCGCAGGTTCAGCGACCCGGTCAGCCACAGCACCGCGCGCTGCGCCTGGAACACGTCCGCCCGTTGCAGCAGGTACGAGGTGAGGCTGGTGAACAGCGCAGACACCCCGATGCCCACCAGCACGATCCGGTAGCCGGTCGTCCCGCGCCGCCAGGCCAGCAGGTAGATCGCCGTGGCACTGGCCAGCGCCCCGAGCAGCGCGGTGGTCGAGGTCCCCAGCGACGCCCCGAACCCGAACACGATCCCGGCGACGGCGGCGGTGTTGGCCCCCTCCGCCACCCCGATCACGTCCGGGCTCGCCAGCGCGTTGCGCGCCAGCGTCTGGAACACCGCCCCGGCCAACCCGAACGCCGACCCCACCAGCAGCCCGACGAGCACCCGGGGCAGCCGCAGGTCGTAGACGATGTCGACGGTCGTCGGGTCGCCGTACCAGAACAGCGCCCGCATCGCGTCAACCACGGTCACCGGGTAGTCGCCGAAGGTCAACCCGAGGCAGAAGCACAGGAAGACCAGCACCGCCAGCACCACCGCCACCCAGAACGGCCGGGCCCGCAGCACCCCGGAGGGCCCCCGGTCGCCGACCCGGAAGGTGGTCTGCCCGTCCACGCGCGCAAGGGTGATCATCACAGCTCCGGCAGCTTGCGCCTGCGGACCAGGGCGATGAAGAACGGTGCCCCGAGGAACGCCACCACGATCCCGACGTGGATCTCCCGCTGCTCGGCGACGACCCGGCCGAGGATGTCCGCCCCCAGCAGCAGCACCGGCGCCAGCACGGCGGAGTAGGCGAGCACCCACCGCTGGTCCGGGCCGGTGATCGCCCGCGCGATGTGCGGCACCACCAGCCCGATGAACGCGATCGGCCCGCACACCGCCGTCGCCCCACCGGCCAGCAGCGTGATCGCCACCGCCCCCCGGATGCGCACCCCGGTCACGTTCTGCCCGAGCGACTTCGCCACGTCGTCCCCCAGCGCCAGCATGTTCAACCCCGGCGCCGTCAGCAGCGCCAGCACCAACCCGAGCACCAGGAACGGCAGGACCTGGAGCAGCACGGAGGAGTCGGGCACGTTCAGCGACCCGACCGCCCAGAACCGGTACTGGTCCAGCGTGGAGGAGTCCAGCAGCAGCAACGAGCTGATGATCGACTGCAACAGCGCCGACACCGCCGCCCCCGCCAGCGCCAACCGGGCCGGGTGCGGCCCGCCCAGCAGGTACACCACGACGGTCGCGGCCAGCGCCCCGGCGAAGGCGAACCAGATGTAGCCGAACAGGGCGGTCACCCCGAACACGCTGGTCGTCAGCACCACGCCCAGCGCCGCCCCCGCACCGACACCGAGCAGGCCCGGGTCGGCGAGCGGGTTGCGGGTCAGCCCCTGCATGAGCGCCCCCGCGATCCCCAGCGACACCCCCACCGCCACCCCGAACAGCGTTCGGGACAACCGCATGCCGTTGACGATCGCCGCGTCCTCGCCTGCGGCCGGGTCATCGCCCAGCAGCCGCAACACCTCCGGCAGCGGGATGTACTTGCTGCCGACCATGATCGACAGCACCGAGACCGCGAGCAGCCCGGCAACGGCGACCAGCAGCCAGCGGACCCGGTGGGCCGCGCGGCGGGGCGCCTGGACAGGCGGGCTTGGGGCGAGCACGGAGTGAGGATAGCCTAACGAAGGGCAGGCTTACTTCAATGTGGACAACGGTGGAGGAGGACCCATGCGGGTCGTCATGTTCGGCTTCCAAACCTGGGGACACCGCACCCTGCGAGCGCTCATCGAATCCGAACACGAAGTGGTCACGGTTGTCACCCACCCACAGGGCGGCGGGGTCTACGAGCAGGTCTGGAGCGACTCCGTGGAGGAGCTGGCGAAGGAGAACGGCATCCCCGTCGTCCTCCGCGAACGCCCCGACGACCAGGAACTCCTCGACGAGCTGCGCGCCCTCGACGCAGACGTGTTCGTCGCCGCCAACTGGCGCACCTGGATCTCCCCGGAGGTCTTCGAGCTGCCCAGGCTCGGCACCCTCAACATCCACGACTCCCTGCTCCCGGCGTACGCGGGCTTCTCGGCGATGATCTGGGCCCTGATCAACGACGAGAAGGAAGTCGGCGTCACCGCCCACCTGATGGACGCCACCCTCGACGCGGGCGACATCGTCCTGCAACGCGCCTTCCCCGTCGGCCCCCGCGACACCGCGGGCGACCTGGTCGCCAAGTCGATGGACATTTTCGGCCCCATCACCGTCGACGGCCTCGCCCTGATCGCCGCAGGCGGCAAGGACTTCCAGAAGCAGGACCGCACCAAGGCCAGCTTCTTCCACAAGCGCGCCGACGAAGACCTCCGCATCGACTGGACCTGGAGCGCGGAGGAACTGGACCGCTTGGTGCGAGCCCAGTCGACCCCGTACCCCAGCGCCTTCTGCTACCACCGGGGCAAGCGCCTGGAAATCGTCACCGCCGAGGTCTCCCGCGAGGTCTACGGCGGAACCCCCGGCCGCATCTTCTACCGCGAGGGCGACGGGGTGGCGATCGTCGCGGGCGCGGAGGCCCGGCGCGGCAAGAGCAAGGGCCTGCTGGTGAAGACCGTGCGCACGGCCGATGGTGAGGTGCAGAGCGCGGAGAAGTACTTCACGCACATGGGCGGATACCTCACGTCCCGCCCGTAGCAGTCGGCCCACCGCCCGGCACGCTCCCCGCGTGCCGGGCTCAGTCGTCGTCGTCATCCGGTCGCCGCCGCTCGGCCTCCTGGCAGGCGGCGGTGGCGGTGGCCACCAGCCTGCGGAGACTGTTGGTGGACATGGACAATTCGATGGTGGAATGGCTGCCGAAGCACAACTCCACCATGTCCGAGCGGACGACGTAGGTGATCGGGCAGTCGTCCGCCACCGTGGCCCAAGACCCGCCCTGTACTTCCATTTGCATGCGCTTCCTCCTCTGCTGTATCCAGATTCCCTGACGTTTCACTGCGGGACAACGCCGTGACGCGGTCGCAACAGGTGAAACGGATCGGAATGTCGGTCACGCAAAGGTGTCACCGGCCGACAACAACAGGAGGAATCGATGGCCAAGGCGCCGAAAACGGTGGTGCTGGGGCGTGTCCTGCGCCGGGAGCGAGAAGAGCGGGGAATCGGCCTCCGGGAATTCGCGGGCCGGATCGACCGCGATCCGGCCGTGCTCTCCCGGTGGGAAACGGGAGAGCGCACCCCCAAACCGGAGGACGTGGCGAGGATACTCACCGTGCTCGGTATCGGCGGGCAGCGCTACACCGAGGTGATGACACTGATCCACGGTGCCGGGGAATCGCACTGGCTCGCCCTGTCATCGCCGGAACACCGGCAGCAAGTGGCGGCCTTCGGCGAATACGAGCGCAGCGCCAAGACGATCCACACGGTTTCCCCGTTGCTGATCCCCGGCATCCTCCAGGTGACCGACTACATCGCCGCGATCATGTCCGAAGGTGGGCTCCCGCCTGAGCAGGCGGCGGCCAACGTCGCCCGCCGGGTGGCGCGGCGGGCGGTGCTCAGCGGCCCCGAACCGGCGCGGCTGGTCGCGCTGATCGGCCAGGCCGCACTGCACCAGGAAGTGGGTGGCCGGGCCACCATGCTCGCCCAGCTGCGCCACCTCGTCGACGTGGCCCGCCTGCCGAACGTGGAACTGCGGGTCGTGCCGTTCGGGCAGGGGTGGCACCCCGCGCTCGAAGGGCCCTTCTGCCTGATGGAGTCGGATTCGCTGCCGCCGGGGGTGTTCCTGGAGCTGCGCCGGACCGCCGTCTGGCTGCACAGCGCCGAGGACGTGGCCGTCTACCGCGCGGCCGTCGACGGCGTCATGCGTGCGGCGTTGAGCGAGCAGGGCTCGCTCAGGCTCATCGCCGACCTGCTCCGCCGCGCGGAAGCGGACCTACCGGTGCCCGCCTGAATCAGGCGTCGGCAGGTTCGGTGACCACGCTGGCCCGCCGCAGTTCCGGGTAGAGCGCGGCGACCAGCAGCACCACGAACACGCACACCCCACCACCGATCGCGATGGCCAACCCTGGCCCCAGCAACCCGGCCGCGAAGCCCGTCAGCACCCCGCCCAGTGACGGGCCGGTGATCGCCTGGGCCAGCCACACGCTGCCCACCCGGCCTTGCAACCGGTCCGGGGTGTTGCCCTGCAGCAACGCCCGCCGCAGGATCTCCGAGAACACGTCCGCCAAGCCGCCCACACCCAGCAGGAACAGCACCAGCGACAGCTCCGTGCTCACCCCGACCCCCGTCGCCGCCACGCCCCAGAGGGCGGCCACGCCGATGAGGATCAAGCCCGAGCGGCGGGCGGTGGCCGTCCAGCCGGAGACGATCGAGCCGATGAACGCGCCCACCGCCGGGGCGGTGTAGAGCAGGCCGACCAACTCCGGGCCGCCGCCCAGGCGCTCGGACGCCAGTTGCGGGTACAGCGCCGAGGGCATGGCGAACAGCATCGCGCCGAGGTCGACCAGCAGCAGGGACGAGATCAGGCGGTTGCCCTTGATGAAGCGGAACGCCTCGCGCAGTGAACCCTCCGAGCCGTCGGGGCTCTCCGGGTCCTCCGACTTCTCCGCTGGCGGGACCGGCATCGGGCTGACCAGCACCAACAGCCCTGTTGTGCCCAGGGCCATCACGGCTGCGGCGCCGTAGCAGGCCGCCAGGCCGGGGCCGCCGATCAACAGGCCCGACAGGGCGGGGCCGACGATGCCGCCCAGTTGGGTCGTGACCGCGAGCAGCGCGCCCGCCGAGGTGAGCTGGTTCTCGCCGACCATGGACGGGACGACCGCCGTCAGCGCCGACTCGCCGATCCCGTCGATCAGGCCGTGGGCGGCGGCGAAGACGAAGACCACCCACAGTTGCGGGGTCGGCAACAGGGCGTTCACGGCCAGGCCGACGAAACCGAGGCTCGCTCCGAAACTGGTCAGCACCACCAGTTTCTTGCGGTCCATGCGGTCGGCGAGGACGCCGCCGAGCAGGAAGCCGATCAGCAGGGTGGTGCCGAGGGTGAGGCTGACCAGGGCCACCGGGGCACTGGAACCGGTGATGTCGAACACCTGGACGGCGACCGCGACCGAGGTCAGGCCGATGCCGAGCAACCAGAGCGTTCTGCTGGTCAGCACCAACCGGAAGTCGCGGTTTCCGCGCACCGGGGCGGGGTCGAGTACGAGCTGTCCCAGGCGCACGGGTCCTCCGACTCGCTACGGGTGAGCCTTGCCCCTTGAGAGGTAAGGCTGTCCTAAATTAGCATCCGGAGTCGGGCGCTGGACCGATGGTGTTCCGCCTGCCGAACGAGGAGGGTCGACCCCGGTGACCGACGACGCCCGCGCTCGCAAGCGTGCCCTGCTGCGGCAGCGGCTCGCCAAGTCCGGACTCGCCGCCGCCGAGGTCGCGCCGATCACCCGCCGCGCGCCCGGGTCACCGGCACCGCTCTCCGACGCGCAGCGGCGGATGTGGCTGCTCCAGCGGCTGGACCCGGAGTCGACCGGTTATGTCCTGTGCGCGGCCATTCGGTTGTCGGGGGCGCTGGACACCGACGCGCTGCTCACCGCGGTCACCGCCGCCTGTCGTCGGCACGAGGTGTTGAGCACCGTGTACCCGGATGCCGGGGGGCAGGTCGTGCTGGCCGGGGTGAGCCCGGTTCCGGTGCTGGTCGAGGGGGACGAGCGCGCTGTCCGGGAGGTCGTCGCGGAGCTGGGGCGGACGCCGTTCGACCTCGCCGAGGAGTCGCCGCTGCGGGTGCGGGTGGTCAAGGCGGCGCCTGATCGGCACGTCCTCGTGCTCGTCGCGCACCACATCGCCTGGGACGACAGTTGCTGGGAGATCCTGCTGGGCGACATCTCCGCCGCCTACCGCGGCCGGGACCTGGTGGCGCCTGCGGTGGACTACGCCGACTACGCCGCCTGGGAGCAGGGGCAGGACCGCTCGGCGCAAATGGAGTACTGGCGCTCGAAGCTGACGCCGCTGCCGGAGCCCCTGGCGTTGCCGCTGGACCGGCCGCGACCGCAGAAAGTGGGCGAGGACGGCGGGCGGCGGCACCGGGCCGTGCCCGTCGCCCGACAGGTCAAGGAGTTCGCGCGGGCCGAGGGTGTCACCCCGTTCATGGTGCTGTCGGCGGTCGTGTCGGCGGTCCTGCACCGCTACACCGGCAACCCCGACATCACGCTCGGCACGCCGACGGTCGACCGCTCGCGCGACGAGGTCGCCGGGGTGGTCGGGAACTTCGGCAACACCGTCGTACTGCGCTCCACAGTGGATGGTCACGGCAGCTTCCGGGAACTCCTCGCGCACGTCCGCGAGGTGTGCGCCGGGGCCTACGCGAACGCGACCCTGCCGTTCGACCGGCTCGTCGCCGACCTCGCACCCGAGCGCGGGTCGACCTCGGTGCTGTTCGACGTGCTGTTCTCCCTGCGCACCGAGGTCCTGCGCGGGCTCGACATCCCCGGGGTGACCGCCGCCGACATCCCGGTGCACAACGGCACCGCGCAGTTCGACCTGGCCTTCGCCGCCGTCCTCACCGACGACTCCCTCGACCTCGAAGCCACCTACCGCACCGAACTCTTCGACAGCGAGACCGCCGACGCGCTGCTGCGGCACACCGACCGGCTGCTGCGCGCCGTCCTGGCCGACCCGGACGTGCGCGTCGCCGACGTCGACCTGCTCGGCCCCGAGCGCGACCGCGTCCTGCGCGACTGGAACGCCACGGCCGCCGAGGTGCCCGCGACGACCCTGCCGGAACTGCTGGCCGCCCAGGTCGCGGCGACCCCGTCGGCACCGGCGCTGGTGTTCGAGGGGCGGCGGCTGACCTACGCCGAGTTCGACGCCGAGATCGCCCGGGTGGCCGCCGCGCTGCCCGGGGTGGGGCCGGAGAGCGTGGTGGCGCTGCTGCTCCCGCGCTCGGTCGAACTGGTGGTGGGCATCTGGGGGGTGCTGCGCGCGGGCGGGGCGTACCTGCCGGTGGACCCGGACTACCCGGCCGACCGCATCGCGTACATGCTCGGCGACGCGCGGCCGGTCACCGTCCTGACCACGCGGGCGATGCTCGACCGGTTGCCACCGGGCACCCCGCACATCCTGCTCGATGCGCCGCTTCCGACCGGTGTTGCGTCTACTGTGGAGCTTCGACCGGAACACCCGGCCTACGTGATCTACACTTCCGGGTCGACCGGGCGCCCCAAGGGGGTGGTGGTCCCGCACGCGGGGATCGTCAACCGGTTGCTGTGGATGCAGGACGAGTACCGGCTTGTGCCGGGGGAGCCGGTCCTGCAGAAGACGCCGTCGAGCTTCGACGTGTCGGTGTGGGAGTTCTGCTGGCCGCTCATCGTCGGCGCGACGCTGGTGGTGGCGCGACCGGAGGGGCACCGCGACCCGTCGTACCTGTCCGAGCTGATCCGGGTCGAGGGTGTGACGACTGTCCACTTCGTACCCTCGATGTTGCGGGCGTTCCTCGCCGACCCGACGGCGGCGCGGTGCACGGGGCTGCGGCGGGTGCTGTGCAGCGGTGAGGCGCTGCCCGCCGACCTGGCTTCGGCGTTCGCATCGGTGCTGCCCTCGGTGGAGCTGCACAACCTGTACGGGCCCACGGAAGCGTCGGTCGACGTCAGCTCGCAGCCGAGTGTGCCCGGGCTGACCACGGCGACGGTCCCGATCGGGCGACCGGTGTGGAACACGTCGCTGTACGTGCTGGACCGGGACCTGCGGCCGGTGCCCGCCGGGGTGGCCGGGGAGCTGTACATCGCGGGCGTGCAGCTCGCGCGGGCGTACCTGGGGCGGCCGGACCTGACGGCGTCGCGGTTCGTGGCCGACCCGCACGGGAAGCCCGGATCGCGGATGTACCGGACCGGCGACGTGGCCCGGTTCTCCCGCGACGGGGTGCTGGAATACCTCGGGCGGGCCGACGACCAGGTGAAGCTGCGCGGACTGCGGATCGAACTGGGCGAGATCGAGGCGGTGCTGGCAGGCCGGCCCGGGGTTCGGGGCGCGGCGGTCGCGGTGCGATCCGGTCAACTGGTGGCGTTCCTGGTCGGCGACGCCGACTGGGAATCGGTCCGCGCCGAGGCGGCGGCGGTGCTGCCGGAGTACATGGTGCCCACGGCGTGCGTGCCCGTGCCGTCGCTGCCGCTGAGCCCGAGCGGCAAGCTCGACCGCAAGCGCTTGACCATCGCCGAGGAGTACGCCCCCCGCGCGACGGCGGTCGCCCGGGAGCCGCGCACCGACCGCGAACGGGTGCTGTGCGCCCTGGTGGCGGAGGTCCTGAACCGGCAGACCGTCGCCCCCGACGACCGCTTCTTCACCATCGGCGGCGACAGCATCCAGGCCATCACCCTGGTCGGCCGCGCCCGCGCGGCGGGCCTGGAGTTCACCCCGCGCGACGTGTTCGACCAGCAGACCCCGGCGGGCCTCGCCGCGGTCGCCGTCGAGGCCGAAGCAGACGTGCACGCCGTCGACGGCACCGGCGAGGTCCCCGCCACCCCCATCATGGAATGGCTCCGCGCCCGCGGCGACGCCATCGCCCGGTTCAGCCAGACCATCCAGCTCCAGGTCCCCCCGGGCACCGACCTCGCCCCGCTCACCGCCGCCCTGCAAGCCGTCCTCGACCACCACGACGCCCTCCGCGCCCGCCTGCTCCGCTGGGCCGACACCCCCTGGCAGCTCGACATCCCCACCCCCGGCGTCCTCGACGCCGCGGCGATCCTGCGCCGCGTCGACACCACGGGCCTCCCCGCACACGCCGTCGACGCCCTGGTGGACGCTGAAACCACCGCCCACCGCGATCGCCTCGACCCCGACGCGGGCGCCATGACCTGGCTGACCTGGCTCGACGCGGGAGCCGACGAACCGGGCCGCCTGGTCTGGACCGCGCACCACCTGGTCGTGGACGGCGTCTCGTGGCGAGTCCTGATGACCGACCTCGCCGACGCCCACGCAGCCGCCGCGGCAGGTGCCGAACCGGCGCTGCCCGCCGTCCGCACCTCCCTGCGGGCCTGGTCCCGCAGCCTCCCCAGCCACCTCCCCGCCGCGACCCGGCGACCGTGGCCCGCCTCCGACCAGGAGCACCTTCCCATGTCCCGCCCGCTGGACCCCACCAGAGACACCGCCGCCACCGCGGCCCACCTCCGCCGCACCCTCGACGCCACCGCCACGGTCCCCCTCCTCGAAGACGTCCCCACCGCCTTCCACGCCACCACCCACGACGTCCTCCTCGCCGCCCTGGTCATCGCCACCACCGACTGGCGCCGCCGCCACGGCGGCCACGGCACCGCCCTGACGGTCGACCTCGAAGGCCACGGCCGAGACCTCGGCGGCGACCTCTCCCGCACCGTCGGCTGGTTCACCAGCCTGTACCCGGTCCGCCTCGACCCCGGCCCGGTCGACCCGGACGACGCCATGGCGGGCGGCTCCGCCGCGGGCGAGGCCCTGCGCCGGGCCAAGGAACAACTGGCGGCCACCCGGGACGCGTCCACCCTGTACGGCATCGCCCGCTACCTCGGCGGGGCCGTCGAACCCGATCCCGCCCCGATGATCGGCTTCAACTACCTGGGCCGCTTCGACGCCTCCGGCACCGACTGGGGCCTGACCGGCGACGGCCGGGCCATGCGGGCCGGGGTGGACCCCGAACTCGCGGTGGCCCACGCCATCGAGGTCACCGCGGACGTGCGCGACCACCCGGACGGCCCCCGGCTCTCGGTGACCTGGGAGTGGGCCACCGGAGTGCTGTCCGAACACGCGGTCAACGACCTGGCCCACGCCTGGTTCCGGGCACTCGCGGGCCTCGCCGCCCACGCGAAGACCACCCGAACCACCCTGACCCCCGCCGACGTCGCTTTGACCGGCCTGGACCAGCCCGCCATCACCGCCCTGACCGCCGGCGTCGACGCGGTCGACATTCTCCCGCTCACGCCACTGGCGGAGGGCCTGCTCTACCACGCCCTGGGGGGCAGCGACCGCCTGCAGCCGGGCCACAGCCCGCAGCCGGGCCACAGCCCAGCGGGCCGTCGCCCGCATGCGGGCGACGGCCCGCTGGACGGGGGCCGCGGCGCGCAGGCGGACCATCGCCCGCAGGACGCGGGGCAGGGCGCGCGCGGTGGCGCCCCGGGCGCGGCCTCCCCGTCGAACGCGACTGGCCTCTCGTCGAGCACGGGCGGTTCCCTGCCGGGCGTGCAGGACTCCGCGTTCGGCGGGGATGCCCGCCCGCAGGCGGCTGACCGCGTGCAGGGTGCGAGCGGTCTTCCGCTGGGCGCGGACGGCTCCCCGCTTGGGGCGAGCGATAACCCGCCGGCTGCGGATCTTCGCACGCGGGACGCGGAGGTCGGCCACGGCGGTGCTGCGGACGTGGGCTCCAGCGGTGCGGAGTCGGACCGCAGCGGTGCAGGACCACGTGGCGGCGGTGCGGGGTCGGACCTCAGCCGTGTGGAAACGGGTGGCGGCGGTGGGGAGCTGGGCGGCGGTGGTGTGGGGGCGGACCCCTACACCGTGCAGCTCAGTGTCGAGTTGCGTGGGGACGTTGACCCGACTGTGCTCCGGCGTGCCGCGAACTCGGTCGTGCGGCGGAATCCTGTGTTGCGGTCGCGGTTTCGGACCGCGCCCGATGGGCGGGCGTTCGCCGTGATCGCCAAGGACGCCGTGGCTGAGTTCACCGTTGCCGATGTGGTCGATGAGCGGGCCGAGCGGGAGAAGCCGTTCGACGTCGTCAACGGGCCGCTTGTTCGGTTTTCGTATGCGCGTGGCGGGCAGCTCGTGCTGACCTGTCATCACCTCCTGATGGACGGGTGGTCTCTCGCGGTCGTGCTGCGGGAGTTGTTCGAGTTGTACGGCACGGGGGGTGACCACGCGCCGCTCAAGCCTGCGCCTCCTTATCGGGATTACCTTGCCTGGCTTGCGGTTCGGGACACCGATGCTGCCGTGCACGCGTGGCGGCGCGCGCTGGCCGGTGTCGACACCCCGCCTCCTGCGGTGGCCACGGGGGCGCCTCGGCAGTTGAGTCGGGACATCGCCGTCGCGGGGATCGCTGAGCGGGCGCGGCGGTTGGGTGTCACGGTCAACACCGTTGTGCAGGGGGCTTGGGCGTTGTTGCTCAGTGCGAGCACGGGGCGCACTGATGTTGTGTTCGGGACCGCCGTGGCGGGGCGGCCCGGGGAACTGGTGGACGTCGAGCGGATGGTGGGGTTGTTCGTCAACACCGTGCCGGTCCGGGTCACCCTCGATCCGCGGGAAACCGTGGGTGAGCTGTTGGGCAGGGTGCAGCGCGAGCAGGCCGCCCTGCTCGACCACCAGCACCTGGGGTTGGCCGACATCCAGCGGGCCGCCGGGCGCGACCGGCTGTTCGACAGCCTGGTGGTGTTCGAGAACTACCCGCTCAGCCCGGCTGACCTACCGGACCCCGGGCCCGGGGTGGCGGTCGTTGGGGTGCGCGGGCACGACGCCACGCACTACCCGCTCGGGTTGACGGTGCTCCCGGTGGGCGATCGGCTCACGCTCGCCATTGACCACCGGGGGCCTGCCGTTTCCGGGGCGGCGGCTCAGCGGATGTTGGATCACCTCCTTTCCCTGCTGGAACTGGATTCCGATGTTCGTGTGGGGACATTAGACCTGACCACCGACAAAACCGCGTCGATCCATCCACAGGCGACCCGGACCCTGCCGGAGTTCTTCCGGGAGCAGGTCAGGAGCACGCCGGACGCCCCCGCGCTGACCGGGGCGGCGCGGGACCGGACCTTCGCGGAGCTGGACGCCCACACCGATCGGGTGGCGCGGGTGCTCGCCGCGCACGGGGTCGGGCCGGAGGTGGCCGTCGGGCTCGCCCTGCCGCGCGGGGAGATGGTGGTCGGGTTGCTGGCCGCGTTGAAGGCGGGCGGGGTGGCCGTGCCGATCGACCTGGCGTACCCGGCCGACCGGATTCGACACATGCTCGACGACGCCGCGCCCCGGGTTGTCCTGTCCACACAGGACATGGGCCACCCGTGCGTCATCCGGCTCGACGACCTGCCGGAGGCCGAGGTCGAGCCGGTGGCGGCGACCACCGCGAACGCGGCCTACACCATCTACACCTCCGGCTCGACCGGGCTGCCCAAGGGCGTCGTGGTCGACCACGGCAACCTCGCCACCCTGTTCACCGGCCACCGCGACACCCTCTTCCGCCAGGCGGGCGGGCGCACCCTGCGGGTCGCGCACACCGCCTCCTTCTCCTTCGACTCCGCCTGGGACCCGGTGCTGTGGCTGGTCGCCGGTCACCTCCTCGACGTGGTCGACGACACCACCCTGCGCGACGCGGAGGCGCTGGCCGCCTACGTCGCCGACCGGCGGATCGACTACCTGGACCTGACCCCCGCGCACCTCGCGGCCGTCGTGGAGCACGGGCTGCTCGACGACGGCGGGCACCGGCCGGAGCTGCTGGTCGTCGGCGGGGAAGCGGTGCCCGCGAGCCTGTGGGAGCGGCTGCTCGACGTGCCGGGCAGCACCCCGCACAACCTCTACGGCCCGACTGAGACCACGGTCGACGCCTACCGGTGGGACCGCACCGGCGGCGCCGCCGTCGCGGGCGCCCGGCTGTCCATCCTGGACGGTTTCCTGCGGCCGGTGCTGCCGGGTGCGGTGGGGGAGCTGTACGTCGGCGGCCCCGGTGTCGCGCGCGGTTACCTCAACCGGCCGGGGTTGACGGCGGAGCGGTTCGTCGCGGGCCCGAACGGGTCGCGGTTGTACCGGACGGGTGACCTGGCGCGGTTCGACGACCACGGGGTGCTCGTCTACGTGGGTCGGGCCGACGACCAGGTGAAGATCCGCGGGTTCCGGGTGGAACCGGGTGAGGTAGAGGCCGCGCTGCTGCGGCACCCGTCGGTGTCGGCGGCGGCCGTGGTGGTGCGTGACGAGCGGTTGGTCGCCTACGTCGTGGGCGGGGTGGCCGAGGAGCTGCGGGCGCACCTGTCCGACGTGCTGCCCGCGCACCTGGTGCCCGCCGCGTTCGTGGCGCTGGCCGAGCTGCCGCTGACGCCCAACGGGAAGCTGGACCGGGTGGCGCTGCCCGCGCCCGCCGCGGGGACGGCCTACCGGGCGCCGCGCGACCCGCGCGAGCAGATCGTGTGCGAGCTGTTCGCCGATGTGCTCGGGCTTCCGGCGGTCGGTGTCGACGACGACTTCTTCCAGCTCGGCGGGCATTCGCTGCTGGCCAGTCGGCTGGTGAGCCGCATCCGGTCGGTGCTGTCGGTGGAACTGCCGGTGCGGGCGCTGTTCGACTCGCCGACCCCCGCCGGGGTGGCGCTGGCGGTGCGCGACGGTGGTGCGGCGCGTCCGCCGCTGGTCGCCCGGGAGCGGCCGGAGGTGGCGCCGCTGTCGTTCGCGCAGCAGCGGCTGTGGTTCCTGCACCAACTGGAGGGGCCGAGCCCGACCTACAACATCGCGGCGGCGCTGCGGCTGCGCGGCGCGCTGGACGTGGCGGCGCTGGCGGCGGCGGTGGACGACGTGGTGGCGCGGCACGAGGCGCTGCGGACGGTGTTCCCCGTGGTCGACGGGGTCGCCCGGCAGGTCGTGCGGGACCGGGCGGACACCGGGCTCGTGGTCGTCGACGGCGTGGACCTCACCTCGGCAGCCCAGTACGAGTTCGCGCTCGCGGTGCAGACGCCGCTGCGGGTGACCCTGTTCCGGGCCGCGCCGGACGAGCACGTGCTGCTGTTCACGCTGCACCACATCGCCGGTGACGGGTGGTCGTTCACCCCGCTGACCAGGGACCTCGCCACCGCCTACCGGGCGCGGATGGCGGGCGGCAGTCCGGAGTGGACGCCGCTGCCGGTGCGGTACTCGGACTTCTCCGCGTGGCAGCGGGAGCTGCTGGACGGTGCCGAGGCCGAGCGGCAGGCGCAGTACTGGCGCGCGGCGCTGGCGGGCATCCCGGACGAGCTGGTCCTGCCGACCGACCGGCCGCGGCCCGCCGAGTCGTCCTACCGCGGCGGGCTGGTGGAGTTCGCGATCCCGGACGGGCTGGCGCGGCAGGTGCGCGCGGTCGCGGGGGCGGTCGGGGTCAGCCCGTTCATGGTGTTCCAGGCGGCGTTGGCCGTGGTGCTGCAACGGCTCGGCGCGGGCACCGACATCCCGCTGGGCACCCCGGTCGCCGGGCGGCTGGACTCGGCGCTGGACGACGTCGTCGGGTCGTTCGTGAACACGCTGGTGCTGCGGACGGACATGTCCGGCGACCCGACCGTGCGGGAGCTGCTGGGGCGGGTGCGGCAGGTCGCGCTGGGCGCCTTCGAGCACCAGGACCTGCCGTTCGAGCGGCTGGTGGAGCTCCTGAACCCGGTGCGGTCGGCGGCCAGGCACCCGCTATTCCAGGTGATGCTCGCCTACCAGAACAACGCGCCGGTGCGGCTGGAGCTGCCGGGGCTGGAGGTGTCCGACGAGGTCGTCGACACCGGGGTCTCCTCGTTCGACCTGACCTTCACCGTGGTCGACGAGCCGGGCGCGGCGATGGCCGGGTTCGTCGAGTACAGCGCCGACCTGTTCGACGCGGCGACCGCCGCGGGTGTGGCCGAGCGGCTGGTGCGGGTGCTCGCCGGGTTAGTGTCCGATGTGGACGCCCCGGTGTCGGCCGTGTCGGTGCTGTCGGCCGAGGAGCGGCGGTCGCTGCGGTCGGGTGGGGCTGTCGCGCTGGAGGCGCCCGAGTCGGTCGTCCCGCTGCTGGCCGCGCAGGCCGGCGCCACGCCGGACGCGGTCGCGCTGGTCTCCGGGGAGCGGCGGGTGACCTTCGGCGAACTGGCGGCGCGGGTGTCGCGGGTCGCGGCCGGGCTGCGGGCGCGGGGTGTGGTGGCCGAGGCGCCGGTGGCGGTGTCGCTGCCGCGCTCGGCGGACGCGGTGGTGGCGCTGTTCGGCGTGCTGGCGGCGGGCGGGGTGTACGTCCCGGTCGACCCGGAGCACCCGGCGGAGCGGGTCGGGCAGATCCTCGCGGAGGTCCGGCCGGTGCTGAGGTTGTCCACAGGGGCGGACCTCGCCGACCTCGAACTGTCGGTGCCCTCGGGTAGCGTTGAAATCAGGGGTCCCCTTGGCGAGTTGATCATGGATTCGGCTCGGATCGGGGCTGGGGAAAGCGTTGTCGAGGCTGGCGAAAATGGTCGCTGGCCTGGGGAAGTCGCCGATGGTGCCCGGGGAGCTGCCAGCGGCGGAGGGGAAGCCGCCGGTGGGGTGAGCGGTGGTTGGGGGGCCGGGGTTCGGGGTGGGGACGCGGCGTACGTCGTCTACACGTCCGGGTCCACCGGGCGGGCCAAGGGGGTGGTGGTCGAGCACCGGGCGCTGGGGAACCTGTTCGCCGAGCACCGGGTGAACCTGTTCGGGCCGGAGGAGGCGCGCCTCGGGCGGAAGGCGCGGGTGGCGCTGACCGCCTCGTTCTCCTTCGACGCGGCGTGGGACGCGTTGCTGTGGCTGGTGGCCGGGCACGAGGTGCACGTGCTCGACGACGCGACCCGGGCCGATCCGCGGGCGGTCGAGTACTACGCGCGGCTGGAGCAGGTCGACGTGCTGGACGTGACGCCGTCGTTCGCCGGGCGGATGGGTGGGTGGCCGGGGGTTCTCGTCCTGGGTGGGGAGGCGGTCGACCCGGTGCTGTGGGAGGCCGTGGCGCGCAGCGGGACGCGCGGGTACAACCTGTACGGGCCGACCGAGTGCACTGTGGACGCCTTGCGGGCGGCTGTCGACGGCACGCCGAACGTGGGTGTGCCGGTGGCGAACACCGGGGCGTACGTGCTCGACGCGGCCTTGCGGCTGGTGCCCGCCGGGGTGGTCGGGGAGTTGTACCTCGGCGGGGCGCAGGTGGCGCGGGGGTACGTGCGGCAGCCGGGGAGGACCGCCGAGCGGTTCGTGGCGAACCCGTTCGGGGCGGCGGGCAGCAGGCTCTACCGGACCGGTGACCTGGTGCGGCGGCGCCCGGACGGGGTGTTGGAGTTCGTCGGCCGGGCGGATGAGCAGGTGAAGATCCGGGGGTACCGGATCGAGCCGGGGGAGGTCGCGGCCGCGCTGCTGGACCTGCCCGGGGTGACCGAGGCCGTGGTGGTGGCGCGGGACAACGCGCTCGTCGCCTACGTCGTCGGGGCGGTGGAGGGGTTGCGGTCCCGGCTCGCCGAGCGGTTGCCGGACTACATGGTGCCCGCGCACTTCGTGCCGGTCGGCGGCATCCCGTTGACCGGCAACGGGAAGGTCGACAAGGCGGCCCTCCCGGCGCCCGAGCGCGGGCAGCGCGAGGACCGGCCGCGGACCGCGACCGAGGACGTCCTCTGCGCCGTGTTCGCCGACGTCCTCGGCCTGGACCGGGTGGGGCCCGAGGAGGGGTTCTTCGAGCTGGGTGGCGACAGCATCGTGTCGATCCAGCTCGTCAGCCGGGCCCGGGCGGCCGGGTTGCTGGTGACCGCCAAGGACGTGTTCCGCCACCACACCCCGGCCGCGCTCGCCGCCGTCGCGGTGCCGGTGGGGACCGAGGAGGGGGTCAGCGAACCGGAGGGCGCCGCGCTCGGGGTGGTGCCGGAGACGCCGATCGTGGCGTGGCTTCGGGAGGTGGGCGGGCCGATCGGGCGGTTCAGCCAGTCGATGGTGCTGCGCGTTCCGCCGGGCAGTGCGCAGCGGTACGCGCAGGCGCTGCAAACCGTCCTCGACCGGCACGACGCGCTGCGCGCCCGGTTGCGCCGGGGGGACACCTGGTCGCTGGAGGTCGGGCCGGTCGGGTCGGTGGCGGCGGTGACCTGCCTGCGGCGGGTCCCGCTGGACGGCGCCGAGGTGGCCGCCGAGGCCGAGCAGGCGCAGGCCGGGCTCGACCCCGACGCCGGGCGCATGGTGCGGGCGGTGTGGTTCGACGCGGGCGCCGAACCGGGGTTGCTGCTGCTCGTGGTGCACCACCTGGTGGTCGACGGGGTGTCGTGGCGGGTGATCACCGACGACCTGCGGGCGGCGTGGGAGACCGGGGCCGCGACCACGGTCCCCGGCACGTCGCTGCGCGGGTGGGCGCGGCTGCTGGGTGAGCAGGCGACCCGGCCCGCCGCGCTGGCCGAGTTGGCCGTGTGGCGGGAGGTCGGGTCGCACGAACCCGGCCTGGCGCTGCGCCGCGCCCTCGACCCGGCCACCGACACCACCGCCACCCTGCGCTCGCTCACCCGCACGCTGCCCGCCGAGCACACCGAGCCGCTGCTGAGCACGGTCCCGGCCCGCTTCCACGGCGGTGTCGACGACGTGCTCCTGGCCGGGCTGGCGCTCGCGGCGAAGGACGGGCTGCTGGTGGAGTTGGAGGGCCACGGCCGGGAGACCGAGGTCGCGGAGGCGGCCGGGTTGCGGGCCGACCTGTCGACAACCGTCGGCTGGTTCACCTCCGCCTACCCGGTGCACCTCGCCCCCGCCTCCGACGCGGAGAAGGCGGTCAAGACGGTGAAGGAGCAGCTCCGCGCCCTGCCGCGCGACGGCATCGGCTTCGGCCTGCTCCGCCACCTCAACCCGTCGACCCGGGCGGAGTTGGCGCACGTCAAGCCGCTGGTGAGCTTCAACTACCTGGGCCGGTTCAGCGGCGGCGGCGACGCGCTGTGGTCGGTGGCCGACGAGTCCACCGCCGTGCCGCTGGGTGCCGACGCGGACATGCCGGTCCCGCACGCCTTGGACATCACCGCCGCCACCCGGGACCTGCCGACCGGGCCCGAGCTGACCGTCACCTGGTCCTGGCCCGACGGGGTGCTGGACGAGGCGGCGGTGACCGCGCTGGCCGACGGGTGGTTCGCCGGGCTGATCGCCATCACCCGCGCCGAGGCCGGCGGGCACACCCCCTCCGACCTGGACCTGGTCGACCTGAGCCAGGACGAGATCGACGAGTTCGAAGCCGAATGGAGCACCAGTGAGTAGGCCCAAGGGGCTCGACGACATCCTGCCGCTCTCGCCGCTGGCCGAGGGGCTGCTGTTCCGGTCCGAACTGGACAGCACCGGCCCGGACGTCTACACGGTGCAGCTCGTGCTCGGCGTCGACGGCCCGCTCGACCCCGAGCGGCTGCGCCGGGCCGCCGAGGCGCTGCTGGTGCGGCACCCGAACCTGCGGGCGGGGTTCCGCCGCCGCAAGAACGGCACCGCCGTCGCGCTCATCCCGAGCCGCGTCGAGCTGCCCTGGCAGTACCTGGACCGGCCGGAGCACGACGTGGCCCTGGCCGAGCGGGAACGCCGGTTCGTGCCCGCCAAGCCGCCGCTGATCCGGTTCGCGCTCGTCCGCGAGCACGACACCCGGCACCGGCTGGTGATCACCAACCACCACGTGCTGCTCGACGGCTGGTCGACGCCGCTGCTCGTGGCCGACCTGTTCGCCCTCTACGACGACCCGGCGTCGCTCGAGCCCGCGCCGCCGTACAAGGACTACCTGTCCTGGCTGGCCAGGCAGGACCGCCCGGCCGCCGAGTCGGCGTGGACGCGGGCGCTGGCCGGGTTCGCCGAGCCGAGCATGGTCGCCCCGAGCGAGGGCACCCGGGCGCCGCTGGCCCCGGAGCGGGTGGAGCGCACCCTCGACCCGGAGTTGAGCAGCGGCCTGGACGCGCTGGCCCGGGCGCGCGGGGTCACCGTGGCGACGGTCGTGCAGTTGGTGTGGGGCACGCTGCTGGCCCGCGTCCTGGGCAGGCACGACGTCGCCTTCGGCACCACCGTCTCCGGGCGCCCGGCGGAGCTGCCCGGGGTTGAGGACATGGTGGGGCTGTTCATCAACACCGTGCCGGTCCGGATCACCCTCCGTCCACAGGAGACGGTCGCGGAAGCGCTCACCCGCGTGCGCGACGAGCAGGCGGCGCTGCTGGCCCACCAGCACCTGGGCCTGTCGGACATCCAGCGGCTCGTCGGCGGCGGCGACCTGTTCGACACCATGGTCGTGTTCGAGAACTACCCGTTCGACCAGGAGACGGCGCGGGAACCCGTCGCCGGGCTGACCCTGTCGCCGATCTCCGACAGCGACGCCGCGCACTACCCGCTCGGCCTGACCGCGCTGCCCGGCCGGGAACTGGCGCTGCACCTGGACTTCCGCCCGGACGTGTTCGACCGCGCGCACGTCGAACGCCTCGCCGACGCCGTGGCGCACCTGTTCGCGCAGGTCGTGGCGAGCCCCGACCGGTCGGTGGGCACCCTCGGCCTCACCGCCGGGGTGCCCGGGGAGTGGAACGCCACCGGCACCCACCCGCGCACGACCCTGCCCGCCGAGTTCGCCAAGAACGCCCGGGCGAAGCCGAACGCCGAAGCGCTCGTCTGCGAAGGCGAGAGTCTGACGTATGCGGAGCTGGACGAGCGCACCGATGCTCTCGCCGCTGTGCTCCAAGGGCACGGCGTCGGACCGGAGCAGGTCGTGGCCGTCGCCGTGCCGCGCGGGGTGGACCTGGTCGTCTCGCTGCTGGCCGTGCTCAAGGCGGGCGGCGCCTACCTGGCGCTGGACCCTGACTACCCGGACGACCGACTCGCCCTGATGGTCGACGACGCGCGGCCCACCGCCGCCATCGCCACCCCCGACCTCGCGGGCCGCCTCCCCGGCGTCCCGGTCGTCGACCCCACCGCCGCCGCTCCCGGCTTCACCGCCCCCGACCTGCTGCCTGAACACCCCGCCTACGTCATCTACACCTCCGGTTCCACCGGCAGGCCCAAGGGCGTGGTGGTCCCGCACGCGGGCATCGGCAAGCTCATCGCCACGCACACCGAGAAGCTGCTGGTCACCCCGGACAGCCGGGTCGCCCAGTTCGCCTCGCCCGGGTTCGACGTGGCCTGGTGGGACCTGGTGCAGGTCATGTGCACCGGCGGCACCCTGGTGGTCGTCCCCGCCGAGCGCCGCGTCGCCGGGCCCGCGCTCACCGACTACCTGCGCGAGCAGCGCGTCACGCACGCGATCCTGCCGCCCGCGCTGCTCGCCGCGCTCCCGGAGGAGGCCGCGCTGCCCGAGGGCATCACCCTGCTCGCGGGCACCGAGGAGGTGACGCCGAAGCTGGTGGACCGGTACTCGCCGAACCGGTTGATGTTCAACGCCTACGGGCCGACCGAGGTCAGCGTCAACTCCACGCTGGGCCGGTGCCGCCCCGGCATGTCCGCGCCGGTCCCGATCGGCCCGCCCGACCCCGGGACGCGCGCCCACGTGCTCGACTCCGGGCTCTCGCCCGTGCCAGTCGGCGTGGTGGGGGAGCTGTACCTGGCGGGCGACGGGCTCGCCCGCGGGTACCTCAACCGGTTCGACCTGACCGCCGAGCGGTTCGTCGCCGACCCGTTCGGCGAGCCCGGCACCCGGATGTACCGCACGGGCGACCTGGTGCGGTGGAACGCCGAAGGGGCGCTGGAGTTCGTCGGCCGGGCCGACGACCAGGTGAAGATCCGCGGGTTCCGGGTGGAGCCGGGGGAGATCGCGGCGGCGCTGCTGCGGCGGCCGGAGGTGTCGGCCGCGGTGGTCGTGGTCCGGCAGGACGGGCCGGGTCAGCGGTCGCTCGTGGCCTACCTCGTGCCCACCGCCGGGAGCGCCGCCGACCCGGCTGAGCTGCGCAAAGCCCTCGCCGCGGAGTTGCCGTCGGCGTTCGTGCCGTCGGCGTTCGTGGTGCTGGACCGGTTGCCGGTGCTGCCCAGCGGCAAGCTCGACCGCAAGGCGCTGCCCGCCCCGGACGCCGCCGCGCAGCCCGCCGGGCGACGCCCGCGCGACCCGCGCGAGGAACTGCTGTGCGCGGCGTTCGCCGAGGTGCTGGGCGTGCCGGTGGGCATCGACGACGACTTCTTCGGCCTCGGCGGGCACTCGCTGCTGGTGCCCCGGCTGACCGGGCGCATCCGGGCGGTGCTGGGCGCGGACCTGCCGCTGCGGGCGGTGTTCGAGGCACCCACGGTGGCCGCGCTCGCCGCCCGGCTCGACGGGGCGCGCAGGCAGGTGCCGCTGGTCAGGGTGGCTCGCGGGGCCACACTGCCGCTGTCGTTCGCGCAGCAGCGGATGTGGTTCCTGTACCGGCTCGACGGCCCGACGCCGACCTACAACATCCCGTTCGCCGTCAAGCTGACCGGCCCGCTGGACCGGCGAGCGCTCGCCGCCGCACTGTCCGATGTGGTCGGACGGCACGAGAGCCTGCGCACGGTGTACCCCGAGGTCGACGGCATCCCGCACCAGCACGTCCTTGACGCCACCCCGACCCTGGACGTGGTGCCCGCCGCCGACGGCTCGCTGCCGTCGAAGCTGGCCGACGCCGCCGCGCACGCGTTCCGGCTCGACGAGGAGACCCCGTTCCGGGCCACGGCGTTCGCCGTGTCCGACACCGAGCACGTGCTGCTCCTGCTGGTGCACCACATCGCCGCCGACGGCGCCTCCGCGCTCCCGCTGCTCGACGACCTCAACACCGCCTATGCCGCCCGCGCCCACGGCCGGGCGCCGACCTGGCGCGAGCTGCCGGTGCAGTACGCCGACTACGCGGTCTGGCAGCGCGAACTGCTCGCCGACGACGGCGACGTGCTGCCGCAGCAGGTCGAGTTCTGGTCGCAAGCGCTTGCCGGGCTGCCCGAGGAGCTGTCGCTGCCCACCGACCGGCCCCGCCCGGCGGTGGCGGGCCGGGTCGCCGGTGACGTGGAGTTCGAGTTGCCCGCCGCGACCCACCGGGCGCTGCGCGAGCTGGCGAAGGCCACCGACACCAGCCTGTTCATGGTGTTGCAGGCGGGCCTGGCCGCCCTGCTGACCCGGCTCGGCGCGGGCACCGACATCCCCATCGGCGCCCCGATCGCGGGCCGCACCGACGACGCGCTCGACGACCTGGTGGGCTTCTTCGTCAACACCCTGGTCCTGCGCACCGACACCTCCGGCGACCCGGCGTTCACCGAGCTGCTGGGCCGGGTCCGAGAATTCGACCTGGCCGCCTACGCCCACCAGGACATCCCGTTCGAGCGGCTGGTCGAGGTGCTCAACCCGGCCCGGTCGCTGGCCAGGCACGCGCTGTTCCAGGTGATGCTGGCCTTCCAGACGATGCCCGCCGACGCGCTGACCTTCGGCGACCTGGCGGTGGAACCGGCGTCCACCGGGCCGGGCGGGGCGAAGTTCGACCTGTCGTTCGACCTGCTGGAGGTCGAGGGCGCCGACGGGCTCAGCGGGGTGCTGGAGTACCGGGTCGACCTGTTCGACGCGGCCACCGCCGCCAACGTGGCCGAGCGGTTCGTCCGCTTCCTCGACGCCGTGGCCGCCGACCCGAAGCGGCCCATCGGCCAGGTCGACATGCTGACCCCGGCCGAGCGCGACCGCGTCCTGCACGACTGGAACGACACCGCCCTGCCCTACACCGGGCCGGGCACGCTGCCGGAGCTGTTCGCCCACCAGGCCGCGGCCACCCCGGACGCGACCGCGCTGGTCTGCGAGGACACCCACTACACCTTCGTCGAGCTGGACGCCGCCGCGAACCGGCTGGCGCACGAGCTGATCGCGCGCGGGGCCGGGCCGGAGAAGGTCGTCGCCCTGTTGCTGCCGCGCACGGCCGAGACCGTCGTGGCGATCCTGGCGGTGCTCAAGTCCGGCGCCGCGTACCTGCCGATCGACCCGGCCTACCCGGCCGACCGACTGGAGTTCCTGCTCTCCGACGCCGATCCGGTGCTGGTGCTGCGGCCTGAGGATCTGATGGCGGATCTGGGCGCGCACCCGGCGACCGCCCCGGAGACCGGGCTGCGGCCCGAGCACCCGGCGTACGTGATCTACACCTCCGGGTCGACCGGGGTGCCCAAGGGCGTCGTGGTCGAGCACCGCAGCGTGGTCAACCTGTTCGCCTCGCACCGCGAGACGCTCTACCGGCCCACCGTGGACCGCGCGGGCGGTCGGCGGCTGCGGGTCGCGCACAGTTGGTCATTCGCCTTCGACGCGTCCTGGCAGCCGCAGCTCTGGATGTTCGACGGGCACGCGCTGCACGTGGTCACCGAGGACGTCCAGCGCGACCCGGACCTGCTGGTCGAGTTGATCGAGCGGGACCGGATCGACTTCATCGAGGTCACCCCGTCGCACGCGGTGCAGCTCGCCGCCGCGGGCCTGTTCCGCGACGGCCGCTGCCCGCTGCTGGTGCTCGGCGTCGGCGGTGAGGCGGTGCCGTCCACGCTGTGGCGCGACATCCGCGAGCTGGAGGGCACCGAGGGCTACAACCTCTACGGGCCAACGGAATCCACTGTGGACGCGCTGGCGGCGCGGATTGGCGCGAACCCGCGCCCGGTCGTCGGCCGCCCCACCGCGAACACCCGGGCCTACGTGCTCGACCGCGCGCTGCGGCCGGTGCCGCCCGGCGTGCTCGGCGAGCTGTACGTCGCGGGCGCCGGGCTCGCCCGCGGCTACCTCGACCGGGCCGGGTTGACCGCCGAGCGGTTCACCGCCGACCCGTACGGGCCCGCCGGGGCGCGGATGTACCGCACCGGCGACCTGGTGCGGTACCTGCCGGACGGGTCGCTGGACTACGTCGGCCGGGCCGACGACCAGGTCAAGGTGCGCGGCTTCCGGATCGAGCCGGGCGAGATCGCCGCGGCGCTGTCGCGGCACGACTCGGTGGCCCAGGCCGTGGTCGATGTCCGCGAGGACACCCCGGGGGGCAAGCGGATCGTCGGGTACGTGGTCCCGCGCACGACCCTCGACCTGCCCGCGTTGCGCGCGCACCTGTCCGCTGCCCTGCCGGACTACATGGTGCCCTCGGCCTTCGTGGAACTGGCGGCCCTGCCGCTGACCGCGCACGGCAAGCTCGACCGGCGAGCCCTGCCCGCCCCCGACCCGGCCCCGCCGACCGGCACCCGCGAACCGGCCACCCCGCTGGAGGAAGTCCTCTGCGCGGTGTTCGCCGAAGCGCTGGGCAAACCCCGCGTCGGCGCCGACGCCGACTTCTTCGCCGGTGGCGGGCACTCCCTGCTGCTGGTCCGGTTGCGCGACCGGATCGAGGCCGCCACCGGGCACCGGGTCGCCGTCGCCGACCTGTTCACCTCACCGACCCCGGCCGCGCTCGCCGAGCGCATCGCGGCCGCGTCCACGCACGACACCCCGGCCCTGAGGAGCTGACCATGACGAACCCGTTCGAGGACAACGACGGCACGTACCTGGTGCTGGTCAACGCGGAGAACCAGCACTCGCTGTGGCCCGCGTTCGCCGACGTGCCCGCCGGGTGGACCGTCGCGCACGACAGCGACACCCGCGCCGGGTGCCTGGCCTACGTGGAGGAGCACTGGACCGACCTGCGCCCGGCGAGCCTGGTGCGCCAGACCACAGACCGGTGATCGCGGGGGGCTCCCCCTGGGCAACTGTTTAGGTTAGCCTCGCCTACGTTGGGCAGCGTCGGCCAGAAGGGAACGGTTGTGAGCAGCGAGGTGTACGACCTGGTGGGAATCGGGTTCGGGCCGTCGAACCTGGCCCTGGCGATCGCTGTCGACGAGCACAACCGGCGCAACCCCGGGGAGGCGCTGCGCACGGTGTTCCTGGAGAAGCAGGCCGACTTCGGCTGGCACCGGGGGATGCTGATCGGCGACGCCACCATGCAGGTGTCGTTCCTCAAGGACCTGGTCACCATGCGCGACCCGGCCAGCGACTTCAGCTTCCTGTGCTACCTGCGCGACCGCGGGCGGCTGGTGGACTTCATCAACCACAAGACGATGTTCCCGCTGCGCACCGAGTTCCACGACTACTTCGAGTGGTGCGCCGCCCGCGTCGCCGACCAGGTCGCCTACGGCCGCGAGGTCGTCTCGGTCCGCCCGGTCGAGGTCGACGGCGAGGTCGCGTACTTCGACGTGGTGGCCCGCGACGGCGACAACGCCGTCACCTACCGGGCGCGGGACATCGTCGTCGCCACCGGGCTGCGCCCGCGGCTGCCCGTGGACGCCATCCCGTCCGAGCGGGTGTGGCACAACATCGAGCTGATGCACCGGGCCACCGCGCTCGCCGAGTCCGCGCCCAAGCGGGTCCTGGTCGTCGGCGCGGGCCAGAGCGCGGCGGAAACGGTGGCGGAACTGCACTCCACGCTGCCGGGCACGACCGTCACGGCCGTCTTCGCCCGCTACGGCTACGCCCCCGCCGACGACAGCCCCTTCGCCAACCGCATCTTCGACCCGGAGGCGGTCGACCACTTCTACACCGCCTCCGACGACGTCAAGCGGATGCTGCTCGACTACTCGCGCAACACCAACTACTCCGTCGTCGACATGGACCTCATCGAGGAGCTGTACCGGCGGGAGTACCGCGAGCGGGTCAGCGGCAAGAAGCGCCTCGACATCCGCAACGCCTCCCGCGTCACCTACGCCCGCGAAACC
This sequence comes from Actinokineospora spheciospongiae, assembly GCF_003182415.1. Classification (NCBI taxonomy): domain Bacteria; kingdom Bacillati; phylum Actinomycetota; class Actinomycetes; order Pseudonocardiales; family Pseudonocardiaceae; genus Actinokineospora; species Actinokineospora spheciospongiae. Next base: position 616,336 of record NZ_QHCP01000002.1, on the reverse strand, counting down.
GACGACGCCGTGTACGCCACGGTGGAATTCCTCCCCACCGGCGAGACCGAGGTCCTGGAGTGCGACGCCGTCGTCTACGCCACCGGCTTCCTCCCCGGTGACGTTTTCGACCTGCTCGGCCGCGCCTCGACGGTGTGCACCCGCACCCCGGAGGGCAAGGCCGTGCTGGGCCGCGACTACCGGCTGGAGACCGCGCCCGGCGTCACTGCGGGCATCTACGTGCAGGGCGGTTCCGAGCACGCGCACGGCATCACGGTGACGCTGCTGTCGAACACGGCGGTCCGCGCGGGCGAGATCCTGGCGTCGCTGCTGCGCCCGGCCGAGGAGCGGGTCGCCGAACCCCTCCTGGTGGAGGTCGCGCTGTGACCGCGATCCTGCGCCCGCCGCTGGCGATCACCTCGGCGGAGGTGGTGTCCGTCGCCGACCTGACCCCGAGGATGCGCCGCATCACCCTGGGCGGCCCGGGCCTCGACGGCTTCGCGGGCGACCACCCGGCGGACGCGATCAAGCTCCTGTTGCCGCCCGGCGGCGTCGGCGCCCCACCGGTCGCCTCCTGGGGCGCCGACGGGCTCACCCTGGCCGACCCGGCGGCGGAGTTCGAGCTGCGCACCTACACCGTGCGCCGGTTCGCCGCGGGCCTGCTCGACGTCGACGCCGTGCTGCACGGCCACGGCCCCGGCACCACTTGGGCGCGCTCAGCGGCGGTCGGCGACCCGGTCACCTTCCTGGGCCCCCGCCGAGACTTCCCCGACGACCTGGCCGAGTCCGCCCCGGAGCTGCTGCTGGTGGTGGGCGACGAGACCGCCATCCCGGCCGCCGCGGGCATCGCCGAAGCGCTCCCCGAGGGCGGGCGCGCGGTGTTCCTGCTGGAGGTCGACGACGACGCCGACGAACTGGCACTGACCTCCCGGGGCTCGCTGTCGGTCACCTGGCTGCACCGCGGCGGCGGCCGGTCACTGGCCGACGCGGTCCGCGCCGTGGCGCTGCCGCCGGGCCGCACCCGCGCCTGGGTCGCGGCGGAGAGCGGTGTCGCGGTGGGGTTGCGCCGGGTGCTGCGCCGCGAACTGGGCCTCGGCCGGGGCGACGTCACCGCCTTCGGCTACTGGCAGCGCGACCGAGTCGCCGACGACATGGACGACGTGCCCGAGGAGCCGAGTTGATCCCGCCCCACCCGGCCGCCACCCCCGACCCGGCCAACCGCCACATCCCGTTCCCGCTCAACGACCAGCAGCAGGCGTACCTGCTCGGCCGCACCGGCGTGTTCGAACTGGGCAACGTCTCCACGCACGCGTACTACGAGTACGAGGGCCACCTCGACCCGGCCCGGTTCACCGCCGCCTGGCGCCGCGCCATCGCCCGCCACGACGTCCTGCGCACGGTCATGCTCCCCGACACCAACCAGCAACAGGTCCTCGCGGACCCGGGCGAGTTCACCCCGGTCCTGCGCGACCTGCGCGGCACCGACCCGCAGCCCACCCTCACCGAGATCCGCGACCGCCTCTCCCACGAGGTCCGCCCCGCCGACCAGTGGCCCCTCTACGCGGTGGAGATCACCCTCCTCGACGCCCCCACCGCCCCCGGTCCCCCACCGCACGCCGCAGCCGATCCCGGCTCCTCGGCCCACCCCGCCGCCTCCGGCCCCTCAACCCGACCCGCCGCCCCGGCAGACCCGGCAGACCCCGCCGCCTCCCAGCCCGCCACGACCCAGCCGGGCGCCCCGACTTCACCCGACTCAGCGACACCGCACGCCCCGAGTTGTCCACAGGCAAGATCCACACCGCCCACGAACCCCGTTCCCACAGGTAGAATGGCCTCAGGGACGGCAATCCCCTCGGGAGGGTGGGGGCTGGGGATGGAACGCGCGCGCGAGGAATTCTGCCGCGTGCACGTCAGCTTCGACGCCCTGGTGCTGGACTACCTGAGCTGGCAGCTACTCATCGCCGACCTCACCCGCTTCTACGCCGACCCCGACCTCGACGTGCCGCCGCCGGGCATCGGCTTCCGCGAGTACGTGCTGGCCGAGGCCGAACTCGCGGGCACCGACCGCTACCGCCGGGCGGCGGACTACTGGCGGGCGCGCATCCCCGAGCTGCCGCCCGCGCCCCGCCTGCCCACCGCCGTCGACCCCGCGACGGTCCGGCACCCGCGCTGGTCCAGCCGCCTGGACACCCTGCCCGCCGACGACTGGGCGGCGGTGAAGCTCGCCGCGGCGAAAGCCGGGCTGACCCCGACCGTGCTGTGCCTGGCCGTGTTCGCCGAGGTGCTGACCGCGTGGAGCGAGTCCGCGCGGTTCTCGGTCAACGTGCCGAGGATGAACCGGTTCCCGCTGCACCCCGACGTGAACGGGCTGCTGGGTGAGTTCGCGTCGTTCTCGCTGCTGGCGGTGGACAACCGCGAACCGGCGCCGTTCGTCGAGCGGGCGAAGGCGTTGCAGAAGTCGTTCTGGGCGGACCTGTCGCACCAGGAGTTCTCCGGGGTGCGGGTGTTGCGCGAGCTGGTGAAGGCCGGTGGTGGGACTCGCGGCGCGGTGATGCCGGTGGTGCTGACCTCGACGATCGGGTTCACGGCGGGGGAGAACCCGCTGCTCGGTGAGCGGCTGCCGCGGGTGTTCGCCATTTCGCAGACCCCGCAGGTGTACCTGGACGTGCAGATCGAGGAAACACCCGCCGGGCTCGTCTACAACTTCGACTCCGTCGACGGGGTGTTCCCGGGCGGACTGGTCGGCGAGCTGTTCGCCGCCTTCGGCGCGGTGCTCGCCCGGCTGGTCGACCCCGCCGCCTGGTCCACCGTGGACTTCGGGTTGGCCGGGCCGAGCCGGGTCGACGGGCCGGTGCGCGACATCCCGGAGGAACTGGTGCAGGACGCGTTCCTGCGCCGGGTCGCCGAGCACCCGGACAAGGTCGCCGTCCGCTGCGGCGAGACCGCGCTGACCTACGCCGAGCTGCACGAGAAGGCGCGGCGGATCGCGTCCTGGCTGCGGGTGCGCGACGTCGACGGGCCGGTGGCGATCGTGCTCGACAAGGGCTGGGAGCAGGTCGCCGCCGCGTACGGGGTGCTGCTCGCCGGGTCGCCCTACCTGCCGATCGACGCCGCCGCGCCCCAGGCCCGCATCGCGGCGATCACCGCGCAGGCGGGCGTGTCCGTGGTGCTCGACCGGGCCGCCGTGGCCGTCGCGTTCGCCGAGGACGTGGTGGACTTCCCCGCCTCCCGGCAGACCCCCGACGACCTCGCCTACGTGCTGTTCACCTCCGGCTCCACCGGCACGCCCAAGGGCGCCATGATCGGCCATCGCGGCATGGTGAACGCCTTGGGCGCCACCGTCGCGGAGTTCGGCGTCGGCCCGGACGACGTGGCCCTGGCCGTCACCGCGCTGCACCACGACATGTCCACCTTCGACCTGTTCGGCGTGCTCGGCGCGGGCGGCGCCCTGGTCGTGCCGACCGCCGACCGCGACGCCGAGCACTGGGCGGGCCTGGTGCGCGAGCACGGCGTGACCGTGTGGAACTCCGTCCCGGCCATGGCGGAGATGCTGCTGGAGGTGAGCACCCCGCGGCTGCGGCTGGTGTTCCTCGGCGGCGACTGGGTCCCCCCGCGCGTGGTAGCCCGGCTGGGCGAGGCCACCGTGGTCTCCGTCGGCGGCCCCACCGAGACGACGCTGTGGAACATCTGGCACCGGGTGAGCGCCGACGACCTCGCCTGCCCGACCATCCCGTACGGGCGGCCGATCGCGAACACGGCGTACCGGGTGCTCGACGAGCGCGGGTTCGACCGGCCGGTGGGTGTCGCGGGTGAGCTGCACTGCGCCGGACCCGGGGTGGCCCACGGGTACTGGGGCGACCCGGAGCGGACCGCCCGCTCCTTCGTCGAGGTCGACGGCGAGCGGTGGTACCGCACCGGCGACCTGGGCAGGCTGCGCGCCGACGGGGTGCTGGAGTTCGTGGGCCGGGCCGACGCGCAGTTGAAGGTGCGCGGGATGCGGATCGAACCCGGCGAGGTCGAGTCCGTGCTCGCCGCCGTGCCCGGGGTGCGGTCCGCGGTCGTCGTCGGGGTGCCGAACGAGTCCGGCCCCGGCCACCGCGCCCTCGCCGGGTACGTCACCGGCGCCGTCGACCCCGAGGCGGTGCGGGCCGCGGCGCGGGCGGTGCTGCCCGAGCACATGGTGCCCGCGACCGTCGCCGTGCTGCCCGAGCTGCCGCTGACCGGCAACGGCAAGGTCGACCGCGCGGCGCTCACCGCCGCCGTCCCGGCCGCCGCCGAGCACGTCGAACCCGAGGGCGCGCTCGCCGCGACCATCGCCGACACCTGGGCCGACGTCCTCGGCGTCGACCGGATCAGCGCCACCGCCGACTTCTTCGCCCTCGGCGGCGACTCGCTGCTGGCCACCCGGGTCCTCGCCGAGCTGCGCGAAGCCCTGGACACCCCGGACCTGCCGCTGATGGCGCTGTTCGGCACCGGCACCGTCGCGGGCATGGCCGAGGCGCTGCTCGCCGCCGAGGCGGAACCGGGCAGGCTCCTGCGCGTCGCCGAGCTGTACCAGGAGGTCATGTCCCTCAGCGACGACGAGGTGGCCGCGGAGCTGACCCCGTGACCCCGGCTACCGTTGGCGTTCCGCCGAGGAGGGGACTGGACATGGCCGACCGGATTCCGACGCCGTGGGTGCGCTGCTTCGCGCAGCGACCGGGGGCCGCGCGCACCCTGCTGTGCTTCCCGCACGCGGGCGGGGCGGCCAGCTCCTACCGCGGCTGGACCGCGCACCTGCCCGAGGACGTCGAGCAGTGGGTGGTGCAGTACCCGGGCCGCGAGGACCGGATCGCGCACGCCGTGGTCGACGAGATGGACGCCCTGGTGGACGCGGTCGTGGCGGCCGTGGAACCCGCCCTGGGCGACCGGCCGGTGGTCGTGTTCGGGCACAGCATGGGCGCCTCCGTGGCGCACGAGGTGGTGTTGCGGCTGGCCGAGCTGCGGCCCGGCCTGGTGCGGCGGCTCGTGGTGTCCGGTCGGCCGGGGCCCGCGGACCAGAAGCCGCGCGAGGAGTTCGTGCACCTGCGCGACGACGCGGGCGTCACCGCGGAGCTGACCGCCCTCGGCGGCACCGCGGCGGAGGCGTTCGCCGACCCGCAGCTCGCGGCGATGCTGCTGCCGGTGATCCGCAACGACTTCGCGCTGATCGAGCGGTACCGGCCGGGCGGCGCGGTGCTGGACCTGGAGGTCGTGGCGATCACCGGGGACGCGGACCCGTCGATGGCGGCGGAGACGGTGGACTCGTGGGCCGCTGCCACCACCGGGCCGTTCACCCGGCACGTCCACCCGGGCGGCCACTTCTACCTGTACGACCACCTGCCCGCCGTCGTCGAGGCGGCGCTGGCACCGGAGAGGGGAGCGGGCGTGTCGTCGGACGCGTTCTCGGTGGAGGGCCTGCGGGCCTCGGTGGCCGAGGTGCTGGGGGTGCCGGTCGAGGAGGTCGGCGCGGACACCGGGCTGTTCGAGCTGGGGCTGGACTCGATGCGGATGATGATGCTGTCGGTCCGCTGGCAGGCGCTGGGGGTCGAGGCGCCGTTCGCGGACCTGGCGGAGAACCCGACCGTGCGCGCCTGGTCGCGGCTGCTGTCCGCCTGACGCCTCCTGTTCCCCTTCTTGTCGGGCGGTGCCGCTAACGTTCGGCGCATGGCGACCCTGGTGACGTTCCACGCGCATCCCGACGACGAGTGCATCTCCTGCGGCGGGGTGATGCGCAAGGCCGCGGACGAGGGGCACCGGGTGGTGCTGGTCGTGGCCACCCGCGGCGAGGTCGGCGAGGTCCCCGACGGGTTCCTGGGCTCCGGTGAGGAGCTGTGGGAGCGCCGGGTCCGGGAGACGCACGCCGCGGCCGAGGTGCTGGGGGCCGCGCGGGTGGAGTTCCTGGGCTACGTGGACTCCGGGATGATGGGGGAGCCGACCAACGACGCCCCCGGCACGTTCTGGACCGCGTCGGTGGAGGAAGCGGCCGAGCGGCTGGCGGTGATCCTGCGCGAGGAGTCCGCCGACGTCCTCACGATCTACGACGACAACGGCGGCTACGGGCACCCCGACCACATCCAGGTGCACCGGGTGGGGCAGCGCGCCGCCGAGCTGGCCGGGACCGCCCGGGTGTTCCAGGCCACCATGAACGCCGACCACATGCGGGCCGGGATGGCCGCGGCCAAGGCCGCCGGGGACCTGACCTTCGACGTCCCCGACGAGGACTTCGACATGGGCAAGCCCGCGTCGGTGATCACCGCCGCGGTGGACGTCACCGCCTACCTCGACGTCAAGCGCAAGGCCATGCGCGCGCACGCCAGCCAGATCGCGGAGGACTCGTTCTTCCTGGCGATGCCGGACGAGGGCTTCGCCCACGCCTTCGGGACCGAGTGGTTCATCCGCGAGGGCCAGGGCCCGGGCATCACCGAGACCGACCTGATGGCCGGGCTGTAGCCGCTGCCGGGGGGCGCGGTCCGCCCTGCGGCCGGAACCTTGTCACCGTGTGACAATCGGCCCAGGCGGACCGCCCCGAGGAACGGGCGCCGCGCGTTCCACCAGCAGAGGAGAACCATGCCGTACCTGGCCGAGGACAGCCGCTACGACCGGATGCCCTACCGGCGCACCGGGCGCAGCGGGTTGAAGCTGCCCGCCATCAGCCTGGGGCTGTGGCACAACTTCGGCGACGACCGGCCCTACGAGACCGGCCGGGCGATCCTGCGCCGGGCCTTCGACCTCGGCGTCACCCACTTCGACCTGGCCAACAACTACGGCCCGCCCTACGGCACCGCGGAGGCCAACTTCGGCCGGGCGCTGCGCGACGACCTGCGCCCCTACCGCGACGAGCTGGTCATCTCCACCAAGGCGGGCTACGACATGTGGCCCGGCCCGTACGGGGACCACGGGTCGCGCAAGTACCTGCTGTCCTCTTTGGACCAGTCATTGACCCGCATGGGCCTGGACTACGTCGACATCTTCTACTCGCACCGGTTCGACCCGGAGACCCCGCTGGAGGAGACCGTCGGGGCGCTGGTGTCGGCCGTGCAGCAGGGCAAGGCGCTCTACGTCGGCATCTCCTCGTACTCGCCGAGCACCACCCGGCAGGCCGCGGAGATCCTGCGCGGCGCCGGGGTGCCGCTGCTGATCCACCAGCCGTCGTACTCGCTGCTCAACCGGTGGATCGAGGCCGAACTGCTCGACACCCTGGGCGAGCTGGGCGCCGGCTGCATCGCGTTCTCGCCGCTGGGCCAGGGGATGCTGACCGACAAGTACCTCGACGGCGTGCCGGAGGGGTCGCGGGCGAGCCGGGACTCGTCGCTGAGCACGGACCTGCTGTCGGCGGAGAACCTGGCGCGGGTGCGCGGGCTCAACGGGATCGCGCGGGAGCGCGGGCAGAGCCTGGCGCAGCTCGCCATCTCGTGGGTGCTGCGCGACCGGCGGGTCACCTCCGCGCTCATCGGCGCGAGTTCGGTGGCGCAGTTGGAGGACAGCCTGGCCGCGCTGGACGCGCCGCCGTTCACCGACGCCGAACTGGCCGCCGTCGACGAGTTCGCCGTGGATTCCGGGATCGACCTGTGGGCGTCGTCCCGCAACGCCGGGTAGGGCATGACGGCGTTCACCCGGTGAGTCGGGGTTAACACGGCTCCGGTGAGGAGGACAACCGTACTGTTGTCCTCCTCACCGGGGTTTTCGCTTTCCCGCAGGTGGGTGGCGGGTTCCGCGGACCGCGCCCCCTGACCGCCCGAAAATTTCCTGTTACGTTTCCCCGGTATGTCGGGCATGTCGAAAGACCGCGTGATCGAGCAGCCGTCCACAAAGGACGGCTGTGAGCTGTGGCGGATCGCCCGCGACTCGCGGGTGCTGGACCTGAACTCGTCCTACGCCTACCTGCTGTGGTGCCGGGACTTCGCGGGCACCTCGCTGGTGGCCAGGGTGGACGGCCGGGTGGTCGGGTTCGTCATCGGCTTCACCCGCCCCACCGAACCGGGAACCGTTGTGGTGTGGCAGATCGCGGTCGACGCCGACCAGCGCGGGCAGGGGCTGGCCGCCGCGCTGCTCGACGAGTTGGCCGCCGCACTCGCCCCGCGCGGGGTGCGCACCGTCGAGACCACCATCAGCCCGGACAACGCCGCCTCGATCGCCCTGTTCACCGCCTTCGCCCGCCGCCACCGCACCGACATCGACCGCGCCGAGCTGTTCGGCGCCGACCACTTCCCGGACGAGCACGAGGCCGAGGACCTGTACCGCATCGGTCCACTGGACACCCGCGTGCCCGCGTCCGCCTGAAAGTCCTCCTGGGAACGGAGATCTGCCATGAGCGTGTTCACCAACCTCGAATCCGAGGTCCGCAGCTACTCCCGCGGTTGGCCGGTCGTGTTCGACCGCGGTGTCGGCAGCGTGCTGCACGCCGAGGACGGCACCCCGTACCTCGACTTCTTCGCCGGGGCCGGGGCGCTGAACTACGGCCACAACAACCCGGTGCTCAAACGGGCCGTCCTCGACTACATCGAGCGCGACGGCGTCACGCACTCGCTGGACATGAACACCGTGGCCAAGCGCGACTTCCTGGAGACCTTCGAGAACGTGGTGCTCAAGCCGCGCGAGCTGGACCACAAGGTCATGTTCCCCGGCCCCGCGGGCGCCAACGCGGTGGAGGCCGCGCTGAAGCTGGCCCGCAAGGTCACCGGCCGCCAGTCGATCATCAACTTCACCAACGCCTTCCACGGCATGACCCTCGGCGCGCTCAGTGTCACCGGGAACTCCCTCAAGCGCGGCGGCGCGGGCATCCCCCTGGTGCACGCCACTCCGATGCCGTTCGACAACTACCTCGACGGGCAGGTCCCCGACTTCCTGTGGTTCGAGCGGCTGCTCGCCGACAGCGGCAGCGGGCTCAACGACCCCGCCGCGGTCATCGTCGAGACCGTGCAGGGCGAGGGCGGCATCAACGTCGCCCGCGCCGAGTGGCTGCGCGCGCTGCAAGACCTGTGCAGGCGCCACGACATGCTGCTCATCGTCGACGACGTGCAGATGGGCTGCGGGCGCACCGGCCCGTTCTTCAGCTTCGAGGCCGCGGGCATCACCCCGGACATCATCTGCCTGTCGAAGTCCATCGGCGGCTACGGGTTCCCGCTCGCGCTGACCCTGCTGCGCCCCGACCTCGACGTGTGGGAGCCCGGCGAGCACAACGGGACCTTCCGCGGCATCAACCCCGCGTTCGTCGCCTCCACCGCGGCCCTGCGCGAGTACTGGACCGACGACACCCTGGAGAAGGGCACCCTGGCCAAGGGCGAGCAGGTCGGCCGGGTGCTGACCGGGCTGGCCGAGGCGCACCCCACCGCCGACCTGCTGCCCAGGGGGCGCGGGCTGGCGCGCGGGCTGCGGTTCGCCGACGGCGGCACCGCTTCGGCGGTGTGCGCGGCGGCCTTCGAGCGCGGCCTGCTGATGGAGACCGCGGGCCCGGACGGCGAGGTCGCCAAGGTCATGCCGCCACTGACCACCACCGACGAGGAGCTCGAGCGCGGCCTGGGCGTCCTGGTCGACTCGGTCGCCGCCGTGCTCTGACCGCCCCGCCCACCGACAGCCACCCCGGCAGGAGGAGGAAAGCATGATCGTCCGCACCCTGGACGAGATCACCGGCACCGACCGCGACGTGGTCACCCCGAACTGGCGCAGCAAGCGCATCGTGCTGGCCGGGGACGGGGTCGGTTTCTCGGTGCACGAGACCGTGCTGGAAGCGGGCTCGGTGAACGACTTCTGGTACGCCAACCACATCGAGGCCGTGTTCGTCACCGCGGGCGAGGGCGAATTGCTCGACAAGGAGACCGGTGAGACCCACCGGCTCGCGCCGGGTTCGCTGTACCTGCTCGACGGCCACGAGCACCACCAGTTGCGGCCCACGACCGAGATGCGCACCGTCTGCGTGTTCAACCCGCCGGTGACCGGCCGCGAGATCCACGACGAGGACGGCGTCTACCCGCTGCTCGTCGAGCCGACCACCGACCGCTGAACGAGAGCACCGAGGAGTACCCGTGACCGCTCTGGGCACCAAGACCGAGGACCGCTACCGCACCCGCACCGCCCGCGCGCTCGACCCGGTCGACCGCGTGGAACCCACCGTCTGGCCGGGCGTCGACGGCCCGATCGCCGACCCCACCCTGGCCGCGCACGACCGGGACGGGTACTCGACCCACCCCGACCTGCTCAGTCCTGCCGAGGTGCATACCCACCGGCAGGAGCTGGACCGGCTGGTGGCCGACCCGGAGTTGCGCGCGGACGAGCGCACCGTCGTCGAGCGCTCGACCGACCAGGTGCGGTCGATCTTCGAGGTGCACCGGATCAGCCCGCTCATCGCCGAGCTGGTGCGCGACCCCCGGGTCCTGGACCGGGCCAGGCAGGTCCTCGGCTCCGAGGTGTACGTGCACCAGAGCCGGGTGAACTTCATGCCCGGGTTCATCGGCCGCGGCTTCTACTGGCACTCCGACTTCGAGACCTGGCACGCCGAGGACGGGATGCCCACCCCGCGCGCGGTCAGCATGTCGATCGCGCTCACCGACAACCACCCGTTCAACGGTGGCCTGATGGTCATGCCCGGCTCGCAGCGCACCTTCGTGCCGTGCGCGGGGGAGACCCCCGACGAGCACTACCGGGCGTCGCTGACCGAGCAGGAGATCGGTGTCCCGAGTCACACCGCGATCACCGCGCTGGCCGACGCGCACGGCATCGACCAGTTCACCGGCCCGGCCGGGTCCGCGCTGCTGTTCGACTCGAACCTCATGCACGGGTCCGGCAACAACATCACCCCCTTCCCGCGCTCGAACATCTTCGTGGTGTTCAACAGCGTGGAGAACGCGGTGGTGGAACCGTTCGCTGCCCCGTCACCCCGGCCGGAATTCATCGCGGCGCGACAAAACAGCGGGGAACCACTGCGCTGACCAGGTGACCCGTCTGTTTCCCGACGAGTGCGCACTGTTATCTTGATAACGCGGACACCACGCGTGCCCGCGTGCTCCACCGGCGCTGGACCGGAACGCCTCGCGGTGTTCCCGCTCGGGGTGGGACCTGCTCGTGTCCCGGTCGACCGCGTGGAGTCCGGCCCCGCGGCCGCCGATATCGGGATCGGCGGCCACGGGGCCGTACCCGTTCCGGGTTAGGCCGTCCGGTTGACTCGCGCCGCTTCCGCTGACCGAACACGAGGCAGGCTCTAGGTTTGGCGCAGGTGCGAGTCGAACGCGGGGGTGGCGGATGGCGCACGAGTGGTTCACGCGCGAAGAGGCGCAGGGACCGAGGTTCTGCGTCCTGGGACCGGTCGGCGCGGTCGTGGGGGACCGCGCCGCGGTGCCGGGCGGGCCCGGCATCGGCGGTCTGCTGGCGATGCTGCTGCTCGAACCCAACCAGGTGGTGCCGGTCGAACGCATCGTCGACGTCCTCTGGGACCACGAACCGCCCGCCACCGCGCGCACCATCGTGCAGGGCTACATCTCCCGGCTGCGCAAGTGGCTGTCCACGGTGGACCCCGGGGGCACCACCAGGATTCAGACCAGCGGCGCGGGCTACCGGCTCGCGGTCGAGGAGGCGCGGATCGACGTCGCGCTGGCCAGGCGGCTGCTGGCCGAATCCCGGGGCAAGCCCGCCGACGTCCGGGCCGAACTGCTCTCCCGGGCGCAGTCGCTGTGGCGCGGACCGGAGCTGTCCGACATCGCGGGCCGGGTGCGCGCGCCGGAACTGGCCGAGCTGCGGCTGACGGTGATCGAGGCCCGGCTCGACGCCGACCTGGAGCTGGGCAGGCACGACGAGGTCATCGGCGAGCTGGTCGCCCTGGTCGACACGCACCCGTTCCGCGAGCACCTGGTCGGGCAACTGGTCCTGGCCCTCTACCGCAGCGGCAGGCGCGCGGCGGCGCTGGAGTTCTACCAGCGCTTCGCCCACCGGGCCGCGGGTGAGCTGGGCCTCGACCCCGGCCCCGGCCTGCGCGAGCTGCACAGCCGGGTCCTGCGCGACGACACCACGCTGCTGGAGCCGCGGCCCACCCGGGTGATCACCCCCAGGCTCGGCGTCCTCGTCCCGGCCGAGCTGCCCCCCACCCCGTCCGGCTTCACCGGCCGCGACGCCGACCTGGCCTGGCTCGACCGGCTGCGCGCCGGGGGCGACCCCGCCGCGACCGCCGTCGGCGTGCTGGCCGGACCGGCCGGGATCGGCAAGTCCGCGCTCGCCGTGGTCTGGGGCGCGGGCGCCGCCGCGACCTTCCCCGACGGCACCCTGTTCGCCGCCCTGTCCGGCTTCGACCCGGCGCACCCGCCCGCCGACCCGGCGGCCGTGCTGGGCCGCTTCCTGATCTCCCTCGGCGTCACCCAGGACGACGTGCCCACCGAGCAGGCCGACCGGGTCGCGCTCTACCGCACCCTGCTCGCCGAGCGCCGGGTGCTGGTCGTGCTGGACGACGCCCGCGACTCCGACCAGGTCCTGCCGCTGCTGCCCGGGGGCAGCTCCTCGGTCGCCCTGGTCACCAGCAGGCGCAGGCTCGACGGCCTGGTCGCCCTGGGCGCCCGGCTGCGGGTCGTGCAACCCCTCGCCCCGGACGCCGCCGCCGCGGTCATCGCGCACGCGGCGGGCACCACCGCCGCCGCCCCGGACCTGGACCGGCTGGCGCGGCTGTGCGGGTGCCTGCCGCTGGCCCTGCGGATCATCGGCGCCCGGCTCGCCTCCAGTCCGCAGTGGTCGGTGGGGGAGCTGGTCGAGCGCCTCACCGACGAGCGCACCCGGCTGGGGGCGCTGCGGGTGGAGGACACCGAGACCGGGGTCCGCGCCGCCCTGGACGTCACCGTCGGAGCCCTCACCCCGGACCGCGTCGAGGCGCTGCGCCTGGTCGGCACCGTCCCCGGCGCCACCACCGGCCCGCACCTGCTCGCCGCCCTCGCCGGGGTCGACGTCGAGACCGCCCGCGACCGCCTGCGCGCCCTGGCCGCCCTGTTCCTGGTCACCGAGACCGCCCGCGACGTGTTCGACGCGCACGCCCTGGTCCGCGCCTACGCCCGCGACCTGGCCGCCGACCGCGCGACCCGCCTCCCCGAGGTCCTGCGCTACTACCTGGCGGTCGCCGACCACTGCCGCCGCCACCTGCGCGCCGCCGCCGACGACCTCGACGAATCCGCCGACCTGCCGCTGCCGCCGATCCCGGACCGCGACGCCGCCCTGGACTGGTTCGAGACCGAGTGGCCCAACCTCCTCGCCGCCGCCGCCGAGGGCGCCGCCGCGGGCCTGCACGACCAGGTGTGGCGCCTGGCCAGGCTGGCCGGGGAGTTCCGCCGCACCCGCCCCCGCCGCGACGACTGGGCCTGGGTCCTCGACCTGGGCCTGGAGTCCGCCCGCGCCGCCGGGGACCGCCGGGGCGAGGTGCTGATCCGGCTGAGCCGCTGCGTGCTGCTCACCCGCTTCGGCGGCGAGTCGGAGATCCTGGCCGACGGCGAGCGGGCGGTCGCCGTCGCCACCGAGCTGCGCGACCCCAGGCTGATGGTGATGGGCCACAACGCGCTCGCCAGCGCCCTCTACGGCCAGAAGCGCCACCACGACGCCCTCGCCCACTACCACCGCGCCCTCGACCTGGCGGTCCGGGCGGACTACCGCCTCGGCGAGGCCAACATCCACAACAACATCGCCCAGGTCCACCGCGACCTGGGCGACCCGGCGGAGGCGGTCGCCCCGCAGACCCGGGCGGTGGACATGTTCCGCGAGGTCGGCGACCTCGGCTTCGTCGGCCTCGCCCTGGCCAACCTCGCCGAACTGGAGCACGAACTCGGCCACCTCGCCCCGGCCAGGGCCCACGCCACCGAGGCCATCACCCTCGCCGCCGCCAACGGCCTGGAACTCACCGAGGCGTTCGGCCGCGAAGTCCTCGCCCGCGTCCTGTGCGAGGAGGGCGACCTGCTCGGGACCAGAGTGGAGCTGGAGAAGGCGGCCGACCTCTACCGGGTCGCCCAGTCCCCGCTCGTCGCCACCGTCCAAGAAAGACTCGACACGCTCCCCGCCGTTTAGCGAACGGTTAGCCGTGACGCGGTGATCACTGGCAGTGTTGTCGTCGGGCGCCGACCTCGCTGTCGACGGCGCCCCTGGGCGGCGAGCATTGGGGGAACGCCGCCGCAGGCCGGCCGGCGACTCCGGGGGGATGTCCGCCGGCCGGTCCGCATGTCCGGCGGAAGTGCTTAAGGAAGCCGGGGTCGCCCAAAGGGACAGTCAGCTCGGGACAGTGGGGCCGCGCGAAGTCCGCATGGGGGGCACAAGCCGGAATCCTGTTTGTGTCGGCGTTCTTCGGGGTTGTGCGCCGGTGTGACCGCGGTGTGGTGGGTTCCTCGTCACGGTTCGACAAAGCGCGGCTCGGGTGGGCGGGTCGAGCGGTCAGGTCTTTTGGGGTGGGGTCTTGCCCGGGGTTTGTCGCTGTGGTGCCCGGGTTTGTCGCTGTGGTGCCCGGCTGGGTGGATGTGTTTGGCCGGGGCCCCTATGGCGATCATGTGCTCCAGTGCGTCAGGTGGGGCTGAAAAGATGCCCCACCGCCCAGGCAGGCTGTCACATGATCGCCACCCCCGGCCAAACACATCCACCCACCCGGGCAGGGGCGTAGCCGGGCCGGCGGTTGCGGGGGTGGCTGGCTGGCCAGCGCATCCCCCACCGGGCAATTGCTGGCCGGGCTGGCGGTTTTGGGGGTGGCTGGCTGGTCAAGCGCATCCACCCACCCGGGCAGGGGTGAGCCGGGTCGGCGGTTCTTGGGTGGCCGGCTGGCCAGCGCATCCCCTCACCGGGCATTTGCTGGCCGGGCCGGTGGTTTGTGGGGTGGCCGGTTGTTGCTGTGCCGGTGGGTCGCCGGGTCGGCGGTATGGCGGGTGACCGGGGGCTGCGCCGGTGGGGGCGGGGCCTCCTGGGTGCCCGGGGAGACTCCACCCGGGGCTCGGATCACAGTGCGGCGCGGTCCACGGCGTAGGGCTGGAGGTCCGGGCGCTTGGGGGTCAGGCCGTCGCCTAGGGACTCGCCTCGGATTTGCCGGGCCACCCAGGGGAGCAGGTGCGTGGTGGTCCAGGTCAGGTCGTCCTGGCGCAACCGCAGCCACGGCTTCGCCACCTCGGTGGGCAGGGGTTCCCGCCAGTCCTCGTCCACCCGGACGCCGAGGACCTCGGCGGCGCGCAGGGCGATCCGCCGGTGGCCGTCGCTGGAGAAGTGCAGGCGGTCTTCGCACCAGGCCCGGCGGTCGTGCAGCACGTCCATCGACCACAGGTCCACGACCCGGGCTCCTCGGCGCTCCGCGATGGCGTGCAGGTGGCCGTTGTAGATGCCGACCTTGCCGCGGATGCGCCGCAGCAGCGGCTGCACCTTCGGGTCCGGGCCGGTGAACAGCAGCACCTCCGACCCGGCGGCGCGCAACCGGGCCACGGCGCCGTCGAACAGGGCGGCCACGTCGTCCACGTCGGTGCCGGGGGTGATCAGGTCGTTGCCGCCGCCGCAGATGGTGACCAGGTCCGGGGCGTTCTCCGCGGCCAGCGGCACCTGCTCGTCGACGATCTCCTGGAGCATCTTGCCGCGCACGGCGAGGTTGGCGTACTGGAAACCGGGGCGTTGCAGCGCCATCGCCTCGGCCAGTCGGTCCGCCCAGCCGACGTACGAGCCGTCGGCGCCCACGTCCCCCATCCCCTCGGTGAAGCTGTCCCCGATGGCGATCCAACTCGTCCACCCGTGCACGGCTGACCTCCCTCGCCGCTCAAACCCGTTGCCCATCCCAACCAACCGGCCAGTGTGCCTGAGCATTCCCGACCTACGCCACCGTCGGTCGGCCCAGCCTAGGGATTCGGCCGCCCGCCGACCACCCATTTCGGGGTGGCGGGACTTCCTGGCCCCGCACCGGTGCGGCAGTCTGGACCCGTGACAGCAGCCAGCGACTCCCTCGTCGACCTGCTCGGCGGCAAGCGAGGGGCGCTCGACGCCACCGCCCCACCGGTCGTCTTCGCCGCCGGGTGGCTGATTTCCGGGCAGTCCATCGCCTGGGGCGCGGCCGCCGCGGTCGTGGCGAGCGCCCTGCTGGCCGTGTGGCGGATGTCACGCGGCGAGAAGGTGACCGCGGTGCTCGGTGGACTGGCCGCCGTCGTCGTGGCGGCCCTGGTGGCGCTCTACACCGGACGCGCCGAGGACTTCTTCCTCATCCAGTTGTTGTCCAACACCGCCAGCAGCCTCGCCTGGGCGCTGAGCATCCTCATCCGCTGGCCGCTGCTCGGTGTGGTCGTGGGCCTGCTGCTGGGGCAGAAGGCCCGCTGGCGCCGCGACCCGGACCTGCTCCGCGCCTACGGCCGCGCCAGTTGGGTGTGGACGGCGCAGTACGCGCTGCGCACCGTCGTCTACGGGCTGCTGTGGTGGTCCGGGCAGGTGGTCGCGCTGACCGCGGCCAGGGTGGTGCTGTCGTGGCCGCTGCTGGCGCTGGTGGTGGCCGTGAGCGCGGTCGTGCTGCGGCGCGCGCTCCCGGCGGAGCACCCGGGGTTCCGCCACCCCCGGGTCCCCGATCAGTGACGGTGTTTCGGGTGCGGCTGCTCCCCGAACGCGGTCAGGGAGGCCAACCACGCGGCACCGGCGGCGTTGTCGGTGGCCGTCGCCACGGTGTGCGCGGCCAGCAGTTCCCGCAACCGCGCCCCGATCGGGTTGTCGTGCGCGGCCACTGACCCGGCCAGCACGACCGGCCCCTCGACCCAGGCCGCCTCCGCTTCCGCGCACAGCGCCAACGCGGCCCGCTCCACGATGTCCGCGGCGACCGGGTCGTCGACGTGCGCGGTCACCAGCGGCGCGTAGGCCGCCAACCGGATCGGCGGCGCGGCGTTGCACGCGGTGATGAGCGGCCCGAAGTCGCTGACCCCGGCGGCGGCCAGCACCGCCTCGGCCAGCGGCCCGGGCGCCACCCCGGCCTGCAACGCCCGCAGCGTCGTGCGCACCGCCTCCCGCCCCAGCCAGAACGCCGACCCCTCGTCGCCCAGCAGCCACCCGAACCCGCCCGCGGTCGCCGCCCGCCGCCGACCCTCGATCCGCATGGCGATCGAGCCCGTCCCGGAGATCACCACGGTCCCCGCCTCGGCGTCGGTCCCGGCCACGAAGGCCACCTCGGCGTCGGTCACCACCACCGGCGGCTCGGTCAGCCCGGCCCCGGCGAAGGCGGCGTGGAACAACCCGGCCACCACCGGGTCGTTCGCCAGCTTCGAGGTCCCCGCCATCCCCAGCACGCAGGCGCCCACCGGCCGCCCCCCGGCGGCGGCGGCGATGGCCTCCCCGACGTTCGCCGCGGCCACCTCGGGCGGGTGCGAGTTCGGGTTGGCCCCGCCCGAGGTGCCGCGCCCCACCACCGCCCCGGTGGCGTCCACGGCCACCGCCCGCGTCGCCGTCCCCCCGCCGTCCACCCCGACCGCCACGCCGCGCACGCGGACCTCCCGCAATCGACTGCTCCGTTTGGAGTAACATGGGCAGTGCCCGCTCCGTTAAACCCCCTCGACGGAGCGGGCACCCCTTTCCCGGAACGCCGCCGCCCGCTCGGGGGCCATCCCCGGTCCCGGTTCCACGGTCACCTCGCCCAGGGCCAGCCGCTCGTCGCATTCCGAGCACCGCACCGCCGCGTGCGCTTCCTGCCCGCAGCCGCGGTGCCGCAACACCATCGGGGCGCCCGACCCGCCGTCGAGCCACCGGTCGCCCCACCGCATGATCGCCGCCAGGGCGGGGAAGAAGTCGCGCCCCATCTCGGTCAGCGCGTACTCGTACCGGGTGGGCCGCTCCTGGTAGCGCACCCGTTCGAGCACCCCCGCCCTGGTCAGGCGCTCCAACCGCTCGGTGAGGGTGTTCCTGGCGATCCCCAGTTCCCCCTGGAACCGGTCGAACCGCCGGGTGCCCAGGTAGGCCTGCCGCAGCACCAGGAGCGTCCACTGGTCGCCGAGCAGGTCCATGGCCCGGGCCACCGAACAGGGCCACCGCGCGAACGACGTCCTCCGCATCCGGCCAGTCTAGGCAGCGGTGGGTGTCGCGCGGGAAAACTCGCCGCGCCGACCCCCTGGTGGGGCGCGACCCGCGCCCGCTACCTCGTCCGGGTGACCTTCCGCAGGCCCCTCGGCTGGTCCGGGTTCCCGCCGCGGGCCAGCGACAGCCCCAGCGCCAACTGCTGCACCGGCAGCACCTCCAGGATCGGGGCCACCTCCTCGGCGCACTCCGGGACCGCGATCCGCACCGCCGCCCCGGTCTCCCCGGCGGCGGACCCCACCGCCACGACCTCCGCCCCGCTGTCGCGAACGGCGTCGAGCACCGGCCGCAGCGCCGCGCCGCCCGCCCCCCGGCTGGTGATCGCCAGCACCGCCGTGTCCGCGTCCACGGCGGCGACCGGGCCGTGCAGGAGGTCCGCCCCGCTGTAGGACCGCGCCGACAGGTAGCTCGTCTCGGCCAGCTTCAGCGCGGCCTCCGCGGCGGTGGCCGAGGAGTACCCGCGCCCGGTCGTCACCATCCGGTCCACGAACCGCAACCGGCCGACGGCCTCGGCCACCGGCCCGGCCGAGTCCGCCAGGGTCTTCTCGGCCAGCGCGCCCAGGTCGGCGACCGCCTCCCCGTTCCCGCCGCGGACCGCGTCGACCAATCGGTAGAGGGCGAGCAGCGTCGCGCTGTAGGTCTTCGTGGCCGCCACGGCCAGTTCGGCGCCCGCCCCGATGTCCACCGACAGCTCGGCCGCCTCCGCCAGCGGCGACCCCGGCGTGTTGGTCACGGCCACCGTCAGCGCGCCCTGCTCGCGCGCCGACCGGGTGGCCTCGACCAGGTCGGGCGACCCGCCGCTCTGGCTCACCGTGACGTAGAGGACGCCGGACAGGTCCGGGCGGGCGCCGTAGAGGGTGGTGGTGGAGGGGGAGACCAGCCCGGAGGGGAGTCGCAGCAGGACCTCCGCCAGGTACTTGGCGTAGAGGGCGGCGTGGTCGCTGGACCCCCGGGCGGCGAACAGCGCGAACCGGGGCGCGGCGGCGGTCACCCTGGCGGCGACCCCGGCCACCCCGTCGCGGCGGGCGACGGCCGCGGCGAGCACCGCGGGCTGTTCGGCGATCTCGGCGCGCATCAGCCGACCGGGCTCGTCCACCATCAGATCGCTCCTCATGCCTCGATAAGGTCTAGACCAATACTACCAGCTCGACCGCTCCGGACGCGCGGATTTCACGGGGTGTGATCGCGGGGGGCGCACCCGGCAGGGCATTCTGTAACCGGGACAAGAGGTCAGGAGGGGACGCCATGCTCGAGATGTCGACGGCCGATGGGTCGGACGCGGTGGCGCGGGTGCAGCGGGAACCGAAGTACTGGGGGCTCAAGCGGCATCTGCTCGACCTGCTCGGCTCCCTGCCACCCGGCTCGCCGATCCCCACCGAGCGGTCGCTGGCCACCGAGTTCGACGTCTCCCGCACCACCGTCCGCCAGGCCCTGGCCGAGCTGACCGTCGAGGGCCGCCTGCTGCGCGTGCAGGGCAAGGGCACCTTCGCCGCCGAGCCGAAGGTGGCCCAGCGGCTGCAACTGTCCTCCTACACCGAGGACATGCGCGCGCAGGGCCGCGAGCCGTCGTCGAAGCTGCTGGAGGTCTCGGAGATCCCGGCGGAGGCCGACCTGGCCCGGCTGCTCAACATCCGCGCGGGGGCCAAGGTGCTGCGGCTGCACCGGCTGCGGCTGGCCGACGACGAGCCGATGGCCGTGGAGACCACCCACCTGCCGCTGGGCCGCTTCCGCGGCCTGCGCCGCCACGTCAGCGGCGGCGGCTCGCTCTACCAGGTGCTGCGCGAGCGCTTCGACGTCGAGATGGGCCACGCCGAGGAGACGATCGAGACCGCGCTGGCCGGACCGCACGAGGCCGATCTGCTCGGGGCCGACGTGGGGATGCCGATGCTGCTGCTGTCGCGGCACTCCTTCGACACCGAGGAGCGACCGGTCGAGTGGGTGCGGTCGGTCTACCGCGGCGACCGGTACAAGTTCGTCGCCACGCTGAACCGACCCTGAGTGGACACCGACGTCCGGTGGGGCACCGGCGCCGCGCGCGGGGTGCTGGCCACCACGATCCTCGGCTCCGGCATGGCCATGCTCGACGGCAGCGTGGTCAACGTGGCGCTGCCGCGCATCGGCGCCGAGCTGGGCGCCTCGGTGGCGGGGTTGCAGTGGATTCTCGACGGGTACCTGCTCGCCCTGGCCTCGCTGATCCTCGTCGCGGGCTCCCTGGGTGACCGCTACGGCAGGCGGCGGGTGTTCCTCGTCGGCGTCGTCTGGTTCGGCGTCGCCTCGGTGCTGTGCGGGTTCGCCCAGAGCACGGAGGTGCTGGTCGCCGCGCGGGTGCTGCAAGGCGTCGGCGGGGCGCTGCTGACCCCGGGGTCGCTGGCCATCCTGCAATCGGTGTTCCACCGGGAGGACCGGGCCAGGGCCATCGGCGCCTGGTCCGGGCTCGGCGGGATCGCCGCGGCGGCCGGACCGCTGGTGGGCGGGCTGCTGGTGCAGGTGTGGTCGTGGCGGCTGGCGTTCCTGATCAACATCCCGGTGGCCGCCGTGTGCGTGTGGTCGGCGCTGCGGTTCGTCCCGGAGACCCGCGACGCCGAGGTCACCGGCCACCCGGACGTCGCCGGGTCGGTGCTGGGGGCGCTGGGCCTGGCCGGGATCACCGCCGCCCTGGTCGAGGCACCCGCCCGCGGGGTCGACTGGCTGGTGGTGTCCGCGGGCGCGGCCGGGGTGCTCGCGCTGGTGTCGTTCGTGCTGCTCCAGCGGCGCGGCCGGGACCCGCTGGTGCCGCCGGGGCTGTTCGCCGACCGCACCTTCGTGATCGCCAACGCGCTGACGCTGGTGGTCTACGCGGCGCTGGGCGGGGTGCTGATGCTGATGGTGCTGCAACTGCAGACCTCGCTCGGGTACGCGCCCACCGCCGCCGGGGTCGCCGGGCTGCCGATCACGATCATCATGCTGCTGCTCTCGGCCCGCAGCGGGCGGCTGGCCTCCCGGTTCGGGCCTCGGTGGTTCCTCGTCGTCGGGCCGCTGCTGGTCGCCACCGGGATGCTGCTGATGCTGCGGATCGTGCCGGGGGCCTCCTACGTGGGCGCGGTGCTGCCCGCCGTGGTGGTGTTCGGGCTGGGGCTGGCGGTCGTCGTCGCCCCGGTCACCGCCACCGTGCTGGCGGCCGCGCCCGACCGGTACGCCGGGGTGGCCTCCGGGGTCAACAACGCCATCGCCCGCACCGGGAACCTGCTGGCCGTGGCGGTGCTGCCCGCCGCGGCCGGGCTCACCGGCGCGGCGTACCGGGACCCCGCCGCGCTGACCTCCGGGTGGCGCACGGCGCTGGTGATCTGCGCGGCCCTCGCCGCGGGCGGCGGCCTGCTGGCACTGGGCGTGCGGGGCAACGTGCTGGCCGAACCCGAACCGCCCGCCCCGGCGGACGCCCCGCACCCGGGGGACTGCCTGCACTGCTCGGTCGACTCGCCGCCGACCCACGTCATCCCGTCCCGGACGGGTGACTGACCGTCGGCTGACCGGCCGCTACTGGGCCTCCGGGGTGCCGACCAGCAGGGCCTCCAGGACCGGGATGGACTTGATCAGCAGCTCGCGGTCGGCGGGCGGGAGGCCGTCGAGGCGGCGGCTCAGCTCCTGCATCCGGGTGCTGCGCACGCTGGAGACGACCCGCTCGCCCTCCTCGGTGGCGGTGACCAGCCAGGCCCGGCGGTCGGCCGGGTCCGGTTCGCGGTTGACGTAACCGGAGTCGACCAGGCCCGCGACGATGCGGGACATGGTCGGGGCGGCCACGCCCTCCTTCGCCGCCAGGTCGCCGAGGCGGAGGGTGCCCGCCCCGGACAGCGTGGACAGCGCCGAGATCGAGCCGTGGCCCATGCCGGTGCTGCCCGAGCGGCGCAGTGAGCGCGACAACCGGCCGATGGCCAGGTACAGGCGGGCGGGGACGTCACCGTCAGCCGAAGTCGTCATACCTCATTGTGCCCAGGGCGGGCGCGGGTCAACGCGGAGGGCTGGACGCCTGGGCCCAGAACCGCCGCGGGATGCGGCCCGCCGACCTGGCCAGCCTGCCCGCGGTGACCGCCGCGCGCATCGCGGTGGCCATCTTCTCCGGGTCGCCCGCGCGGGTGACGGCCGTGGCCAGCAGCACCGCGGCGCAGCCCAGTTCCATGGCCAGGGCCGCGTCGGAGGCGGTGCCGACCCCCGCGTCCAGGACCACCGGGACGCCCGCGCGGGTGGTGATCAGCTCGATGTTGTGCGGGTTGTTGATCCCCAGGCCGGTGCCGATCGGCGAGCCCAGCGGCATGACCGCGGCGCAGCCCGCCTGCTCCAGGCGCAGGGCCAGCACCGGGTCGTCGTTGGTGTAGGGCAGCACCACGAAACCGTCGTCGACGAGCTGGGTGGCGGCGTCGAGCAGTTCCACCGGGTCGGGCAGCAGGGTGCGGTCGTCGGCGACCACCTCCAGCTTCACCCAGTTCGTCCCCAGGGCTTCGCGGGCCAGGCGGGCGGTGAGCACGGCCTCGGCGGCGGTGCGGCAGCCCGCGGTGTTCGGCAGCGGGTCGATGCCCAGCTTCCGCAGCAGCTCCAGCACGCCGGAGCCGCCCGCGGTGTCCACCCGGCGCAGCGACACCGTGGTCAGCTCGGTGCCGGAGGCCACCAGCGCCCGCTCCAGGACCGCCAGGTTCGCGGCGCCGCCGGTGCCGGTGATCAGCCGCGAGGAGTACTCGCGGTCGGCGATGACCAGGGGGTCGTCCACGGCTCAGCCCCCCTGCACGGCGGTGAGGACTTCCAGCCGCGCCCACGCGGGCACCACCGTGGCGGCGTGGGCGTTGCGGGGGACCACCTGGCCGTTGAGCGCCACCGCGGTCCCCGAGGTGGGCAGCGCGAGGGCGGCCAGCACGTCGGCCACGGTCGCGCCGTCGGGGACCTCTCGTTCGGTTCCGTTGACCTCGATCGTCATGTCGCTCCAGGGAATCGGGACGGGGCCGCGGCCAGCACGTGGTCGGGCGGGGTGTCGCCGCGCAGCAGGGCCACCACGGCGTCGGCGGTGACCGGCGCCATCAGCACGCCGTTGCGGTGGTGCCCGGTGGCGACCAGCACCCCGGGGCCCAGGCGGCCGAGCAGCGGCAGGTTGTCCGGGCTGCCCGCGCGCAGCCCCGCCACCGCCTCCACCAGGGCGTACTCACGCACACCCGGCAGCACCCGCTCGGCGTCGGTCAGCAGGTCGCGCACCCCCGCCACGGTGACCTCGGTGTCGTGGCCGACCTCGTGCTGGGTGGCGCCGACGACGAGTTCACCGCCGTCGCGGGGGACGAGGTAGACCGGGCGGGACTCGACGTGCGCGCGCAGCGTCCTGGTGGGCGGGGGCAGCGCGCTCGGCCGCGACCGCAGCCGCAGGACCTCGCCCTTGACCGGGCGGACCAGGGTGTCCAGGGCGGGGTGCAGGGCGCGGCTCCAGGCGCCCGCGGCGATCACCGCCTCGTCGCACTCCACTGTGGAGCCGTCGGCGAGTTCGACACCGCCGTCGCGCACCGAGACCGCCCGACCGGTGTGGAAACCCACACCCTCGGCGGTGGCCTGGGCCGCCAGCGAGCGCAGCAGCCGCCTGCTGTCGACCGACAGGTCACCGGGGACCAGCAGTCCACTTCGGACCGGCGAGGTGCCCGGCTCCAGCTCGCGGACCTGCCGCGCGGTGAGCCGCCGCACCTCCCGCCCCAGCGAGGACAGGAAGTCGGCCAACCGGCGCTGGTCCTCGGCGTCGGCGGCGTCCAGCGCCAGGGCGAGGGTGCCCTCGCGGCGCAGGCCGGGCGGGTCGGCCAGGTCGGCGGCGAAACCGGGCCACCGGGCCAGCGACTCGGCGCCGAAGGCGAGCACGTGCTCCTCGCCCAACCACGCCTCGGTGACCGGGGCCAACATGCCCGCCGCCACCCAGGAGCCCCCACCGCGCACCGGGGTGGGGTCGATCACGGTGACCCGCCTGCCGGTGGCGGCCACCCGCCAGGCGGTGGCCAGGCCGATGACACCGCCACCCACGACGGCGATCCGCTGCACGTTCCTCATCACGCTCCCTGCGCCGGCATGACCCGGATCAGGTTCGACGGTCGGAGCGCGTTGTGCTCCCTCTCAGCCCGTTGTCCGGACTCCCGTGCGACCGGCCTCCACCGTAGCGCAGACCCGCCCGGGCGGCCCAGGGGATAGCGTCGGTGCCATGCCGGGACTTGACGGGGACCAGATCAGGCGCAGGCTCGCCGACGCGCGGCTCTACCTGTGCACGGACGCGCGGACCGAACGCGGCGACCTCGCCGACTTCGTGGACGCGGCGCTGGCGGGCGGTGTCGACGTCGTCCAACTGCGGGACAAGGGGATGGAAGCGGGGCCCGAGCTGCGGGCCCTCGCCGTGATCGCGGAACTGTGCGCCGCCCACGGGGCGCTGCTGGCGGTGAACGACCGGGCGGACGTGGCGTTGGCCGCCGGGGCCGACGTGCTGCACCTGGGGCAGGACGACCTGCCGGTGGCGGCGGCCCGGCGGGTGGTGGGGGAGGAGGTGGTGATCGGGCGGTCCACGCACGACTTCGGGCAGGCCGTGGCCGCCGCGCACGAGGCCGGGGTGGACTACTTCTGCACCGGGCCGTGCTGGCCCACGCCGACGAAACCCGGTCGGACCGCGCCGGGGTTGGAGCTGGTCCGGGCCACCGCCGAGGCTGGGCCTTCGCGGCCCTGGTTCGCGATCGGGGGGATCGACCTGGAGCGGTTGCCCCGGGTTGTGGAAGCCGGGGCCTCTCGGGTTGTGGTGGTGCGGGCGATCACGGAATCCTCCGACCCGAAGGGAGCCGCCGAATTGCTCTCGGGTGCTCTGCGCGGTTCGCCCCCCGACCCGGGGCACTAGGCCTCGGACGTGGCGGGCTCGGTGCGGCGGGCGCGGAGGGCGTTCGCCAGGGCCAGGAGGCCGCCCAGGGCCAGGAGGACGGCCCCGCGCAGCCAGACCGCCGCCCCGATCTGGGTGAACAGCAGCAGGCAGGAGGCCAGGCCGAGCCAGGGGACAGCGGTCCAGACGCGGAAGTGGGGGATGTCGTCCGGGCGGCGGCGCAGGGCGAGGACGGCGGCGTTGGTGGCGGTGAAGACGACCAGCAGCAGGAGCACGAGGGTTTCGGCGAGGGCGGACACGCCGCCGGTGAGGGCCAGCAGCAGCGACAGCGCCGAGGTGGCGAGCACGGCCACCCACGGGGTGCGGCGGCCGGGGAGCACGCGCGACAGGACGGGCGGGAGCAGGCCGTCGCGGGACATGCCGTAGGCCAGGCGCGACGACATGATGCCCGTGAGCAGGGCGCCGTTGGCGACGGCGACCAGCGCGACCGCGGCGAACAGCCAGGGCGGCACCGCGCCCGCCGCCCGCACCACCTCCAGCAGCGGCCCGTCGGAGCCCGCCAGCACGTCGGTCGGGACGGCGGCGCCCGCGACCAGGCCGACGAGCAGGTACACCACCCCGGCGGTCAGCAGGGCGCCGAACAGGGCGCGGGGGTAGGAGCGCCGGGGGTCGCGGACCTCCTCGGCCAGGTTCACCGAGGTCTCGAACCCGACGAACGAGTAGAACGCCAGGACCGCACCCGCCAGCGTCGCGCCCACGACACCGTTCTCCGGCGTGCCGACCTCGGCCAATTGCCCCGGGTCGCCGTCGCCGCGCAGGACGACCCAGAGGCCGAGGCCGACGATGAGCAGCAGCCCGCCCACCTCGACCGCGGTCGCCACCGCGTTCGCGCCGAGGGATTCCCTGACGCCGCGGATGTTGAGCGCCGCCAGGGCCGCCAGGAAGACCACCACCACCGGCAGCACCGGCGCCGACACCAGTTCTCGCAGGTAGTCGCCCGCGAACGCCCTGGCCAGCGCGGCGACGGACACCACCCCGGCGGCCAGCATGCAGAAGCCGACCACCGACCCGGCGGCCCGCCCGAACGCCTCGGTGGCGTAGTGGGCCGACCCCCCGGCCCGCGGGTACTTGGTCGCCAGCTCCGCGTAGGACGCCGCCGTGAGCGCCGCCAGGCCCAGCGCGACGATGAGCGGCAGCCACACCGCGCCCCCGGACTCGGCCGCGACCTCGCCGACCAGGACGTACACACCTGCGCCGAGGATGTCGCCCAGGATGAAGAAGTACAGCAGGGGCGTGCCCACAGCCCGCCGCAACGAGGTCGCCATACCCGTTCCAGTACCCGCTGCGGCCCGCTCCCACCCGCCGATCCACGCAGGACCGCGGTGGGGGCCCGCGCGCACGCCGCCGGGTCTGTCGGCAGGCGGGCCACCCCGGCAGGCGAGAGCCCCAGCCCGCACCGTGCGGGCTGGGGCTCTTGTCCGCTCTACGGCGTCGGGGTGGCCGAGGGGGCCTGGGTGGTCGTCGTGGTGGGGACCGACCGGGTGGTCGTGGTGGTCGTGGTCTGTTCCGGGGTCGATTCCTGGGTGGTCGGGGTTTCGCTTCCCGAGGTCGTGCCCGTGGTGGTGGTGGGCTCGTCGGTGCCCGTGTTCGTGGGCTCTGTCGTGGCCGCCGGTGGGGTGGTGATCACCACCGTGGTCGTCGTGGTCTTGTCGGTGCTGCCGGTCTTGCCGGAGACCAAGCTGCCCACGGTCGTGCTCCCGCCGCCGGACAGCGGTTCCCCCCGCACCCACTCCAGGCCGGTGACCACCGCCATGCCCATGGCGAACACCAGCAGGCCGCCCGCGACCAGCACCAGGGGCTTGCGCCAGGGGCGGGGGGTCGCAGGCGGGCGGGTCTCGACCACGACCTCCTCGGTGTGGTCGACCTCGTCGCCGGTGGCCTGGACTTCGTCCGGGGTTTCCGCCGGGTCCTGCTCCGGTGGGGTGCTCACGGTGATGACGCTGCCCCGGCCGGTGACGCGGGCGGTGACCGTGCGGACGCCCTCCCTCGTGCGCTCCAGCGACTTGAGGTAGACGGCGCCGCCGACGGTGCTGATGATGCTGGCCACGGCCGCTCCGAGGACCGTGCCCGCCACGCCCAGTGTCGAGCCGAGCACGGCGGCGGTGGCCGCCGCCAGCGCCGCGGCGAGTACCTGGGCGGGCTTGATGCCCTGCTTGTCCTCCTGCTTGCTCATGCCTTCCGTTCCAACGTTGATTTCACCTGTCCGGGGGGTGGACGTGCGGCAGCCGGGAAAGGTTGGCGGAAAGTGAGCACCGCTACACTCCTGTGTCCACTGTGGACTTACATTGGTAGGGCAGACTGTAGGGGTGGAACTGGTCTCCGTCGACGCCATCGAAGCCGCCGCCGACCGCATCGCGGGGGTGGCCGTGCGCACTCCCCTGCTGCCCTGCCCGTGGGCCGACCCGGACCGTCCACTGTGGCTCAAACCGGAGAACCTCCAGCCCATCGGGGCGTTCAAGATCCGGGGGGCGTTCAACGCCATCGCCAGGTTGGACGACGCGCGGCGGGGTCGGGGTGTGGTGGCCTACTCCAGCGGCAACCACGCCCAGGCCGTCGCCTACGCCGCCAAGGTGTTCGGGATCGAGGCGTGGATCGTCGTCCCCGTCGACACGCCCTCGGTCAAGGTCGAGGCGACCCGGGCGCACGGGGCCGAGGTGATCCTGTCGGCGGTGGGGGAGCGGGAGGTGGTCGCGGCCGAGGTCGTGCAGCGGACCGGGGCGACGCTGATCCCGCCGTTCGACCACGTCGACGTGATCGCCGGGCAGGGGACGATCGGGCTGGAGATCGTCGCCGACCTGGCCGCCGACCTGGTGCTCGTACCGGTCAGCGGGGGTGGGCTGATCTCCGGGGTCGCCGTCGCGATCAAGGCGAAGTCGCCGTCGACGCAGGTGTGGGCGGTGGAGCCGGAGTTGGCCGCCGACACCGCCGCCAGCCTGGCGGCGGGGGAGTTGACCCCGTGGTCGGTGGCCGACCGTAATCGGACCATCGCCGACGGGCTGCGCAGCCAGCCGTCGGCGCTGACCTTCGCCCACCAGCGCTCGCTGGTGGACGGGATCGTGACCGTCGGCGAGGACGAGATCCGGCAGGCCGTGACGACCATCGCCCGCAACGCCCGGCTCATCGCCGAGCCCAGCGGGGCGGTGGCCACGGCCGCCTACCTGTTCCACGGCGACGAGCTGCCGCGCGGCAAGACCGTCGCCGTCATCTCCGGCGGGAACATGGACCCCGAGCTGGCCAGGGAACTGCTGGTCTGAGGGGTCAGCGGACCACGGACTCCAGGACCTCGACCGCCGTCGCCACCCCGTCCTCGGCGGCCAGCTCCGCCGCCAGCTCCCGCGCCCGGGGTGCGCGGGTCAAGGCGGTGCGCAGGGCTTCGGCCAGCTCGGGGCCGGTGACGCGGTCCCGGGTGGCGGTGACCGCGCCCACCGACAGCTCCACCACCTGGCGGCCCCAGAAGAACTGGTCGGCGAAGAACGGCACCACCACCGACGGGATGCCCGCGCGCAGCGCCGCCGCCGTGGTGCCCGCGCCGCCGTGGTGCACGGCCGCCCGGACCCGGGGGAACAGCCACCAGTGCGGCACGTCGTCGATGGTCAGGGTGTCCTCGGCGGTGGCGCTGAGCCCGGCCCAGCCGGTGTGCAGGACGGCGCGCAGGCCGTTGGCCCTGGCGGCGGAGAGCAGCAGCTCCGCCGTCTCCCCGGGGCTGCCGCCGGACGCGCTGCCGAAGCCCAGGTAGACCGGCGGGGGACCGGCCGCCAGGAAGTCCACCAGTTCCGGGGGCGGGGTGTAGGCGCCGGGCTCGGTGAACCAGTAGCCGGTGACGTGGTCGTCCGCGCGCCAGTCGGCGGGCGGCGGGACGACCGCCGGGCTGAAGCCGTAGAGGCGGGCGGGGGCGCCGGTGGGCCAGCGCGACAGCGGGCGGCGGGGCAGCGGGGGCATGCCCAGGGCGGCGCGGCGGGTGTCCAGCAGGGGGCGGAACGCCCGCCAAGGCAGGGACTCGGCGATGCGCCAGGTCAGGCGGTTCAGCGCGGCGGGGACGGCGCTGGGCATGGCGACCATGGGGAACTCGCGGGTGGGGCTGTTGGGGAACAGGTGCGCCGCCACCGAGGGCACGCCGAGGCGCTCGGCGATGGTGATGCCGAACACGGCCATGGTGTGGTGGACCACCAGGTCGGCGCCCGCGCACGCCTCCTCGGCCGCCGGGTGCGCCTCCAGCAGCGCGGGGCCGATCACCGCGCGCATCCGCTCGATCAGCCGGAACGGGTTGCGCTCGGCCATCAGGGCCTGGCCCTCGGGACCGGCCAGCACCGCCCTGGAGTTCCCGGGCAGCAGGGCGAACGGGATGCCCGCGCCGGTGACCATCGGCTCGAACTCGGCCAGGGTGGCGATCACCGGGTCGTGCCCGGCCGCCAGCAGACCCCGGGACAGGGCCAGGAACGGTTCGACGTCACCGCGCGAACCGACGGTCAGGATGGTCACCCTCATGCGCCGGGAGGCTACCGGTGATCAACCGGAAAAAGTGGCCCTGTCCTGGGGATTGTCAGCCGGTGATGGACCCGGGGGTCAGGAATTCCGCCGCGTCCGGCAGTCGCCACAGCGGCGACACCGGGCCCACGCCCGCGCCGACCGGGTACGCGCCGCGCACCGACTCGACGATGAACGCCTTGCCCGCGCGCACCGCCGACACCACGTCCGCGCCCTTGGCCAGCGCCGAGGTGATCGACGACGCGAGCGTGTCGCCGCTGCCGTGGGTGTGCTTCGTGTCGAAGCGGGGACCCACGAACTCGGTGAACTCCGAACCGTCGTAGAGCAGGTCCAGGCACTCCGGGTCGCCCCACAGGTGCCCGCCCTTGACCAGGACCCACTGCGGGCCGTGGTCGAACAGGGCCTTCGCCGCGTCCCGCTGCTGGGCGCGGGTCGTCACGTCCAGGCCGGTGAACAGGCGGACCTCGTCGAGGTTCGGGGTGATCAGGGTCGCCCGGGGGAACAGCTCCGTGCGGTAGGAGTCCAGCGCGGCCTCGTGCAGCAGCGGGTCGCCGTGCATGGAGGCCGCGACCGGGTCGACCACGAACGGGATGTCACCCGCCCGGCCGATGCCGACCCGGTCGCAGGCGCCCGCCACCGCGGCGATGATCTCCGCGGTGGCGAGCATCCCGGTCTTGGCCGCCTGGACGCCGATGTCGGTGACCACGCTCTCGATCTGCGCGGCCACCACCTCCGGCGGGATCGTGTGCACGCCGGTCACGCCGAGGGAGTTCTGCACGGTGACCGCGGTGACCGCGGTCGTGCCGTGCACCCCGCAGGCGAAGAAGGTCCGCAGGTCGGCCTGCAACCCGGCGCACCCGCCGGAGTCCGAGCCCGCGATCGTCAGCGTCCGTGGCGGTGTCCGCATCATCGCTACCCGTTGCTCGCAGGGCTGGTCACGACCGGAAGGTACACCTGTTTGCCGTGGTCGACGAACTCGCCGGACTTCTCCGCCATGCCCGCCTCCAGCGCCTCCACAGAGGACATGCCGTGCTCCTCGGCGTACCTGCGCACGTCCTGGGTGATCCGCATCGAGCAGAACTTCGGCCCGCACATCGAGCAGAAGTGCGCCGTCTTCGCGGGCTCGGCGGGC
This sequence comes from Actinokineospora spheciospongiae, assembly GCF_003182415.1. Taxonomy (NCBI): domain Bacteria; kingdom Bacillati; phylum Actinomycetota; class Actinomycetes; order Pseudonocardiales; family Pseudonocardiaceae; genus Actinokineospora; species Actinokineospora spheciospongiae. The sequence goes on along the minus strand of NZ_QHCP01000002.1, from coordinate 585,797 downwards.
AGCGTCTCGTCGTGGAACGACTTGGCGGTGTCCGGGTCCAGGGACAGGTTGAACTGGTCGGTCCAGCGGAACTCGAACCGGGCCCTCGACAGCGCGTCGTCGCGCTCCTGGGCCTTGGGGTGGCCCTTGGCCAGGTCGGCGGCGTGCGCGGCGATCTTGTAGGTGATCACCCCGGTCTTCACGTCGTCGCGGTTGGGCAGGCCCAGGTGCTCCTTCGGGGTGACGTAGCAGAGCATGGCCGTGCCCAGCCAGCCGATCTGCGCCGCCCCGATGGCCGAGGTGATGTGGTCGTAGCCGGGGGCGATGTCCGTCGCGAGTGGACCGAGGGTGTAGAACGGCGCCTCACCGCACAGCTCCTCCTCCAGCCGCACGTTCTCGGCGATCTTGTGCATCGGCACGTGGCCGGGGCCCTCGATCATCACCTGCACGTCCTTGGCCCGCGCGATGTGCGTCAGCTCACCCAGCGTGCGCAACTCGGCGAACTGCGCCTCGTCGTTGGCGTCGGCGATCGACCCGGGCCGCAGCCCGTCGCCGAGGGAGAACGTCACGTCGTAGGCGCGCAGGATGTCGCACAGCTCCTCGAAGTGCGTGTAGAGGAAGCTCTCCCGGTGGTGCGCCAGGCACCACGCGGCCATGATCGACCCACCGCGCGAGACGATGCCGGTGACCCGCTTCGCGGTGAGCGGCACGTACCGCAGCAGCACGCCCGCGTGCACGGTCATGTAGTCCACGCCCTGCTCGCACTGCTCGAGCACGGTGTCGCGGTAGACCTCCCAGGACAGCTTGGTCGGGTCGCCGTCGACCTTCTCCAGCGCCTGGTAGATCGGCACGGTCCCGACCGGGACGGGGGAGTTGCGCAGCAGCCACTCCCGGGTCTCGTGGATGCGCTTGCCGGTGGACAGGTCCATGATCGTGTCCGCGCCCCACCGGGTCGCCCACACCATCTTGTCCACCTCGTCCTCGATGGAGGAGGACACGGCGGAGTTGCCGATGTTCGCGTTGATCTTCACCAGGAACTTCTTCCCGATGATCGCGGGCTCGGACTCCGGGTGGCACCGGTTGACCGGGATCACCGCCCGCCCGATCGCCACCTCGTCCCGCACGAACTCCGGGGCGACCCCCTCGCGGGCCGCGCAGAACCGCATCTCCTTGGTGATGACCCCCGCCTTGGCGTACGCCAACTGGGTGACGGCGCCGCCCACGGGGTCGAGGCCCCAGTCCTGGCGGAGCTTGGCGAGTCCTGTGTGGACGTCGATGGTGGCGTGCTCGTCGGTGTACGGGCCGGAGGTGTCGTACAGGTCCAGGTGCTCGCCGTTGCTGAGCGCCACCCGCCGCTCCGGGACCCGCAGGCCCTCGCCCGCGTCCCGGTAGACCTTGCCGGAGCCCGAGATGGGGCCGGTGGTCACCGATGGGCGCACGGAACGGTCGTCAAGCGTGGTCACGAGAATCCTCCCTACGCCGGCATTACCCGGTCAGGTTCATCGGTCGGCGGCACCGGGTCCGTGGAATGGACACCAGCCGCCCTCTCAGCCCGCCATGGCGCGAGCTCCCGCGGTTTCGGTATTCGGTTGTCGCCCCGACCCTAGCCGGCGCCCGGTTCCGTGCCAACCCGCCCGACGGGTTGTTCACGTCGCGGCCGGGGACCGCGACGGAAAAAAAGGTGCTGCTCCCCGGTCGAGGCGACCGGGGAGCAGCACCTGGGGTGCGGACTCGGGTTCAGCTCAGAGCGAGAGGACGAACAGGTCCCACTCGGTGTGCCCCTTGTCCCAGGTGCAGTACGCGGCGAGGTCGGCCCCGCTGCGGATCTCGTCCGCGGCGCGCTCGCAGTCGGCCTGCCGCTGGTAGCTGCGGATGTACTCCGGGTTCCCCGCGGAAGCGGTGCCCGCCGCGAACCCGAGGAGTGAACCGGCGATGACGGTGACGGCGCCAAGACGCCCCAGTGCCTTCTTCATGCCGTGATCTTTTCACGGCACCGGGGTGCCGTGGGCGAGAATCGAACAAAACGGCGGTCGGCGCCCGCAGGGCGAGGTCGACCCCGGGTTCGCGGGGAGGCGGTGACCCTCCCGACGGTTCGCGGAGATCATCGTCCGGACGGCCTCCCGCGCACTAGGGTTTGGCCATGGCCCAGCCGTACCCGCCCGGCGCCCGACTCCTGGGACGCCCCGCCCTGGCCAAGCCCTGCTCGGCGTGCGGCGACCTCGTCGGCCGCGGGTACCCGGACTGCCCCAACTGCGCCGAGCGGGTCGACGCCTACTGGCTGGCGGACTGGGGCGCCCTCCTGTCCGGCAACGGCGTCGCCGAGGGCACCCCGGAGGAACGGGAACTGGCCACCCTGGTCCTCGCCGACGAACCCGGCTCCCACCCCTGGACCTGCGACGACTGGGCGATGCGGCGCACCCCGTGCCCGGAGTGCCGGGCCGAACTGGGCTCCGGCGCCCTCGACTGCCTGGTCTGCGCCGGTGCCGACCAGGCCCGCTGGGCCTGGGACCACACGGCACCACCGGGCGCCATGCGCCCCGACGAGCACAGCCTCCGCCTCGCGGTCGCCTGCCTCCGCAGCGCCGAACGCCGCCGCCCCGGCATCGTCGGCTTCTGGCGCCTGGCCCTGCCCTTCCTCCTGGTCGGCGAGAACCCGACCCGCGCCCAGGCCCGCCGCATCCGCACCTACCTGATGGCAGGCCGGGAAGACGAACTCTCCGCCGCCGACGGCATCGCCGCCATGGCCTCCTTACCCCCGCTCCCCTGGCGCACCTGACGCGCGGGACCACCCCGGGCCGACCACCCGCACACCGCAGGCCCGCCCACCACACCGCCCCGAACACCCTGGCCGCAGCGGCCACCCGCCCACCGGCCACCCGACCCCCACCGGGCGCAGCCGCCCACCACCCTGACAACCGGCAGCCTGGCAGCCAGTCGCCCCCCGGGCGCAGCGGCCCAGCCCCCTGCCACTCGCTGGCCCGACGACCCGGCAGCCGGAACCCCACCGAGGCGCAGCGCGGCCGCCCCACCAACACACCGCCAGCCTGGCGACGAGCCCCGGACCTCGTCGTGAGTAGCCAGCGACCACCCCACCACCCGCCAGCCCGCCGGGCCACCCGCCACATCGGACCCACCGTGCGCAGCCGATGACCACCCCACCAGCCGCCGGTCAGCGGCCTGCCACTCCGAGCCGTCAGCGGCGCAGCCGCCGACCACCCCACCAACCACCAGCCGGGCGGCCCGCCACGCCGAACCCGCAGCGGCGCAGCCGCTGACCACCCCACCAACCACCGGCCGGGCGGCCCGCCACGCCGAACCCCACCGGGCGCAGCCGCCGACCACCCCACCAACCACCGGCCTGGCGGCCCGCCACCCGAACCTCACAGTGCGCAGCCGGCGACCACCCTCGCAGCCGCCGGCCCGGCTACGGATATGCCCGGGTGGGTGGATGTGCTTGGGTGGGGGAAGCGATCATGTGCAAGCCTGCCTGGGCAGTGGGGCACTCTTTTCGCCCCACTCGGTCACACCAGGCACATGATCGCTGTAGGGGCCCCGCCCAAGCAGATCCACCCACCCGGGCACGCCCCGAAAACGACCGGGCCCTTGAACCACAGCCACGGCTGAACAAGAAGTCCTGCCCCGGCACCCCAGCGAAAGACCGGGCTCTAGTCCTCGTCCTCAGCAAAAGGATCACCAGTGGCCGCTGGGTCCCAGGTGTGGCCCGGCGAGTTCCACCGGTTCGCCTTGAGCATCCGCTTGGCGTCCCTGGCGTTGCGCCCCACCAACCTGCTCAGGTACAGCAACCCGTCCAGGTGGTCCGTCTCGTGCTGCAGGCAGCGGGCGAAGAACCCGGTCCCCTCCACCTCGATCGCGGCACCCTCCAGATCGGTGCCGGTCACCTTCGCCCAGGCGGCCCGCCCGGTCGGGAACGACTCGCCGGGCACCGACAGGCAGCCCTCGAAGTCGTCCTCCGGGTCCGGCATCCCGTCCGGGACGGCCGAGGTCTCCAGCACCGGGTTGGCCACCACGCCGCGGTACCGGTTGCCCTCGTCGTCGGGGCAGTCGTAGACGAACACCCGCAGGTCGACGCCGATCTGGTTGGCGGCCAGGCCCACGCCGTTGGCCGCGGCCATGGTGTCGAACATGTCCTCGACCAGGGTTTTCAGCGAGTCGTCGTACTCCGTCACCGGCGTGGTCGGGGTGGTCAACACCGGGTCGCCGACGATGACGATGGGGCGCACTGTCATGGCGGCAGATTAGCCAGGATCGGCGCCGGACGCGCCGACGCGGTGTCGATCACAGCGGGTGGTGACGTGGTGTAATGGGCGGGCAGGACCGCACCCGGGATGCGAGGAGCTTGATGGACGCCGCCGAGTTGCCCGCCGAGCCGGGCGGGCGCGCCGCGCCGGGCGCGCCGGGGGACCTCAGTGAGCGGGAAGTCGCCATGCTCGCCTTCGAGCGGCAGTGGTGGAAGTCGCCCGGCGCGAAGGAACAGGCGGTGCGCGAGGAGTTCGGCCTGTCCGGCACCCGCTACCACCAGGTGCTCAACGAACTGATCGACAAGAACGCGGCCGTGGAGGCCGAACCGGCGTTGGTCACCAGGCTGCGCCGGTTGCGAGCGAGCAGGAAGCGCGCCGGTTCGGCGCGCAGGCTGGGGATGGACCCGCGATGACCACCGACCCTTCCGGACCCGCGCGACCCGGTCGCCTGATCGGCCTCGCCCTCATGGGGGTGGCCGCGGTGACCGCCGTCATCGGCGTGGTCACCATCGTGAACGGGACCGGCGACACCTCCGCCGCGCCGCCCACCTCGTCGTCGGTCACCGCACCGGCCCCGCCGAGCGGTGACCTGACGAGTTCGCCCGCGACCACCGGTTCGCTGTCGACGTCGATGCCGTCGGCCCCGGGGTCGTCGGCACCGGCCGAGCCGACCGCGCCCGCCACCACGACGGTGCCGCCTGCGGCCACCACGACGACCGCGGTCCCGGCCGCGCCGCCCGCCGCCCCGGGGGCACCGGTCCCCGGCGCCGGGCCGAGCACCAGGTCGCAGCCGGTGCGCGTCTACAACAACAGCTTCGTCAAGGGCCTCGCCGAGGAGGCGGGCCGCGACCTGTCCGCTCGCGGGTGGACGGTCGCCGAGACGGGCAACTACTCCGGCGGCAAGATCCCGGTCACCACCGTCTACTTCCAGCCCGGTTCCGGGCAGGAGGCGGCGGCCCAGGAGTTGGCCGCGGACTTCGGCATCCGCTCCGAGGCCCGCTTCGACGGCATCAAGGACGCCTCGCCCGGCTTGATCCTCATCGTCACCCAGGACTACCACGAGGCCAGGGACAAGTAGGTCCCGGCAGTGGCCGAGATCACGGACTGATCGGTCCGCCTTTCGTCGACCTCCACCCTCTGCGCGGCACACAGTGGGGTCGGAGGTCTGGACCCGGCCGGGGTCGACGACGTGATCGGCGGCGCGGTCGGGCAGGTCGGCGAGCAGAGCGGCAACACCAGCCGGTACGCCGCCCTGGCCGCCGGGTTTCCCGAGTCGGTGCCCGGGGTGACCGTCGACCGGCAGCGCGGCAACAGCTGATCGCCCGCAGGTGGGAGCTGTCCCGAGCCCGGCTCGACGAGTTCGCCCTCGTCAACCACCACAACGCCGCCGCCGCGTGGCGCGAGGGCCGCTTCGCCGCCGAGGTGGCCCCGCTCAGGGTGACGCACGCCGACGGCACCGCCACCCAGCTCGACACCGACGAGACTGACCACCACCCTGCTGGGCGTCCTCGACCAGCGCGGTGGCCGCTACGGCCTGCAGACCATGTGCGAGGCGGGCGGCAAGGCCAACGCCACCATCGTCGAACGCCTGTAGCCCGGCTGTCCGGGTGCGCCCCGGGCGCACCCGGACCGATCCACAGTGGACCCGGTCAGGACCGCTGGGCGGCGTAGGCCTCCAGCGCGGCCAACTGGGCCGGGTCCAACGACGGCCGGACCGCCGCGCTCGCCGCGCGCAGGTGCTCCGCGGTGACCACCGTGGCCTCCAGGGACTCCCGCATCGCCGTCAGCGCCGCCTCCCGGATCAGCGCCGCGCAGTCCGCCGCCGAGTACCCCTCCAGGTCCGCCGCGTACGCGTCGAGGTCGACGTCCTCGGCGAGCGGGGTGTTGCGCGCGGTCGCCTTGAGGATCGCGGCGCGGGCCTCGGCGTCCGGCGGTGGGACGTAGATGAGACGTTCCAGCCTGCCCGGGCGCAGCAGGGCCGGGTCGACGAGTTCCGGGCGGTTGGTGGCGCCGATGACGACCACGTCGCGCAGGGGTTCCACACCGTCCAACTCGGTCAGCAGGGCGGCGACGATGCGGTCGGAGACCCCGGAGTCGGAGGACTGGCCGCGGCGGGGGGCCAGGGCGTCGATCTCGTCCAGGAAGATCACCGCGGGGGCGGCCTCGGCGGCCCGGCGGAACAGGTCGCGCACGGCGCGCTCGGACTCGCCGACCCACTTGTCCATCAGCTCCGCGCCCTTGACCGACAGCACGTTGAGCTGCCCCGTGCCCGCCAGCGCCCGCACCAGGAACGTCTTGCCGCCACCGGGCGGGCCGTAGAGCAGGACACCGCGCGGCGGGGCCACCCCGAGGCGGGCGAAGGAGTCCGGGTAGCGCAGCGGCCACAGCACCGTCTCGGTCAGCGCCTGCTTGGTCTCCACCATGTCCCCGACGTCGTCCAGGCTCAGGTCGCCGGTGCGCAGCGACGACGACAGCGACGACGGGCGGACGGTGTCCAGGGCGCCCACGATGTCGTCGGCGGTGATGCTGGGCGCGTCCTTGTCCCGCAGGGCGGCCCGGATGGCGGCCTCCCGGCGCAGCGCCACCAGGTCGGCGGCGACGAAGCCGGGGGTGCGCTCGGCCAGCACCCCGAAGTCCACACCGGACTCCACCGGCAGGTCGCGCAGCAGCACCCGCAGCAGCTCCACCCTGGTCTTCGCGTCCGGCAGCGGGATCGCCAGCTCGCGGTCGATCAGGTGCACCCCGCGCGCCCTGGCGTCGACCGCCTCCGGGTGCGCCGAGGTGGCGACCAGGGCGGTCTTGGGCAGGTCGACCGCCGCGCGCAGGATGTCCAGGACGACGGTGGCCAACGGCGGGGGAGTGGTCGCCGGGAGCAGCACGTCCAGGTCGTCGACCAGCAGCACCGCCGCGCGCCCCGCGGCGGAGTGCGCGCGCAGCGCCTCGACGGCCGCGGTCACCCGCGCCGCCGCCGCGTTCGCCTCCAGCACCGCCACGGTCGGGCCGACCAGCTCGACCACCGCCGCGTCCGCCGCGTGCGCGACCGCCCGCACCAGGCTCGCCTTGCCGACCCCCTCCGGCCCGGTGACCAGCACCCCCAGCCGCACGTCGGCGCCCAGGCGTTCGAGCAGGTCGGGGCGGGTGAAGGCCAGTTCGAACCACTCGGCGAGGGTGCGCGCGGCCGCCCGCGAACCGACCAGGTCGGCCAGCGGCAGCGGCTCCGGGGCCTGCTGCTCGGCCGGGGTGAACGCCACCGCGGGCGCGGGCTCGGCCACCGCCACCGGCGCCCCGCCGACCGGCACGGCCGCCCGCTCCCCGGTCCGCGCGCCGTCGCGCCAGCCGACCACGGTGGACGGGTGCACGGTGACCACGCCGGCGGGCTCGACCGCGGTGACGGTCAGCAGTTCGTTGGTCCAGGTGGCGCCGATCGCCCGGGACAGCCTCCCGCGCACCTCGCCCGCGTCGGTGCCCGGCGCCAGGTCCTGCGGCAGCAGCGACACCGCGTCGCCGACGGTGAAGACCTTGCCCACCAGGGCCAGCCGCAGCGTCTCCGGGGTCAGCGACGTGCTCGCCAGCCGGGAGCCGGACACGGTGACCGACGTCGCCCGCGCCACCTCCACCGGGGCCACGACCACCTCGGACCCCTCGGTGACGCCGAGGTTCGACATGGTCACGTCGTCGAGCAGCACCACCCCGGTCGGACCGGTGCCGTCCCCGGCGGCGGCCAGCGCGGCGCTGACCCGCGCCCCGGTCAGCCGCACCGCGTCCCACTGGCGCAGGCCGAGCGCGTCGAGCACCTCCGGGTGCAACCGCACCACCCCGCGCCGGGTGTCGAGCGCCGAGGGGGAGAGCCGGACGGTCAGCGTGATCTGCGAGCCCACGCCCGCGAGTCTTCCACGCCCCCGGCTCCGGGACGCGACGACTCGGCCCCCAGCGCCCCGGAACCCGGTGGCTCCACAACTCAGTACTTCAGTGGTTCAGCAACTCAGCAGTCCAGGAACCCAGTGGCCCTGTGGTCCGGCGGTTCAGCGGTCCTCGGGCTCCCCGGGGCCCGGCCGCGACTGGCGCCGCAGCCCGGTGCGCCGCCAGGTGCGCCCGCGCAACCCGGGCCGGGGCTCCGGCGGCAGCATCATCGGCAGCGGTTCGCCCTCGCCCGCGCGCAGCGGCCTGCGCACCGCGCGCCGCGCCGCCCCGGCGACCCGGCGCAGCGGTGGCCGCAGCCCCAGCCTGCGCCGGTAGCCGCCGTGCGCCCGGCGGATCGCCCGGCGCTCCTTGGCGGGCACGTCCCACGCCTCCGGGTGGTCGGCCAGCCAGCGCTTGCGCCGCACCGCGTACGGGATGTGCGCGAGGTAGAGGCCCAGCAGGACCGCCAGCGCGACCATCGGGTAGGTGATCACCACGGCGGCCAGCAGGCCCACCCCGACCAGCAGCGGCGCCACCGCCCGCGCGGGCACCCGCACGGTCTTCACCGACAGCGTCGGGATGCGGCTGATCAGCAGCGCGGCCATCAGGATGGTCCACACCATGACCACCGGCTGCGACTGCCACCAGTGGCCGTTGTCGCCGTACTCGATGGTCAGGATCATCGGCAGCAGCGCCAGCAGGCCACCCGCGGGCGCGGGCACGCCGACGAAGAACTCCTTGGCGTACACCGGTTGGTCGGTGTCGTCGAGCAGGGTGTTGAACCGCGCCAACCGCAGCACGATGCACACGGCGAAGATCAGCGACACCACCCAGCCGACCCGGTCCCCGCCGAAGCGCCAGGTGTAGAGCACCAGCGCGGGCGCCACGCCGAAGGAGATGGCGTCGGCGAGCGAGTCCAGCTCGGCGCCCATCTTGCTGGTCGCGTCCAGCATCCGGGCGATGCGCCCGTCGAGGCTGTCGAGCACCGCCGCCACCGCGATGGCCGCGATGGCCGCCGCGAGCTGGCCCTTGAGGGTGAACTGCACCGCCGACAGGCCCGCGCACATGGCCAGGACGGTGATCGCGTTCGGCAGCAGCCGCACGCCCGGCGCGGTCGCCACGGTCAGGCTCCCGGCAGCTCGGCCAGGACGGTCTCGCCGCCGATGGTCCGCTGCCCCGGCTCCACCAGCACCCGGCTGCCGAGCGGCACGTACAGGTCCACCCGCGACCCGAAGCGGATCAACCCGTAGGTCGCACCGGCCTCGACCTCGTCCCCGTCGGACACGTCGCAGAAGATGCGCCGCGCCACCAGCCCGGCGATCTGCACCACGGCCAGGTCGTGCCCGTCGCGGGTGCGCAGGTGGACGCTGTTGCGCTCGTTGACCTCACTGGCCGCGTCCAGGTCGGCGGAGAGGAACTGCCCGGCCTGGTGCACGGCCTTCACGACCCGCCCCGGCGCGGGAATCCGCTGCACGTGCACGTCGAACACGGACAGGAAGGCGCTGACCCGCAGCATCGGCTCCCCACCCAACCCCAACTCGACGGGCGGCACGGCCTCCACCACGTGCGACACGGTCCCGTCGGCGGGCGCGGTCGCGATCCCCGGCCGCTGCGGCGTCACCCGCTGCGGCTCGCGGAAGAACCAGGCCAGCCACGCGGTCAGAATCCCGCCACCGACCCCCACCCGCTTGGAGAACCGCCGCACCAACAGCGTGGCGCCGAGTCCGGCCAGGACGAACGGGCGCCCCCCCGGGTGCACCGGCGGGATGATGCTCCTCGTCAACTCGACGAGGTGCTTGAGCGTGGACTGCGGGGCGGCGCTCATCGGTTGGCTGTTTCCTCGCGTCTCGACCGGATTTGCGGCACACGGTACGCGAACCGGGTCGCTCACCGGCGTGGCGCTGGTCAGACGAGCCGCAGCCGGATGTCGTCCAAGGCTGCCAGGTCCTCGTCCTCGGCGCACGAGAACGTGTGGTCGTGGTGGAGTGCGGCGACGTCGGGGATCAGTCTCGGGCTGAGGTTGTGGTCGATGAAGAACCTCATGCCGAGTCGCGGACCAGTCGGTCGAAGTCGACGGCGTCCCGGGCCGCGGCCGCTGACACGCCCGGGTAGAAGTACGCCACGCGCTCCAGCGACACATCGCCACCGGAAACCAGGGACGCGACCGTGTCGTAGCCGATGCGGGTGTCGGCGATGGTCGGCCAGCCGCCCAGCCTGCCCGCTCGGACCTCCAGGTGGCTGCGCGGTCGCAGGAAGTCGACCACTTGCTCGCCACGGCGGTTCTCGAACGCCCCGAATATCTCGGCGAGGCTGAGCACCTCGTACTGCCCCGGCTTCCCGACGAGGTCCACCGCGTTGCCCGCCTCGTCGATCAGTCCGATCGTCTTCCCATCGGTGCCGAAGCGGTATCTGGACGGGTGTTCGGTGAGATCGAGCGCGGACATGTTCTCGAAGGCCCGGCGGATGTTCTGCAGTGACGTGCTCGCCCGCAGCCGCACCACTGTGCGCAGCGCGACGACGTCGCGGAAGGAGTAGAGCAGGCGGGGCTCGGTGGCGATCTCCGGTGAGAACAGGCCGGTCGAGTGCCAGTGGCGGAGCCGGTCACGGGAGGTGCCTGTCAGCACCGCTGTCAGATCCGTGGGAAATGCCATTCCCGCACCGCCTCCCCTGCTCGCGCACCTTGTCCGCAGTGTGGCAGTGGCGGACGGGAGTTGGCAGCTCAGAGCCGGAAGAACGCTCGTTCACGCGAACGAGACAGGAACGGGACACCCGAGCGACGCCTGCGTCCCCCGACGACGCAGGCGCCGACCGGATGCCCCGTTCTGGAGCAGTTGGAAGTCTACGTGGCGGTCGCCCGGTCGGGCAATGGAGCACGAACGGTCCTGCATGGTGGGAAATTGTCTACCTGCGACCACGTCGGGTCGGGCGGCCCTGGACCGCGCGCAGGACCGCCAGCAGCACGACCGCGCCCAGGGCGGCGACGCCGAGGCTGGGGAAGTCGAACTCGAAGGTCATCTCGCGGCCGGTGAGCAGCCGGTGCAGCAGGCCGCCGAGGGCGGCGCCCACGACCCCCACCAGCACGCTGACCAGGCAGCCCTGCCGCCGCCGGTCGCGGCCACCGACCACCAGGTTGGCCGCCCAGCCCGCGATCGCGCCGAACACGACCCACGCGAAGAAGCCCATGCGGCCAGCGTACGGGTCAGTCGAGCAGGACCACGTCCACCTCGGCCCCCTCGGGCACCTCCGTGACGTCCTCGGGGATCTCGATCAGGCAGTTGGACGCGGCGAACGAGGCCAGCAGGTGCGAGCCGGGCCCACCCACCGGGACGACCTCCACGCTCCCCGAGTCGTGCCTGCCCCGGCGGTACTGCACGCGCCCGGCGGGCGAGGTCATGGCCGCCGCCGCCCGCGCCCTGGCCCGGGGGCGGTCGACGCTCCGGTGGCCCAGGGCGCCGAGCAGGGCCGGGCGCAGGAACAGCTCGAACGACAGCGCCGCGCTCACCGGGTTGCCCGGGAACGCCACCACCGGCAGCCCGTCCACCAGCCCGGACCCCTGCGGCCCACCCGGCTGCACCAGCACCCGCACGAACTCCACCCCGCGCCCGGTCAGGGCGTCCTTGACCACCTCGTACGCCCCCGCGCTCACCCCGCCCGAGGTGACCAGCACGTCCGCGGTCCCCGCCCGCGCCGCCACCACCGACCGGAACTCCTCGACGTCGTCCGGCACGAACCGCAGCACCTCCGCGACCCCGCCGACCTCCTCGACCCCCGCGGCGATCAGCACGCTGTTCGACTCGTGGATCTGCCCGAACTCCAGTTCCCGCCCCGGTTCCACCAGCTCCGACCCGGTGGACAGCACCAGCACCCTGGGGCGGCGGCGCACCGGCAGCGCCGCCGCGCCGACCGCCGCGGCCAGACCCAGTTGCGGCGGGCCCAACACGGTCCCGGCGCTGAGCACGACCGTCCCGGCCACCACGTCCTCGCCGACCATCCGCAGGTGCCTGCCCACGGGCACGGCCGAGTTGACGGTGACGACCTCGGTCCCCCCGTCGGTCAGTTCCACCTGGACCACCGCGTCCGCGCCCGGCGGCAGCGGTGCCCCGGTCATGATCCGGTGCGCCGTGCCCGGCTCCAGCGGCCGCACCGCGGTGCGCCCGGCCGGGATGTCGTCGGCCACCGGCAGTGCCACCGGGGCCCCCGCGACGTCGGCGGCGCGCACCGCGTAACCGTCCATCGCGGAGTTGTCGAACGGCGGCAGCGACACCGCCGCCACCAGGTCCTCGGCCAGCACCAGCCCCCGGCAACCGGCGAGCGGCGTCACCGCCACCGGCAGCGCGGGCAGCAGCGCCGCCACCTCGGCCTGGTACTCCCGCACGCTGTAGGTCCGTTTCGCCACGGCCCCATCCTGCCCTGCCGCCGCCGTGCCACACTCCCACCCTGTCCCGGCCGGACGAGCCTGCCGGGGCGGGAGGAAGGGGACGCGCGTGCAGGTCCGCACCCGGCACACCCCCGCGTTCGGGGTCGCCCGTCTGCTGCTGGCCCCGGGTGAGGCGGTGCAGGCGGAGTCCTCGGCGATGCTGGCGACCAGCTACGGCGTGCACGTCGAGCCCAAGGGCCGCGCGGGCCGCGGCCGGTCGGTGCCCGCCGTGTTCACCGCGGGCACCGAGGGCGGCTGGGTCGACATCGCCCCCGCCTTCCCCGGCGACGTCCACACCATCGACCTCGACGGCACCGCGGGCTGGTGCGTCTCCCGGGGAAGCTGGCTGGCGGTCACGGCAACCCTGCGCGCGGACGCCCAGTGGCCCGGGTTCCACTCCCTCTTCGGCGCCGAGCACGGCTTCCTCGAACACGCCACCGGCACCGGCTCCCTCGTCCTGGCCTGCTGCGGCGCCCTGGACACGGTCACCCTGGCGGCGGGCGAGTTCATCACCGTCGACCCCGCCCACCTGCTGGCCTACAGCGACGAGACCCAGGCCCGCCTGCGCGCCGTCTCCCAGTCCGGCCCGCAGTCGGTCCGCACCGGCGAGGGCCTGATCCTCGACTTCGCGGGCCCGGGAACGCTCCTCACCCAAACCCGCACCCCGCGCGCCATGGCGGCCTGGCTGGGCCGCTGATCCCGGGGCCGACCACCCACCCGGGCACACCCACGAAGATCCCGGGCTTCGAAACGGGGCCACGGCCGAGCAGGCCCGCCCCGAGCACCACACCCCCCAGGGGTGAAACGCGCCGGTTGCGGCGACCGGGCGCGGAACGCGCGGCGCGGACGTTAGGCTCGCCAGCGTGTCGGAGGACCTCACCGGGCGTCGCCTAGGCCATTACCGCATCGACGGGGTGCTGGGTAAGGGCGGGATGAGCGTCATGTACCGGGCCACCGACGTCCGACTCGGGCGCCGGGTGGCGCTCAAGGTCATCGCCGAGCACCTCACCGAGGACCCGGAGTTCCGCGAGCGCTTCGTCGACGAGGCCCGCAACACCTCCGCCATCGACCACGCGAACGTCGTCCCGCTCTACGACTTCGGCGAGGTCGACGGGCTGCTCTACATCGCCATGCGGCTGGTGGACGGCTCGGACATGGCCGGCCTGGTCAAGGAGGGGCCGATGGCCCCGCAGCGGGCGCTGAGCCTGCTCGGCCAGGTCGCCGAGGCGCTGGACAACCTGCACGAGCGCGGCCTGGTGCACCTCGACGTGAAACCGGCGAACGTGCTGGTCACCACGCGCGAGTCGGCCGGTGAGCACATCTACCTCGCCGACTTCGGCCTGACCCGGCGCGGGGCCACCGGCCACCGCACCCGAGGCGGCGACTTCCTCGGCTCGCCGACCTACGCCGCCCCCGAGCACCTGCGCGGCGAACCGGTCGACGGCCGCACCGACCAGTACTCGCTGGCCTGCGTGCTGTTCGCCTGCCTGTCGGGCCGCCCGCCGTTCCAGGGGCAGGTGCCCGAGGTCATCCAGGGCCACCTGAACCGGGAGCCACCGGCGGTCACCGAGCACGTGCAGCTCCCGCCCGCGATCGACGACGTGATCCGGCGCGGCATGGCGAAGTCGCCGACCCAGCGCTACGCCACCTGCCGCGAGCTGGTCGCCGCCGCGCGCGCCGCGCTGACCAACGTGCCGCGCAGGCCGCCGCCGCGCGGTCCGCAGGGCACGATGATGGGTCCCGGCCAGCCCCCCGGGCAGCAGCAGCGCCCGCCGCAGCAGCAGCGGCCCCAGCAGTACCAGCCGGGCGGGCCCCGGTCGCTGCCCTCGCAGGCCGAGCCGGTGCGGCTGCGCCCGCCGGTGCCCGCGGGCAGCACGGCCTTCGGCGCGGAGAAGTCGGGCAACCGGTGGATCGCGCCGGTGCTGGTGGGCGCGGTGGCCATCGCCGCGATCGTGCTGGCCGTCGTCTTCCTGACCGGTGACTCCGGTGGCGGTGACGGCACGCCGGAGCCGACCGCCCCGTCGATCCAGGTGGGCCCGGAGGACACCGGCAGTGGGTCGACGACCGCGCCGTCGAGCACCCGCCGGACGCTGCCGCCGTCGATCTCCATCGTCCCGGCGCCCTGATCGGGGACGTCACCGGCTGTTCCGACCTGCTTTTCTTGCACTCGACCCCGTCGAGTGCTAAACACGTATTGGCACTCGGGGTCCCCGAGTGCCAGCGACAGAGGTCGGGACAGGTGAGGCCGGCAGGATGCCGGTCGTCCGTCGCGGGCACCGCCTGGCCGTAGGTGTTTCCAATCAAGCCGGAGGACCACACCGCAATGGCCAAGTTGATCGCGTTCGACGAGGAAGCGCGTCGCGGCCTCGAGCGCGGACTGAACATCCTCGCCGACGCCGTGAAGGTGACGCTGGGCCCGCGTGGCCGCAACGTCGTGCTCGAGAAGAAGTGGGGCGCGCCCACCATCACCAACGATGGTGTGTCGATCGCCAAGGAGATCGAGCTCGAGGACCCCTGGGAGAAGATCGGGGCCGAGCTGGTCAAGGAGGTCGCCAAGAAGACCGACGACGTCGCCGGTGACGGCACCACCACCGCCACCGTGCTGGCGCAGGCGCTCGTCCGCGAGGGCCTCCGCAACGTCGCCGCGGGCGCCGACCCGCTGTCGCTCAAGCGCGGCATCGAGCAGGCCGTCGAGGCCGTGATCGAGCAGCTGCACAAGCAGGCCAAGGAGGTCGAGACCAAGGAGCAGATCGCCGCCACGGCGTCCATCTCCGCGGGCGACTCCACCATCGGCGAGCTCATCGCCGAGGCGCTCGACAAGGTCGGCAAGGAAGGCGTCATCACCGTCGAGGAGAGCAACGCCCTCGGCATGGAGCTCGAGCTCACCGAGGGCATGCGCTTCGACAAGGGCTACATCTCCGGTTACTTCGTGACCGACCCCGAGCGCCAGGAAGCGGTCCTCGAGGACCCCTACATCCTGCTGTTCGGCTCCAAGATCTCCTCGGTCAAGGACCTGCTCCCGCTGCTGGAGAAGGTCATGCAGTCCGGCAAGCCGCTGCTGATCATCTCCGAGGACGTCGAGGGCGAGGCCCTGGCCACCCTGGTCGTCAACAAGATCCGCGGCACCTTCAAGTCCGTCGCGGTCAAGGCGCCCGGCTTCGGCGACCGCCGCAAGGCGATCCTGCAGGACATCGCGATCCTGACCGGCGGCCAGGTCATCTCCGAGGACGTGGGCCTCAAGCTGGACAACGCGGGCATCGAGCTGCTGGGCAAGGCCCGCAAGGTCGTCGTCACCAAGGACGAGACCACCGTCGTCGAGGGTTCGGGTGACGCCGAGCAGATCCAGGGCCGCGTCAACCAGATCCGCGCCGAGATCGAGAAGTCGGACTCCGACTACGACCGCGAGAAGCTCCAGGAGCGCCTGGCCAAGCTCGCCGGTGGTGTCGCGGTCATCAAGGCCGGTGCCGCCACCGAGGTCGAGCTCAAGGAGCGCAAGCACCGCATCGAGGACGCGGTGCGCAACGCCAAGGCCGCCGTCGAGGAGGGCATCGTCGCCGGTGGTGGCGTCGCGCTGCTCCAGGCCGCCGAGGCCGCCTTCGCGGGCCTGAAGCTGACCGGCGACGAGGCCACCGGTGCCAACATCGTCAAGGTCGCCGTCGAGGCCCCGCTCAAGCAGATCGCGGTCAACGCCGGTCTCGAGGGTGGCGTCGTGGTGGAGAAGGTCAAGGGCCTGCCCCAGGGCCACGGCCTCAACGCCGCCACCGGCGAGTACGAGGACCTGCTCGCCGCGGGCGTGCCGGACCCGACCAAGGTGACCCGCTCGGCCCTGCAGAACGCCGCGTCCATCGCCGCGCTGTTCCTCACCACCGAGGCCGTCGTCGCCGACAAGCCGGAGAAGGCCGGTGCCGCCCCCGCGGGCGACCCGACCGGTGGCATGGACTTCTGATCCACGCCTGTTCCACCGCTTTTCCCGGAAGGCCCGGGCCGCGATTCCGCGGCCCGGGCCTTTTGTTCCTCAGGCTGAAATTCTCGTATCGCGTGGACGTCAAGCTCGACCAACTGCGGCAGGGGGGGTCCTTCCCTGTCGCTGTCGACAACGCTGCGGTGGCGTTCTTTGCTGGACCCGCTCACCGTCGGGATGGACACTGTGCGACGCGCACCTGCGGTTCTTGCTGCCGGAGGTGACGCCGTGGTGGAGGGAGTCGGTATGACCGAGAACATCAGGGTGGGCGACCGGGTCGTGGCACCGCTGGGGGTGGACGAGGTCGAGGGCGTGGTCCTTGGGGTCTCCTCACCTGGGGTCCGCCCCATGGTCACCGTGCAGTTGGACCTCGCGGAACTGGACGAGCCCTTCGTGACCTCATTCCCGACGGAGGTCGTGCGGCTCGCCGCCTGAGCTGGCTCGACCAGGGGAGCGTGTCCACTGCGGTGTGATGCGCTCCCCTTATCGTTTGCCCTTGTTACCTGGTTTGAAATGCCTGTTTCATTGTTTGAAATAAAGGGTCGCCCATTCGTGGAAATGCGACCGAACGTATGTTTGCCCGGTGAAATCGAACGCATTGACGGTCTGGAGAGAGGAACGCTCCCGAAGGCTCGACCGCCTCGTGGCCGCGCATCACCGGACGCTCGACGCCGAGGCGATGGACGAGTGGGGAGCGAACGAGCTCTCGCACGCCGTGCTCCTCCGCCTGGCGGCGGAATTCCAAGGCTTCTGCCGCGACCTGCTCGACGCCTGCGTCGAGGTGGTCTTCGCGGCCGCCGGTATCGCCGACCGGGGGCTTGAGAACGTGTTCAGGTCCCACAACGTGCTGCGCGGTCGCCGCCTGGATTCGGGTAATGCCACGAAGGACAACATCGCCATCGACTTCTTGCGGTGTGGTCTGGAGGTGTGGGTGGAGTTGGGGACCCATTTCCCCCATCAGGTGAGAGGTTGGATCTCAACTGTGAACCTGCTCAACCAAGCGCGCAACGGGATCGCGCACGACGTCGAGGCGAAGCTCAACCTGCTGCGGCGGGACGGTCATTCGCTATCGCTGGCGACAGCGCTGGAATGGCGGTTCTCGCTGGACGAGCTCGCTGAGGCGATGGACACTGTGTGCAGCACGTACCTGCGGACTCTGCTGCCGGAGTTGGTGCAGTGGTGAGAGGAATCGACATGGCTGAGGACATCAGGGTCGGCGACCGGATCGTGGCGCCGTTCGGGCTCAGGGAGGTCGAGGGCGTGGTGCTCCGGGTGTCCTCACCCGGGCTGCGCCCGATGGTCACCGTGAGCCTGGAGATGCCGGACATCGACGAGCCCTACGTGACCTCGTTCCCGAGGGAGGACCTGCGGCTCGCCGCCTGAGCCACTCGGACCGGGGGAGTGCGTCCACTGCGGTGTGATGCGCTCCCCCTCGCCGTTTCCCCGACACCGGTTCTGCGTTACATTGGGAGGTCATTGCGCACAAAAAAAGACGCCGTTGCTGGCGTCGTGTAAACGATTTTACGCCACGTGGAGGGCGATTGTCAACCGAGATCGGCGTCGAGCAGGAATACGTCTCGATGTTGTACGCGCGGCTCGACGGGTTGCGTGCGGACAGTGGTGCGCGGTTGGCCCGGACGTTGCGGGAGACCAGCAGCAGTCCCACCGCCATGACCCACCGGGATGCCGAGACCGCGCACCACAGCGCGGCGTTGGCGCAGTACGGGGCGGTGGAGAACGGGTTGTGCTTCGGCAGGCTCGACTTCGCCGACGGCGGGCGCGGCTACATCGGCAGGCTGGGGCTGTTCGACGAGTCCGGCGACCACGAACCCCTGCTGATGGATTGGCGCGCCCCCGCCAGCAGGCCCTTCTACCTGGCCACCGCCGCCTCCCCGGACGGGGTGCGCAGGCGCAGGCACATCCGCACCTCCCGGCGCCGGGTCACCGCCGTCGACGACGAGGTGCTTGACCTCGCCGCCGGGCGGGACGCGCACGAGGGCGTGACCGGGGAGGCCGCGCTCCTCTCCGCGCTGAACGCCTCCCGTACCGGCCGCATGTCGGACATCGTCGAGACCATCCAGGCCGAGCAGGACGAGATCATCCGCTCCGGCCTCAACGGCGTCTTGGTGGTCCAGGGTGGACCTGGCACCGGCAAGACCGCCGTGGCGCTGCACCGCGCCGCCTTCCTGCTCTACACCCACCGCGAGCAGTTGTCGCGGCGCGGTGTGCTGGTGATCGGGCCGAACGCGACGTTCCTCAAGTACATCGGGCAGGTGCTGCCCTCCCTCGGGGAGACCGGTGTGCTGTTGCAGACGGTGGGGGAGCTGTACCCGGGTGAGCGGGGTGTGCGCCCCGAGCCCGCGCGGGCGGCGGAAATCAAGGGGCGCCTGGACGCGGTGGAGGCGTTGCGCCGCGCGGTCCGCGACCGGCAGGTGGTGCCGGACGAGCCGATGACGCTCGTGGTGGAGCGCGAGGAGTTGGTCCTGGACGGGCCGACCGTGCTGGCCGCGCAGGAGCGGGCGCGGCGCTCGCGCAAGCCGCACAACGCCGCCCGCCCGCTGTTCGCCGAGGCCGTCGTGGCCGCCCTGACCCGGCAGGAGGCCGAGCGCCTGGGCGCTGACTTCCTGGAGGAGGGCGACCTGGCCGACATCCGCCGCGAACTGGCCGCCGACGACGAGGTGCGGGCGGCCATCGAGGAGCTGTGGCCGCTGCTGACCCCGCAGACCCTGCTGTCGGACCTCTACGCCTGCCCCGACCGCCTGGAGGTGGCGTTCCCGGACCTGCGCGAGGACGAGCGGGCGCTGCTGCTGCGCTCCCCCCGCCTCGGCTGGACCGCCGCCGACGCCCCCCTCCTGGACGAGGCGGCCGAACTGCTGGGCGTCGACGACCGCCTGGAGCGGGCCAGGGCCGACCAGCGCAGGCGCGACGAGCAGGACTACGCCCAGGGCGTCCTCGACATCCTGCAGTTGGAGGACGAGGCCGACCCCGACATCCTCACCGCCTACGACCTGATCGACGCGAGCCGCCTCGCCGAGCGCAACGACGAGGAGGACCACCGCACCGCCGCCGAGCGCGCCGCCGCCGACCGGGACTGGACCTTCGGCCACGTCATCGTGGACGAGGCCCAGGAGCTGTCCGCCATGGCCTGGCGCGTCCTCATGCGCCGCTGCCCCTCCCGGTCCATGACCCTGGTCGGGGACGTGGCGCAGACCGGTGACCTGGCGGGGGCCACGGCGTGGTCGGACGTCCTGGGCCCCTACGTCGAGGACCGCTGGCGCCAGACCGAGCTGACGGTCAACTACCGCACCCCGGCGGAGGTCATGGCGGTGGCCGCGTCCGTCCTGGCGGAACTGGGGACCTCGCTGACCCCGCCGTCCTCGGTCCGGGAGACCGGTGCGAACCCGTGGCGCGTGCGGACGACCGACCTGGCCGGGACGGTCGCCGCACTGGCCGCCGAGGGGTCCGCGCACCCGGGCACCCTGGCCGTCCTGGTGCCGGAGTCCCTGGTGGACCAGGTGGGCAAGGCCGTCGCCGCCCGACTGCCCGACGCGGCGATCGGCGAGCACCCGGAGCTGGAGAGCCAGGTGGCGGTGCTGACCGTCCGCCAGTCCAAGGGCTTGGAGTTCGACGGGGTGCTGCTGGTGGAACCCGCGCGGGTCGTGGCCGAGTCGCCGCGCGGCCGCAACGACCTGTACGTGGCGCTGACCCGGGCGACCCAGCGGCTCGGGGTCGTGCACACCGAGCCCGTGCCGGAGGCCCTGTCCGCCATCGCGGAGCGGTGATCCCGGGCGCTGCCGACGGTGTCGGCGCCCGGGGTCAGAGCAGGGAGAGGGCGACCTCGTCGAGGTGGTTCATGGAGGTCTGCATGCCGACCTCCATGCCCGAGTTCACGTGGGTGTCCCGGTGCTCCTTGCAGCTGTGCTGCACCAGGACGCTCAGCGTGGTGCGGCCGTCCCGCTCGGTCAGCGTCAGCGTGTTGACCGCCTCGCCGTCGGGGGCGCCCTCGTAGACCTCGGTGGCGACGATGCGCTCGTTCTCGGTGATCTCGCGGTACTCGCCGTGGAAGCCGACCTCGAAGTCGCCGTCGGCCACCATGACGTAGCGCCAGGTGCCGCCCACGCGCAGGTCGACCTCGATGGACTTGACCTCGCCCATGTCGCCCGCCCACCAGCGCTCGATCAGCTCGGGGGTCGTCCAGGCCTTGTAGACGAGGTGCTTGGGGGCGTCGAACTCGCGGGTGATGAGGATCTGGGTGTCGCTGGGGAGCGTCACGACCGCGGTGCCCTTAGTGGCCAGTGCCATTGTCTTCTTCCTCCTGCTTGAGTTCTTCGAGGACGTCGTCGAGCGCGTCGAAGCGGCTCGACCACGTGCGTTCGTACTGCCTGACCCAGTCGTGGATCGGTTTGAGCGGTTCGCCGTTGAGGCGGTAGAGCCGTTGCCGCCCTTCCTCGCGAACCTCGACCAGGCCCACTTCGCGGAGCACCCGCAGGTGCTTGGACACCAGCGGCTGCACCACCCCGAGCGCTTCGACGAGGTCGGTCACCGACCGCTCCCCGGCCACCAGCAGGTCCAGGATCTGCCTGCGCCGGGGCTCGGCCACCGCGTTGAACGCGTCCGTCGTGGTCGCTGCCCTCGCCATGCCGAGAACATTACATACCCATATGGGTATGAGTCAATCCCGGGGTTGTCCCCGAGTCGGGATTCCGGGTCGATCCCCGATGCCGGACCGGCGCTGAGCAGCCAAAGTGGAGGCATGACGAACTTCGGAGAGACCGAGACCAAGGTCCGCAAGCTGCGCCGCAGCCGCACCGACAGGATGCTCTCGGGCGTCTGCGGCGGCATCGCCAAGGCGGTCGGCATCGACGCCGCGCTGGTGCGCATCGGGCTGGTGGCCGCCACCCTGCTCGGGTTCGGCGCGGGCGCGCTGATCTACGTGGCCTGCTGGGTCCTGATGCCGGAGGAGGACGCGCCTGCCTACTAGGCCGTGCTCAGGGCGCCGGTCTGGTCGCTGTGGCGCCCGGCCGGGTGGGGTGGCGCAACGCTGCCAAGGCGCAAATTCGCCGAAACGTGGACGTATCCCCGGTGGCGCGTCGGACTCTTACAGGTGTCCGGAACAACCGACCACCCGGGGGAGGAAGCCATGTGCGTCACCACCTCGACGCCCGATTTGACGGTGCGGGTGCGGGACGTGGCGGCTGCCGGGCCCGGTCGGTGGGTGCGGGGGCGCACCGTCGCGCGGCTCTGGTCGCACGACGCGTCGACCGGGGTCTGGATGTGGGTGGAGGGGGTCGGCTGGAAGCGGTTGGCCCCGGGGGTGGGGCACACCCGCCTGACCGCGTTGGCGGTGGAGGCCGTGCACGGCGGCCGTCCGGTGGACTACCGCGAGGACGCGGTGGGCCGTATCGAACAGATCCTGGTGTGAGCACGGGGGCCGGCGGTGGCGGAACGGGCGCAGGGGAGCCGTTCCGCCACCTTCCGCCGGGTGGAGGAGCGGGTGATGGCGTTGGTGAGGCTGTCGGTGGCGGACGCCGCCGGGCCGACCGGGCTGCGCAGCGGGGACACCGTCGAACTCCGGTTGCCGGAGTCCCCGATGACGACCACCGGTTACCGGTGGCGGTGGCTGCTGCCCGAGGCGCTGCGGATGGTCGCGGACGTACCGGGTACGGGCGGGGGTCGCACCCTGACCTTCGACGTCACCGCGTGCGGTCGGCACGAGCTGCGGGCGGAGCTGGCCCGGCCGTGGGAGGAGCAGGCCCGGCAGGCCTTCACTTTCGTTCTGGACGCGTCCTAGGGACACTCAGGGGGGACAGCCGGTTCGGCGGTCCGGGCACGGCGGGCCGCGCGGGGGCGCGGCAGGCCCGCCCGGCCCGGTGCACCGGGCACCACCAGGGAGAACGACCCCGGACGACGAAGAGTGGGGTGGAAGCGGTGATCCGCACGGTAGGGACCAATCCGCCATGGGAGGGCCTGCAGGGCGCCGATCGCCACGCGGCGTGCGTGCTCGCGGCCAGAGCGGGCGACAAGTCCGCCCTCGACGTGATCGTGGCGGAGCTGTCCCCGCTGGTGTGGCACATCTCGCGCGGCGTCGGCCTCGACCGCACCGCCGCCGAGGACGTGGTGCAGACGGTGTGGCTGGCGCTGCTGCGCAACCTCGACAAGGTCGCCGAGCCCAAGGCGCTCGTCGGCTGGCTGGTGATCACGACCAAGCGCGAGGCGGTGCGCACCCGCAGGCGCGGCACCGCCCAGGGCGACCTCCCGCAGGAGGCCGCCGAGCACGTGCACAGCACCGAACCGATGCCCGAGGCGGAGGTCCTGCGCGACGAGCGGGACCACCGGCTGTGGAGCGCGTTCCACCGGCTGCCCGCGCGCTGCCAGGAACTGCTGCGGCTGACCGTGCTGCAGGGCCGCGCGAACTACCAGGTCGTCGCCGAGGCGATGGAGATGCCGCGCGGCAGCATCGGCCCGACCCGCGGCCGGTGCCTGCAGAACCTGCGCGACCTGTACGAAGATGGGGAGGGTGGCAGATGAGGACCATGGACGGACACGAGATGGAACCCGCCGAGCACGACTACTGGATGGGCGAGGTCGCCCGGCTCATGGACGAGCTCGACCCGGTGCCCGAGGGCCTGGTCGAGCGCTCACAGTTCGCCCTCGCCATCGAGGACATCGACGCCGAGGTCGAGCTGGAGGCCGCCCGCTGGGCTGACCAGCGCGCCCTCGCGGGCGTCCGCGGCGGCGGCACCGGCACCATGACCTTCTTCGTCGGCGACCTCACGGTCATGGTCAACGTGACCCGCACCGGGGAGCGCCAGCGCATCGACGGCTGGCTCGTCCCGGCGGGCGAGCACGGCGTCGAGGTCCGCGTCGCCGACCACGACACGGCCAAGACCGTCGCGGACGAGGGCGGCCGGTTCGTGCTCACCGAGGTCCCCCGGGGCACCACCCAGATCCGCGTCCGGATGCACGGCGGCAAACCGCGCACCGTGGTCACCCCGACCGTCGACCTCTGACCGCTTCTCCCCCTCGCGGTGAGGCTCGCGGTCTGACGCCAGATCCACCGATCCCCGCAGCATCCACACCGCGCTCAGCCTGCTCGACCCACCGACGGTGTGATGTGCACCTTGAGAGTGAATCCACTCGACCGGTATGACGCCATCGACTAAGGTTGCACATACAGGTGAAAGTTGGTTCAGTTGCAACTGTAAGTGTTGGGGAGGGAGTGGTGACGGTGTCGAGGCTGGTGGCCAGGGCTGATCGTGATGTCCTGTTGGCGGACGAACGCGATCAGCGGCAGGCGCAGGCGTTGATGACCTCACTTCCCGCACACGGCGCCCGGTTCACCGCCGAGGTCGAGGGGGAAGGCTCCGCGGTTCGAGTGCCGGATGAGTTGTCGGCGATGATCGCTCAGGTGGTCCACGCTGTGGCGCGTGGGCATGCGGTCACCATCAGTTCGATGCCCGAAGAACTGACGACCACTGCGGCCGCTCAACTGCTGGGCGTGTCCCGCCCCACGTTGATGCGCAAGGTCAACTCCGGTGAGATCCCCTCGCACAAAGTCGGCTCGCACACCCGCCTGCGCACAGTTGACGTGCTGCGCGAACAACACGACCGCAGGCAACGTCAACTGGCGGCATTCAACGAACTGCGGGCATTGGAAGACGACTGATCTGGCTCATCATGCCCACCGACCGGTCTTGGGCGGCTGTGCCAAGCCGGTGGATACCCTCTCGCGGTGGTCTCAACGAGAGTGTTCACCGACGCGAACGTGTTCTACTCCCGCACCCTGAGGGACTGGCTCGCGTTGTTGCAACTCCAAGGCGGCGCGTACACGGTCTACTGGACTGAGGACGTACTCGCGGAGACGGTATACCGCCTGCGGCGGAAACACCCGGACTGGAACGGCGCGAAGATCACCGCGATAAGGGATCGGATCGCGGAAACCTTTGAAGGGGGTCGAGTCGACGACTTCACCATCGATGGCTCGTTCTCCGGCGGCGACGTCGACGACCAGCACGTGCACGCCGCGGCTCTGGCCTGTCAGGCAGATTTCATCCTGACCTGCGACAACGGCTTTGTTGTCGCTGGTCAGGATGTTGATTCGATGCCTTATGAGGTTTACCGACCCGACGACTTCTTCGTGTTGGTCGATGACAGCACACCCCACGTCGTGCGACAGGTGACTTACGACCAGACCCTTTACTGGGTTGGCCGGACTGGTCGTGCCGACTTGGCGAGCAAGCTGAGCGATGCGGGTTGCCCCGAGTTCGCTGAACGGGTTCGGGACCACCAAGGGCGGTTGTCCTTCCCCGTCAATGCTGATCACTCCTGAGCGAGAGTGCTGTTCATTTCGGCTGGACTCGTCGACTTGCTCGAAGCGCGAGTTCACATGCGCCGCAGTGGTGTGGGCTGTGGGCGGGTTGGCCGGTCAGGCGAGGTGCGGGTTGTAGTCGCTGGCCCCGGTCAGGTGGGCAGGGCGGGGAGGGCCGTGCGGTACAGCCAGCGGGTGAAGAGTGCCGTCAGCGGGCCGGAGGCGTGGGTCTCGGCCAGGGCGATGAAGGCGTCGGTGGTCACCGTGCTGTGGTGATGGGTGGTGGTCCAGGTCTTGAGCAGGGTGAAGAAGGCCGGGTCGCCCAGGGTGGACCTGAGGGCGTGGAGGGTGAGGGCGCCGCGGAGGTAGACGCGGTCGTCGAAGAGGTTTTCGGTGGTGGGGTCGGCGAGGACGAGGTCCTGGGGTTGGGCGGCGAGGGTGCGCCAGGCCCGGCGGGCGTGGGTGTCGACCGGGACGCCGTCGGCGGCGGCCGACCACAGCCACTCGGCGTAGGTGGCGAAGCCCTCGTTGAGCCAGATGTGCTTCCACTCGGCGACGGTGAGGCTGTTGCCGAACCACTGGTGGGCTAGTTCGTGGGCGACCAGGTGCTCCGACCCGCGCCTGCCGTCGACGTGGTTGGTGCCGAAGACCGACAGCGACTGGGCTTCCACCGGGGCGTCCAGTTCCGCGTCGGCGATGACGACCGTGTAGCCGGGGAACGGGTAGGGGCCGAAGAGGCGGGAGAACTCCTCGATCATCCGGCCCTGGCGGCCGAAGTCGTGCCGGGCGGCCGAGGTGATCCGCGTGGGGGCGGCGAAGCGCTGGGGCACCGGGGAATTCACCGCGAACGCGCCGTAGCGTCCGATTTGGACACCAACCAGGTACGTCGGGGTCGGCGCCGCGAGCACGTACTCCCAGGTGCTGGTGCTGGCCGCCGAGCGCAGGGACGCCAGTTGCCCGGTCGCCTCCACCAGGTACGCCGACGCGGTGGTGACCGACAGCCGGTAGGTGGCCTTGTCCGACGGGTGGTCGTTGCACGGGAACCAGGACGGGGCGCCGACGGGTTGGCTGGCGACCACCACGCCGTCGTCGAGGTAGTCCCAGCCGATCTCACCCCACCGGCTGGGCACCGGGGTTGGCGAACCCAGGTAGCGGACCTCCACCACGAACGCCACCCCGGCCTGCACCGGGCGGGCCGGGGTGACGTGCAGCTTCGCCCCGCGCTGGACGTAGCGGGCCGCCCTGCCGTCCACGGTGACCCGGGCGGTGCGCAGGCCGCGGAAGTCGAGGCTCAGCCTGGACAGCGCCTGCGTGGACACCGCCGAGATCCGGGCCCGGCCGGACAGCCTGCCCGGCCCGACCCGGTAGTCCAGTTCCAGGTCGTAGTGGCTGACCCGGTAGCCGCCGTTGCCGTTCTGCGGCAGGTACGCGTCGTGGGAGGTGCTGGCCCCCGGCTCCCCTGCCTTCATGCCCCCATTCAATCAGCGACCGGCGGGCCACGCCGAGATCGGGTTGCCCAACCAGCGCGTCCCGGCGGGCACCGACTCGCCGCGCATCACCAGCGACGCCGGGCCGACCGTGGTGCGGTCGCCGACGGATGCGCCGGGCAGTGCGATGCCGTGCGGGCCGAGGGTGGCGCCCGCGCCCAGGGTCACCGGGGCCATGCTCATGATCCGGTCGTGGAACAGGTGGGTCTGCACGACGCAGCCGCGGTTGACCGTGGCCCCGTCGCCGATGTGGACCAGGTCCGACTCGGGCAGCCAGTACGTCTCCACCCACGCGCCGCGACCGATCCGGGCACCCATCGCCCGCAGCCACACCGACAGCAGCGGGGTGCCCTGGGTGGCCGGGACGGACCACGGCACCGCCAGCACCTCCACGAACGCGTCCGCCAGCTCGGTGCGCCACACGAACGAACTCCACAGTGGACGTTCCACCGCGCGGAACCGGCCGACCAGCAGCCATTTCGCCGCCACCGACACCGCGCACGCGGCCACACCCGCACCGAGCAGCAGCACCCCGCCCAGGGCCAGCCCCAGCCACGGGCCGAGCCAGAGGAACCCGGCCGCGGCGAGCACCGCCAGCGCCGCCGACGCCATCACCGGGACCACCCGGCACAGCTCGACCAGGGCGCGGGCCACCATCAGCCGCTTCGGCGGGTCGAAGGTGGTGCTCTCGTCACCGGTCTCGACCGTGCGGGGCAGCTTCATCGGCGGCATGCCCAGGTAGGACGACCCCGCCTTGGCCTTCTTCGGCGTGGAGGACAGCACCCCGACCAGGCCGCGGTTGGGCACCGAGCGGCCCGGCGCGGTCATCCCCGAGTTGCCCAGGAACGCGCGCTTGCCGACCTTGGCCGGTTCGATCCGCAGCCAGCCGCCGCCCAGCTCGTAGGTGCCGATCATGGTGTCGTCGGCGAGGAACGCGCCGTCGCCCACGGTGGTCATGCTGGGCAGCGCCAGCACCGTCGACGCCTCGACCCGGCGGCCGACCTTCATGCCCAGGGCGCGCAGCCACACCGGCGTCGCCAGGCTCGCGTACAGGGGGAACAGCCCGACCCGGGCCAGCCCCATGATCCGCTCGGTGGCCCACGCCTGCCACGCGACCCGGCTGTGCACCGGGTGCAGCCCCGCCCGCAGCCCGATCGACAGCGCGCGCACCGACACCAGCACCAGCAGCGCGTACGCCACCAGCCAGGTGACCGTGGCCGCGGGCACGCCGAGCAGCGCGGAACCCAGGGCGGCGGGCAGGTCCGCCGACCCGGCGGCGAACGCGCCGAGCACCAGCAGCGCCGGGACGGCCGCGAGCACCGGGAACAGGCTCAGCGCGAACGACGTGGCCGCGTACACCGCGACCCAGCGGCGCCGCCGCGGCGGCCGCACCACCCGGTGCGGTGCCTTGCCGGTGCGGCTGGCGGGCGACCCGCCCCACCGCTCCCCGGCCGGGACCGCGCCCAGCACCCCGGAGCCGGGCGCGACTGCGGCGCGCTTGCCGACCCGGG
Source organism: Actinokineospora spheciospongiae (assembly GCF_003182415.1). NCBI lineage: Bacteria > Bacillati > Actinomycetota > Actinomycetes > Pseudonocardiales > Pseudonocardiaceae > Actinokineospora > Actinokineospora spheciospongiae. The sequence continues at coordinate 557,975 of NZ_QHCP01000002.1, read as the reverse complement.
CGCCGGGGAACAGCGTGCTGCGCGAGCCGACGGTGGCACCGGCGCCGACCTTGATCCGGCCGATGCGCAGGACGTCGCCGTCGAGCCAGTGCCCGGACAGGTCCACCTCGGGCTCCACGGCCGCTCCCCGGCCCAGCTTGAGCAGGCCGGTGACCGGGGGCAGCGAGTGCAGGTCGACGTCGTCGCCGATCTTGGCGCCGAGCGCGCGGGCGTAGTGGGTCATCCAGGGGGCGCCCGCGAGGTTCGTGGCACCGGTCAGGTCGACCACCCGCTCCGCGGCCCACAGCCGCAGGTGGACGCCGCCACCGCGCGGGTAGTCGCCGGGGGTGACCCCGCGCAGCAGGACCCGGGCGGTGCCCGCGGCCAGCGCCATCCGGCCCATCGGGCTCAGGAACAGCAGCCAGCCGACCGCGACCAGCCACCAGGACGTCGTCGGCGCCCAGGTCAGCGCACCGGTCAGCGCCAGGACGTTGCTCAGCGCGGCCACGGTGACGGCCCAGCGCGCGCCGACCAGGGTCAGCATCGGGACGGTCGCCAGGGCCTGCACGACCTGCGCCTTGCGCGGCATCGGGGCGATCACGCGGTCGCTCTGCACGCTCGCGGCGGCGGCGTCGACCAGTTCGGCCAGCTCACCCAGCGTCGGGTTCTGGTACAGGTCGCTGACGGCGATGCTCGGGTACTCCGCGCGGATGCGGGAGACGAGCTGCGCGGCGGTCAAGCTGCCACCGCCGTGCTGGAAGAAGTCGGCGTCCGGGCTGCCGACCGGCACGCCCAGGATGTCGCGCCACAGCCCGGCCAGCCAGGTCTGGGTGCCGGTCAGCGCGGCGGCGTCGACCTCGGTGGTGTCGAGGTCCAGCGGCCACGGCAGGGCGTTGCGGTCGACCTTGCCGGAGGTGCGGGTGGGCAGCGTGTCGACCTCGGCCAGCAGCGGCACCAGGGCGGCGGGCAGCGCGGCGCGCAGTTGCTCCACGGCGGCCCTGGCGTCGAACCCCGGCTTCGGCACCAGGTAGCCGACCAGGAGCTGGTTGCCCGCGGCGGTGGTGCGCACCGCCGCGGCGGCGCCCGCCACGTCCGGCAGGGCCTGCAGGGCGGCGTCGACCTCGCCGAGTTCGATCCGGCGCCCGCCCAGCTTGACCTGCTCGTCGCCGCGGCCGAGGAACAGCAGGCCCTCGGGGTCGGCGGTGACCAGGTCGCCGCTGCGGTAGGCGCGGTCCCAGGACAGCGCGGGCAGCGGGGCGAACTTCTCCGCGTCCTTGGCCGGGTCGAGGTAGCGGGCCAGGCCCGCGCCGCCGATGACGAGCTGGCCGCTGCCCCCCATCGGCACCAGCTCACCCGCCTCGTCGACCACGGCCAGCTCCCAGCCGTCCAGCGGCAGGCCGATGCGCACCGGGCCCGCGCCGGTCAGCCGGGCGGCGGTGGCCACCACGGTCGCCTCGGTGGGGCCGTAGGTGTTCCACAGCTCGCGGCCCGGCACGGCCAGCCGGGCGGCCAGCTCGGGCGGGCAGGCCTCGCCGCCGAAGATCAGCAGCCGCACCTCGGCCAGCGCCTCCGCGGGCCACAGCGCGGCCAGCGTCGGCACGGTCGACACGACGGTGATCTCGCGCTCGACGAGCCACGGGCCCAGGTCGACCCCGGTGCGGACCAGCGCCCGCGGCGCGGCGACCAGGCAGGCGCCGTGGCGCCAGGCCAGCCACATCTCCTCGCAGGAGGCGTCGAAGGCCACCGACAGCCCGGCCAGCACCCGGTCGTCCGGGCCGATCGGCTCGTCGGCGAGGAACAGCTCGGCCTCGGCGTCGACGAACGCGGCGGCGCTGCGGTGGCTGACCGCAACGCCCTTGGGCTTCCCGGTCGACCCGGAGGTGAAGATGATCCACGCGTCGTGGTCCGGCGTCGGCCTGCCGGGGGCGTTGCCGCTGCTCGCGCGGGGGGTGATGGTGCGCCCGGCGCCGAGGACGGCGGTGACGGCGGCCTCGCCGAACACCAGCTCGGCCCGCTCGTCGGGGTCGTCGAAGTCGACCGGCACGTAGGCGGCACCCGCGGCCAGCACGCCCAGGACGCCGACGTAGAGGTCGACGGTGCCCGAGGGCACGCGCACGCCGACCCGGTCGCCGAGGCCGACGCCCGCGGCGTGCAGGTCGGCCTTGACCGAGTCGACCTCGGCCAGCAGCGCCCGGTAGGTCAGGACCGTGGTGCCGTCGTCCACCGCGTCGGCGTCGGGGTGCCGGGCGGCGGTGGCGGCGAGGACGTCGAGGAGGGTGCGCGGGGCGCTCTCCGGGCCTGCCCGGAAGACGGCCAGGCCGCGCGCGGCGGCCTCGGCGAGCGGGTCGGGAGCGTGGAGCAAGGACGGCGGGGAATCCATGACCGTCATCGCTTCGTTCGCATTTCTCACCTTTTCGGACCAGGGCTTGCGGTGCGTTGCCCGATGCACGTTACCCCTGGTCACCGACGTCCGGCCGCTCCGGTGGGGGTCTTCGTGTCATGTTTCACACGTGTGAGTTACGTGTAACGCCCCTTTCGCGCAAGCGATTCCCGGTATCGCCTTCCGATATTGGAAAGAATCATGTTTGCTGGCATGGAAGTCCGCCGGTTTCGCATCCCGATATCGGGAACTGATATCCTCGGCCGATGGATGTGGTCCAAGACTTCCGCAACGGGGCGCTGCGCCTGCGCGTCCTGCACCTGGCGGCCCAGGACGAACTCCACGGCGCCGTCCTCACCACCCACCTGGCCGATGCGGGCCACCGCGTGTCACCGGGGACGCTGTACCCGCTGCTGCACCGCCTGCAGGAGGCCGGGCTGCTCAAGTCGCGCACGGAGGTGCTCGACGGCAGGCGGGTCCGCCGCTACCGGACGACGAAGAAGGGCCGCCGCGCCCTCGCCGACTGCCGGGCCGTGCTGGCGGACCTGGTCGCGGACGTGACCCCCGAGTAGCGGCCACCCCCGGCGCTCGGCGGGTGGGTGGCTCCGTGCGGGGTCACCGGGCGGCGCGGCGGAGGGCTTCCACGTCGTGGATGACCAGGCGCTGCCTGCCGGTGGTGAGGACACCCCGGTCGCGCAGGGGGCGCAGGGCCCTGGTCACCGCCTCGCGGGAGGCGGAGATGAGGCCCGCCAGGTCGCTCTGGGTGACCCGGAGGGTGATGGTGACGCCATCGGGTGCGCGGCGGCCGTAGCGGTCGTGCAGCTCCAGGAGGAGGGCCGCCAGCCTGCGGGCGGTGCCCGCGTCGGCGTGGTCCATGCGGCGCTGGTTGGCGTAGCGGAGCCTGCTGGTGACGATGCGCAGCAGGATCGCCGCGACCGCCGGGTGGTCCACCAGGAGGGCGCTGAAGCGCTCCCCGGGGACGTGCAGGCCCACCACCGGCTCCACCGCGGTCACCGTCGCCGACCGGGGGCTGCCGTCCAGGGCCGCCATCTCCCCGAGGATGTCCCCGGGACCGCGCACGGCCAGCACCGCCGCGTGCCCCGCCGGACCCGCCGCCACGACCTTGACCCGCCCCGAGGCCAATACGAGGACCCAGTCGCCGCGGTCACCCTCCCGGATGAGCACGTCACCGGGCTCGAAGCGCCGGGCGGTGGCGGCGGCGCGCACCCAGCCGCGCTGCTCGGGGTCCAGCAGGGCCCAGAAGGTGCCCTCGTTCGCTTCCCGGATGTCCACGCGGAACCCCCACCTGACCGGCCGTTGCCCCGGGTTGACCGACGCCGGTCCGATGGTAGGCACCCGCCCGCCCCCGCCGACCGGCGCGACGCCGTGCGCACCACCGCGGCCCCGCCGTCACAACACCCGGCGCACGGGCGGGGTCGGTGGGGGAAGTGGTTCCGCGGGTTGTTCCGCGTTGTGAGTCATCGTACGCGGAACTCCTTTCCGGTCCGTGTGAATCTTCCGGCACGGCCACGGAGGTCGGCGCCGGGAAAGGATTCCCCGGCGTTCGGGAAGTACCGGGAGGAGGTTTCGCGATGGAACCGCACTTCATCCTGACCGTGCTCGGTTGGCTCGCCGCCCTCGGCGGCTGACGCGCCCACGGGGACGGGGCGGCCGCGGACCCCTGTCCACGCGGGAGTGCTGTGGGGTGCTGGCGTTCGGTGGTGGGGTGGTGCTTGGCTGGTGGCCGAGGGAGGTGCGCGTGCGGGACGTGCTGGAGGAACTGGTGCGCCACCACGCCGGGGGGCGGGCGGTGGCGCTGGCGACGGTGGTGGCGACCTTCTCGTCGGCGCCCCGGGCGGCCGGGGCGGCGATGCTGGTGGCCGAGGACGGGAGCGTCGCGGGCAGCGTGTCCGGGGGGTGCGTCGAGGGCGCGGTCTACGAGTCGGGGCGGGAGGTGCTGGAGACCGGCAGGCCGGTGCTGCAGCGCTACGGCGTCAGCGACGACGACGCGTTCGCCGTGGGGCTGACCTGCGGGGGGATCATCGACATCTTCGTCGAGCGGGTGGACCCGGTGGGCTACCCGGAGTTGCCCGCGGTGGTGGAGTCGGTGCGGGCGGGGGAGCCGGTGGCGGTGGCCACGGTGGTCGCTCATCCGGCGCTCACCGGACGGCGGATCGTCGTGCGGGCGGGGGACCACGTGGGGGGCACGGGGAACGCCCGCATCGACGCCGCTGTCGTGGACGACGCGCGGGGGCTGCTGGCGTCGGGGCGGAACGCGACGCTGCACTACGGGGTGGACGGGGAGCGGCGGGGGGAGGGGCTGTCGGTCTTCGTCAGTTCGTTCGAGCCGCCGCCCCGGCTCCTGGTGTTCGGGGCGATCGACTTCGCCGCTGCGATGGCGCGGATGGGGGCCTACCTCGGATACCGGGTGACGGTGTGCGATGCGCGGCCGGTTTTCGCGACCGCATCGCGCTTTCCCGGGGCGCACGAAGTCGTGGTGGATTGGCCGCACCGGTACCTCGCCGCGGAATCGGCGGCGGGCCGGGTGGACGGGCGGACGGTCGTCACCGTGCTGACGCACGACCCGAAGTTCGACGTGCCGGTGTTGGAGGTGGCGCTGCGCGGGGGGCTCGGCTACGTGGGGGCCATGGGGTCTCGGCGCACGCACGAGGACCGGATGGCGCGGTTGCGCGCCGCGGGGGTGAGTGAGGTGGAGCTTTCGGCGTTGGCTTCGCCGATCGGGCTGGACCTGGGGGCGCGGACGCCGGAGGAGACCGCGGTGTCGATCGCGGCGGAGATCATCGCGTTGCGGTGGGGGCGGGGTGGGGAACGGCTGACCGAGGGGTCTGGGCGAATCCACGGGTAGGTGGTGCTGGGGATCTGTGGCCGATCTGCTTCGCCGTGTCTGTGGCTTTGGCCCGGTTTGGTGGATGTGCTTCGCCGCGCGCCGTTTTTGGGGCCCGGTCGTTTGTCGTGGGTGCCCGGGTGGGTGGATGTGTTTGGCCGGGGCCCCTATGGCGATCATGTGCTCCAGTGCGTCAGGTGGGGCTGAAAAGATGCCCCACCGCCCAGGCAGGCTGTCACATGATCGCCACCCCCGGCCAAACACATCCACCCACCCGGGCATTCGCTCGCCAGGCCGGCGGTTTCGGGGTGGCTGGCCTGCGTTCAGGACATCCACCCACCCGGGCAGTTCGCTCGCCAGGCCGGCGGTTTCGGGGTGGCTGGCCTGCGTTCAGGACATCCACCCACCCGGGCAGTTCGCTCGCCAGGCCGGCGGTTTCGGGGTGGCTGGCCTGCGTTCAGGACATCCACCCACCCGGGCAGTTCGCTCGCCAGGCCGGCGGTTTCGGGGTGGCTGGCCTGCGTTCAGAACATCCACCCACCCGGGCAGTTCGCTCGCCGGGCCGCCGGTTCTCGGGGTGGTCGGCTGGCCAAGCACCTCCACCCACCCGGGCCGGGGCGTAGCCGGGCCGCCGGTTGCGGGGGTGGCTGGCTGCCGAGCACATCCACCCACCCGGGCAGTTAGCTCGCCGGGCTGGCGGTTTGTTGGGTGGGTGGTTTGGGGGGCGGGTTTTGGGGCGAACGGGTGACACTCGATGGTGGGTTAGGGTCGCTGCGTGTGGAAGCGGGTGGTGGGGGGACTGGCCTGCGGGGTGCTCCTCGCGGGGTGCACGGGCAATCCGACCGTTGGTGAGGTGCCGCCTGATCCGATGGCGGGGGCGGGTGGGCTGCCGGTCACCAGTGGTGCGCCGAAGCCGCCCGGGTTCACCCTGGTTGCGGGGGGTGATGTGCTGATCCACCCGGCTTTGAGCGAGCAGGCACGGGCCGATGGTGGTTTCGCGCCGTTGTTCGGTGGGGTCAAAGCGGTGTTGGACCAGGCGGATGTGGCGGTGTGCCACCTGGAGGTGCCGATCGCGGCGCCTGGGGGTGCTGCCGAGGGGTATCCACGGTTCGTCGCGCCCAACGAACTGGCTTCGGGGTTGGCCGCCAGTGGCTTCGACACCTGTTCCACCGCCTCCAACCACACCCTTGACCAAGGCGCTGGCGGCGTGACCTCCACCCTGGACGCGCTGGACGCCGCTGGGGTCACCCACACGGGGTCGGCGCGGACGGCTGCGGAGGCGGCCAAGCCGTTGGTGCGGGACGTGGCCGGGGTCAAGGTGGGGTTCGTGTCCTTCACCTTCGGGCTCAACACCGGCACCCGCACTCCGCCGGGCAGTCCGTGGATGGTCAACACGCTCGACAGCGCTGACGTGGTGGCTGCCGCGCGGGCGGCCAGGGCGGTGGGGGCCGAGGTGGTCGTGGCGAGCCTGCACTGGGGGACCGAGGGACAGCACGAGGTGACCGCGAGTCAGCGCCGGATCGCGCGGGAGGTGCTCGCCGACCCGGCCGTGGACGTGATCATCGGGCACCACGCGCACGTGGTGCAGCCGTTCGAGCAGGTCAACGGCAAGTGGGTGGCCTACGGCCTGGGCAACCAGGTCGCCAGGCACGAGGAGCCCAAGGGGGTGACCGAGGAGGGGGCGATGGCCCGGTTCCACTTCGCCGAGGGGGCGGGTGGGTGGGTGGTCGACAAGGCCGAGTACATCCCGACCGTGGTGGACCTCGGGCCGCCCATCCGGCTGCGCGACCTGACCGCCGACGCCGCTGCCCCGCGTCGGGCGGAGTCCCTGGCCCGCACCGATGGGGTCGTGCTGAGCCTGGGGGCGGGTCAGGCGGGGCTCACCCGGCCCTGAGCCGTTCCACCCGGGCCAACCGGTCCAGCCAGCGGGCCGTGGTCTCCGCGTCGGCCGCCACGGTGGGGTCCGGGGTGGGCGGGGTGCGTGGGACCGGCAGGTGGCCGTTGACCGGGGTGAACGAGGTCGGCGTGGTGTCCCCCGCCAACAGGGCCATCGTCGCCAGGCCGCAGGCGTGTTCCAGGTTCGGGAGGGCGCCCGCCAGGGCCAGGCCCGCTGCCAAGCCGATGCTGCTCTCCACCGCCGAGGACACCACGCACGGCAGCCCGCACGCCTCCGCCACCGCCAGTGCCCGCCGGACCCCGCCCAGGGGGGCCACCTTCAGCACGGCGATGTCCGCCGCGCCCGCGACCGCCACCCGCAGCGGGTCCTCCGCTCGGCGGATCGACTCGTCCGCCGCGATCGGCACCGCCACCCGCCTGCGCACGGCGGCCAGCTCCTCGACCGTGCGGCACGGCTGTTCCACGTACTCCAGCCCGCCCGCCGCCCTGGCCAGCGCGCCGATCGCGGACACGGCCGTGTCCACGTCCCACGCGCCGTTGGCGTCCACCCGGATGTGCCCGCCGGGGCCCAGTGCCTCGCGGACGGCGGCGACCCGGTCCAGGTCGGCAGACAGCGGGGAACCCGGGTCCGCGACCTTGACCTTCGCCGTGGCGCAGCCCGACGCGGTCACGATCTCCAGGGCGCGGGCGGGGGTGACCACGGGGACCGTGCAGTTGACCGGGACGCGGTCGCGCACCGGCTCCGGCCAGCCCTCGTCGGCGGCCTCGTGGGCGCTGGCCAGCCACGGGACCGACTCGGTGTCGTCGTAGTCGAGGAACGGGCAGAACTCGCCCCAGCCGCGCGCGCCCTCCAGCAGCAGTCCCTCGCGGACGGTGATGCCCCGGAAGCGGGTGCGCATCGGGATCGAGTAGACCAGAGGGGGCACCCGGACATCCTGGCACTGCGCCGCCGCCGGGCCTTTGGGAGGCTGGCGGACATGCACAAGATGGACCGGGCCGAGTGGCTGGAGTTCGTCCACCACGGCACCCGCACCGGCAAGCTCGCCACCGTCCGCGCCGACGGCAGCCCGCACGTCGCCCCGATCTGGTTCGTCGTCGACGAGGACAGCGACCGGCTGGTGTTCATGACCGGCGCCGACACCGTCAAGGGCAGGGCGCTGCGCCGCGAGCCCCGGTTCGCGCTGTGCGTGGACCTGGAGCGGGAGCCGTACGCCTACGTGCAGTTCCAGGCGGTCGCCGAGATCTCCGAGGACCCCGACGACCTGCTGCGCTGGAGCACGGTGATCGCCCGGCGGTACATGGGCGAGGAGCGGGCCGAGGAGTACGGCAGGCGCAACGCCGTGCCGGGCGAGCTGCTGGTCTTCGGACGCATCACCAAGGTCATCGCCCTGGCCGCCATCAGCGACTGACCGCCGCGCCGACCTGGCAGCCGCCGCCGCGCGGGTCGAACGTAGGGTCGGGGCCATGCGCCTGATCGAGGACTGGCCGGTCGACAACGCCTCCGCCGCCGTGGTGGCCGGGGGGCGGGTGCGCGAGCGCCACGGCGACCAGGAGCGGCGGTACCCGCTGGCCTCGGTCACCAAGCTGCTGACCGCCTACGCCGTGCTGGTGGCCGCCGAGGAGGGCGCGGTCGAGTGGGACCAGCCCGCCGGGCCGCCGGGGGCGACCGTGCGGCACCTGGTCGCCCACACCGCCGGGTACGCCTTCGACTCGCGGGATGTGCAGGCCCAGCCCGGGACGCGGCGGATCTACTCCAACGCGGGTTTCGAGGTGCTGGCGGAAGCGGTGGCGGAGTCCTCCGGGATCGCCTTCCCCGACTACCTGGCCGAGGGCGTGCTCAAGCCGCTGGGCATGGGGTCGACCGCGCTGGAGGGGTCCGCCGGGTCGGGGGCGGTGTCGACGTGCGCGGACCTGGCGCTGTTCGCGGCGGAGTTGCAGGCGCCGACGCTGGTCAGCGGTGAGCTGTTCGCCGAGGCGACGACCGTGGTGTTCCCCGGGCTCAACGGCGTGCTGCCGGGGTACGGCAGCCAGCGGCCCAACGACTGGGGGCTGGGGTTCGAGCTGCGGGACAGGAAGAGTCCACATTGGACCGGCGCGGGGAACTCGCCGCGCACCTTCGGCCACTTCGGACAGTCCGGCACGTTCCTGTGGGTCGACCCGGAAGCGGGGCTGGCCTGCGTGGCGCTGGCCGACCGGGCGTTCGGGCCGTGGGCGGTCGAGGCGTGGCCGCCGTTCAGCGACGCCGTGCTCGCCGACCACCGCTGAGCGGCGGTGGTCGGCGGTCGGGATCAGCCGGGCAGGCCCGGGCGCTCGGGGCCGTCGGCGTCGGGAACGGGGTCGGGCTCGGCGTGGTCGCCCAGCGCCTCGTCAGCGGCCTTCTTCGCCTCGTCGAGGGTCTGCCTGCTGTGCTCGGCCAGCCGCCCGGTGGTGTCGTGCTCGCTGAAGTCGACCGGTTCGCTCATACCCCTGGATTAACCCGGCGCGTGCCGGGTGAAACCTCAGCCGACTGTGCTCGTGGGCCAGCAGAACACCGGGATCTCAATCGACTTCGCTGCGCTCAGCCGACTGTGCTCGTGGGCTGACAGGGCACCGGGATCTCAATCGACTTCGCTGCGCTCAGCCGATTTCGGGGATGGGCGGGCCCAGCAGGTCGTCGGCGTCGCAGATGCGGTAGGCGTAGCCCTGTTCGGCGAGGAAGCGCTGGCGGTGCGCGGCGTAGTCGGTGTCCAGGGTGTCGCGGGAGACGACCGAGTAGAAGTGCGCCTGGCGGCCGTCGCCCTTGGGGCGCAGGAGCCTGCCCAGGCGCTGGGCCTCCTCCTGGCGGGAGCCGAAGGTGCCGCTGACCTGCACCGCGACCGAGGCCTCCGGCAGGTCGATGGAGAAGTTCGCCACCTTCGACACCACCAGCGTCCGCAGCTCACCCCTGCGGAACGCGTCGAACAGGACCTCGCGCTCCTTGTTCTTCGTCGAACCCTGTATGACCGGGGCGTCCAGGGCCGCGCCCAGCTCGTCGAGCTGGTCGAGGTAGGCGCCGATGACCAGGGTCGGCTCGTCCGGGTGCCTGGCCAGGATCTGCTTGACGACCGGGATCTTCGTCTGCGCCGTGGAGCACAGCTTGTAGCGCTCCTCCGGCTCGGCCACCGCGTAGGACAGCCGCTCGCTGTCGGTGAGCGTCACCCGGACCTCGGTGCACTCCGCCGGGGCGATCCAGCCCTGCTGCTCGATGTCGCGCCACGGCACGTCGTAGCGCTTCGGGCCGATCAGGGAGAACACGTCGCCCTCGCGGCCGTCCTCGCGGACCAGGGTGGCGGTCAGGCCCAGGCGGCGGCGCGACTGCAGGTCGGCGGTCATGCGGAAGACCGGCGCGGGCAGCAGGTGCACCTCGTCGTAGACCACCAGGCCCCAGTCGCGGGAGTCGAACAGCTCCAAGTGCCGGTACTCGCCCCCGGACTTGCGGGTGATCACCTGGTAGGTGGCGATGGTGACCGGGCGGATCTCCTTGCGCTCGCCGGAGTACTCGCCGATCTCGTCCTCGGTCAGCGACGTGCGCGCCACCAGTTCGCGCTTCCACTGCCTGCCGGAGACGGTGTTGGTGACCAGGATCAGCGTGGTCGCCTCGGCCCTGGCCATCGCCGCCGCGCCGACCAGGGTCTTGCCCGCCCCGCAGGGCAGCACGACCACCCCGGAGCCGCCCGCCCAGAACGAGTCGGCGGCCATCCGCTGGTAGTCGCGCAGTTGCCAGCCGTCCTCGCGCAGGGCGATCGGGTGCGCCTCGCCGTCGACGTACCCGGCGAGGTCCTCGGCGGGCCAGCCGACCTTGAGCAGCATCTGCTTGAGCCGACCGCGCTCGCTGGGGTGCACGACCACGGTGTCGTCGTCGATGCGCTCGCCCAGCATCGGGCCGATCTTCTTGTTGCGCAGCACCTCTTCGAGCACCGCGCGGTCGTTCGAGGCCATGGTCAACCCGTGCACCGGGGAGTTCTGCAGCGTCAGCCGCCCGAACCGGCCCATGGTGTCGACGATGTCGATCAGCAGCGGCTGCGGCACCGGGTAGCGCGAGTACGACGACAGCGCGTCGACCACCTGCTCGGCGTCGTGCCCGGCGGCGCGCGCGTTCCACAGCGCCAGGGGGGTGATCCGGTAGGTGTGCACGTGCTCGGGGGCGCGCTCCAGCTCGGCGAACGGCGCGATGGCGATCCGCGCGTCGTTGGAACTGGCGTGGTCGATCTCGAGCAACAGCGTCTTGTCGGACTGCACGATCAGCGGGCCGTCGGTCACGGTGCGGTCGCTCCCTACGCTCGACTGGGGATTCAGTCTGTCAAACGCCGTCGGGTGCCTGCTTACTCCCACCCTCCCCGGCCCGCTACCGTCGCAGGCCCCGGAGTGCGAGAGGCCACGCATGGACGAGCAGAAGGACCACGACCCCGACGGTGAACCCCACTTCATCCCCGCCATGTCGGCCGAGCCCGACACCGGTTCCGGGGAAGGCGGGGAGGTGGCCCGCACGCCGCGCAAGCGCTTGCCCGCGTGGGCGGTGGCGGCCATCGCGGTGGGCATCTTCGTGGTGGCGTTCCTGTTCCTGCGGTACGTGGCCCCCGGGTCGAGCACCGACGCCGGGAACTGCGCCTCGGTCGCGGGCGACGACGACAGCGCCGCGCTCACCCCGCTGTCCTGCGACGACGACGAGGCCACCTTCCGCGTCGCGTCCACGGGGGACAGCGCGGCGGGCTGCCCGGAGGGCGCCTACCGGGAGCTGCGCGACGGCGGCGCGCTGCGCTGCCTGATGCCCAACTTCCGCGAGGGCGGCTGCTACGAGCCCGACGACGAGAACCGCGCCTTCCGCCTGGCTGACTGCACCGCGGCGGAGGCCATCCGGGTGACCAGGGTCATCGAGGGCTCCTCGGACCCGGCGCCCTGCCCCGGCGGCAACGGCTTGGGCTACCCGGAACCGCCGGTCGTCTACTGCCTGGAAACGCCGGGGACCTGAGCGGGCGCGCACCCTCGCGTTCGGACGCTCACTGTCGGTGACCGGCATCCGGTTTGGTCGGTTCGTGTCATGCCCGCGCGATCCGCACGTTAGATTGCGACGCCCGTGCGGTCCGAGTCTTGGGGGGCAGGTGACCGGGCGGCCCCGCGAACTCCTGTTGACGAAGCGCATGAGGTGCACGATGTCGAACCCGCAGCAGCCGGGTCAGCCCGGTCCCCAGGGCCAGCCGCCGCACGGCCAAGGCCCGGGCACCCCGCCCGGGGGGCAGCCGCAGTACGGCCAGGCCCCCGGCACCCCGCCGGGCGGTCAGCCCCAGTACGGCCCGGGGACCCCGCCCGGTGGGCAGCCCCAGTACGGGCAGGCCCCCGGCACCCCGCCGGGTGGTCAGCCGCAGTACGGCCAAGCCCCGGGCGGTCAGCCCCAATACGGCCAGGCCCCGGGCACGCCGCCGGGTGGGCAGCCGCAGTACGGCACCCCGCCGCAGGGCGTGCCCGGCCAGCAGCCGCCGCCCCCGTTCGGCCAGCAGCCGGTGCAGGCGGGCGCGATGCCGCCCGGCCCGCCGCCCGCCCCGCCCAAGAAGAGCAAGGGCCGCCTGATCGGCCTGGCCATCGTCGCCGTGGTCGTGGTGGTCATCGGCGTCCTCGCCGTCGTCAACCTGACCAAGAGCCCGGCCAGCGCGGACGCCGGGGACTGCATCAAGGTCAACAACGCCAGCACCACCGACGCCGACGTCGAGAAGATCGACTGCGGCAGCAACGAGGCCGTGCTCCAGGTCGCCAAGAAGCTCGACAGCGCCTCCGCCGAGTGCCCCGACGGCGACTACCAGCAGTACACCAGCGAGGGTCGCGGCTCGGACTTCTCGCTGTGCCTGGTGCTCAACGCCAAGAAGGGCGAGTGCTTCAACGACCTGGACTCGGTCGACAAGGCGCGGAAGGCCACCTGCGCGGGTGCCCAGACCGAGGTGCTCGACGTCATCGAGGGCAAGTCCGAGCAGGAAGCCTGCGCGGGCGCCCCGAACACCAACAACGGCCGCATCTACACCGAACCCGCCAGGGTGATCTGCCTGGAGGACAAGCAGTAGCGGCGGCTGTCGACACGTGCTCGGACAACGGGAAGGCCCCGGCGGAACCCCGCCGGGGCCTTCCCGTTGTCCGAGCACGGTCTAGGGGGCCACCGGTTCCGTCTGCGGCACGCCCTGCAGCAGCCCGGCGACCTTCGCGCGCAGTTCCACGAACTCGTCGCTGGCGCGGGTGGTGATCTGGTCGCGGTGCTCGCCGAGGTCCACCGGCAGTTGCGCCACCACCGACGCCGGGGACTTCGACAGCACGAGCACCCGGTCGCCCAGGTACACGCTCTCGTCGATGTCGTGGGTGACCAGCAGGATGGTGGTGTCCTGCTCGCGGCGCACGCGCAGCAGCAGGTCCTCCAGCTCGAAGCGGGTCTGCGCGTCCACCGAGGCGAACGGCTCGTCCATCAGCAGCAGCGCCGGGCGGTAGGCCAGCGCGCGGGCGATCGCCACCCGCTGCTGCATCCCGCCGGAGAGCTGCCACGGGTACTTGCGGCCCGCCCGCTCCAGGCCGACCGCGGCCAGCGCCTCGGCCGCGCGGGCCGCTCGCTCGGCCCTGGGCAGCCCGCGCAGCGGGAACTCCACGTTCCGCTGCACGGTCAGCCACGGGAACAGCGAGCGGCTGTAGTCCTGGAACACCACCGCCAGGTCCTCCGGCACCCCGTCGACCGGGGTGCCGTGCAGGCTGACCGAACCCCGGGAGGGGCGGATCAGACCGGCGACGGTGCGCAGCAGCGTCGACTTGCCGCACCCGGACGGGCCGACGACGCAGACCAGCTCACCCGCGGCCACGGTGAAGCCGAGCGCGTCGATGGCGTCGTACGGGCCGTCCTTGGACTGGTAGGTGTGGCCGAGGTCGGTGACCTGCAGCATCGTCGGGGTCACGGTCATCCTCCGGTCGCGAGGGACTGGGCTTCGGGTGAGTGCCGCGGCTGCCACGCCAGGGCGCGCAGCTCGGCCAGCAGCAGCAGGGTGTTGAACAGGTAGCCGAGCACGCCGAGCAGCACGATCCAGGCCCACATGGTCGGCAGGTCGTAGTCGCGCTGCGCCTGCACGAGCTGGTTGCCGATGCCGTTGATCGAGCCGACCAGCTCGGAGACCACCATCAGGATCAGCGAGATGGACAGGCTCAGCCGCAGGCCCGCGAAGACCTTCGGCAGCGCCGAGGGCAGCACCACGCCCAGCAGCCACTGCGGCCCGCTGAGCCGGAACGCCCTGGCCGTGTCGACCTTGGTGTCGTCGACCGCGCGGGCGCCGTCGACGGTGTTGAGCAGCACCGGCCACACCGCGCCGAAGACGATCGTCGGCAGCTGCATCGAGGTGACCCCGATGGTCGCGGCGAAGAACGGCACCAGCAGCGGCGGCGGGATCGAGCGCATGAAGTTGAACGTCGGGCCGAGGTAGGCCATCGCGGTGCGGGAGCGGCCGAGCAGGATGCCCAGCGCGACCCCGATGACCCCCGACAGCGCCCAGCCCAGCAGCATCCGGCCGACGCCGGGCACCACGTGCTCGCCGAACAGCGGCGAGAACCAGATCTGCCCGGCCGCCTCGGCGATGGTCGTCGGCGGCGGGAAGAACACGTCGTCGGCCGCGCGGGTGACCAGCTCCCACAGCGCGACCGCGACCACGAACACGACCCAGCGCTGGGCGGTCCCCTTGAGCAGGTTCACCGCCCACCCCCGCGCGCGTTCCAGGCGAAGAACCGGTTGTTCAGCCGTTCCAGGCCCGCGTTGGCCCCGTACCCGATCAGCCCGGCCAGCACCGTCGCGGCCAGCACCTCGTCCATCTGCGAGGCCCCCGAGCTGGCCTCCAGGATGAACTGCCCGAGCCCGATGGTGCCGCCGGAGAACAGCTCGACGCTGACCACGACGGCCAGCGAGATGGCGAAGGTGAGCCGGATGCCGGTGAGCACGAACGGCGCCGCGCTGGGCAGCGCCACCCGCCCCAGCACGCCGAGCCTGCCGACGCCGAAGGCGCGGGCGGTCTCCACGTGCAGCGGGTCGAGCTCGTCGAGCGCGTACATGGTGTTGAACAGGATCGGCCACAGCCCGCCGTAGACCGCCAGGGTGATCTTGGTGTCCGGGCCGGTGCCGAAGGTCAGCAGCGCCAGCGGGATCAGCGCCACCGACGGGATCGGCCGCAGGAACTCGACCAGGGTCATCACCGCCCGGCGCACCCAGGTGACGCTGCCCAGCAGCAGCCCGGCGGGCACCGCGACCGCCACGGCGACGGCCACCGCGATCAGCGTGGCGAACACGGTGGCCACCAGCGCCCGCAGGAACCCGGTGTCGCCGAGCAGCCGCACGACCGTGGGCAGCACGACCGACGGGGGTCGCAGGTAGTACGCCGGGACCAGGCCGGTCCGACTGGCCACCTCCCAGACCAGGAAGAAGCCGACCAGACCGACCAGCCCCGCGGCGGCCCGCGAGCCCGTCCGCTGCCCGGTCACTTGCCGGTGGTGCCCGCGTTCGGGATCATCGAGGCCACGTCGAGGTCGCCCTTGATCACCCCGAACTCCTTCATCAGGTTGGCGACCCGTTGGATGCGGTTGGCCTCCAGCGACGTGGAGTAGGTGGAGATGGTGACGAGCTGCGCGGTCTCCTTGTCGACCTTGGCGTACTTGACGAACATCTGCTCCATCTTCGGCCGGTCGGTGGCCTGCGCCTGCGCCTTGCCCAGGGCGCGCTGGAACGCCGCGATGGTGTTGGGGCTGGTGGTGGCGAACTTGCCGTTGCCGCTGACCGCCACGAAGCCCGACATCGGGATCTCGGCGGTGGGGCCGGAGGCGCCGTCGAACACCGGGGTCGCGCCGAGCTGCTTCTCCGCGATGGTCACCCACGGCTCGACGGTGACCGCGCCGTCGACCTCGCCGTTCTGCATGGCGGTGATCATGTTCGGGAAGGGCATCTCGACCCACTGGACCTGGTCGTAGGCGACGCCCTCGGTCTTGAGGACCGACATCGGGGCCAGGTCGGTCATGCTGTTGCGCGCGGTGATGGCGATCCGCTTGCCCGGCGCGTCGGTGGGCTTCTTCAGCGAGGAGTTCGGCGGGGCGACGACCACGAGGTGGCCGGGCTTGGCCGCGAGCGCGTCGGCGACGATCTTGAAGTCGGCGACCTTGGTGCTCTGCGCGAGCAGCGGCGCCGGGTACGAGGCGAAGGCGATGTCGAGGTCGCCGTTGAGGATGCCGCTGATGGCCGCGGGCCCGGAGCCCATCACCACGGGCTCGACCTCGAGGCCCTCCTCCTTGAAGTAGCCCTGCTCGACGGCCAGGTAGAACGGCGCGACGTCGACGACGGGCAGCACCCCGACCTTGATCTTGGTCTTCTCGATCGACCCGCCACCGGACTGGGCGGCGGAGTCCCCGGAGTCGTCGCCGCCGAGCAGGCCGCAGCCGCTGACGGTGGCGGCCAGGGTCATCGCCATGGCGGCGACGGACAGGCGGGTGCGGACCCGTCCGCTGGTAAAGCGTCGAAGCATTGGAGCCTCTCCTCGTAGGAGCACGTGGTTTGCCGAGGTGCGGTTCCCCCTGGACCGAGACGCACTGTAGAGACTTGCTCTGCGGGTCACAATGAGTGCGCACCAGGTATCTGCTGGTGAACTCTCTCACTGAATCGGGCGGTTCTGTTGGCCCGTCTGGGCGAACTCGATAGGGCATCTGACCTGGGGTTTACCGTAAGTAACTTTTTTCCAAGGTCACCCACCGTTTTAGCGCCAAACGGGTGAAAGAGCCCCTAGCGTAAACAGCGTTTACCTAACGCGTCCGAGTGATCGACTGGGCTAACGGTTGGCCACTCCCTGTGATGATGCCCTGGAAGGGTTACATCGGAACGTGGACTTCGCTACCTTCTGTGTCCACAGTCAGGGGTACGCTCTGCCGAGCAGCACGGAGGCGCTGGCGCGGTACCGGTCGGTAACCCGGATTCGGTCGAATCCGGCCAACCCGGCGGGCTCGCGTCAGGAGTCGGTGACGCGACCGTCCCCCTGCTGCGAAGTTGTCCGTGCGAAGCCGGCCACCGACTCGACGGGCTACTGGCTCAGATGCAGGGAGAGTGCTGGCAGTGCCCGACCACACCGGTGGGCCCACCACGTCCGAGGCAGAAGCGGGCGCGGCGGCCAAGGCGAGGAGCTCCGGTCGCAAGATCGTCGAGGGCGGCTCGCGCTGGCGGCTGCGCAACTGGCGGCTGCGCACCAAGCTGATCGCCGTCCTGCTGGTCCCCATCATCACCGCCATCGCCCTCGGCGTGCTGCGCGCGGCCGGTGAGCTCGACCGCGCGTCCACCTTCGACGACGCCTCCACCAGCATCACCGCCACCCTCGACGTCGTCGCCCTGGTGCACGACCTGCAGGGCGAGCGGAACATGGTGGTCGCGTTCGTGGCGGGCAACCGCACCGGCGACACCGCCCCCATGCAGGGCCAGATCCAGCGCACCAACGCCAGCCTGAACAAGCTGACCCAGGCCGCCGCCGCCAGCTCCACCGCCAACGGCGAGCTGCTCGCCGACCTCGCGGGCCGCCTCGGCGCCGTCGGCGCGGTGCGCAACGCGGCGCTGTCGACCGCGAGCTCCTACCCCGACGTGGCCGTCTACCGGGCCTACAGCGCGCTGCTGGAGAACGTGCTGGCCGCGGGCGCGGAGTTCACCTCCACGCTGGCCCAGTCGGAGATCTCCCGGCTCGGCGCGACCTCGCTGGCGATCGTGCAGGCCAAGGAGTTCCTCAGCAGGCAGAACTCCATCCTGATGATCGCCGCGGCGCGCGGCGCCTTCCCGGCCGGGATGCAGGAGCAGGCCAGGGCCGCCGAGGCCGGCTACAACGCCGCCATCGGCAACTTCCGCGCCAACGCCGACCCGGTCGAGGCCCAGTTCTTCGCCGACACCTTCTCCGGCTTCGAGGTCGACGACCGCGCGCGGGTCGTGCAGACCGCGCTGAACAACGCCGACCAGGGCAGGCCGCTCAACATCGACGGCGCCCGGCTGATCAACGACGCCAAGGTCACCGCCGACTCGATGCGCCGGGTCGAGATCTCGCTGCTCGAGAAGCTGCGCGGCCGGGCCCAGCAGTCCGCCGACGACGCCGCCTTCACCGCCTGGCGCGACGCGGCCATCGTGCTGCTGGCCATCCTGCTCGCCCTCGGCGTCACCGTCCTGGTCGCCCGCTCGCTGCTGGTCCCGCTGCGCGTGCTGCGCCGCGACGCCCTGGACGTGGCGAACCGGCGGCTGCCGGAGACGGTGCAGCGCATCCTCGCCGACCCCGACCCGGTGGAGGCGTCGAAGAACGCCGTCGACCCGGTCCCGGTGTTCACCCGCGAGGAGACCGGCCAGCTCGCCCGCTCCTTCGACGCGGTGCACGACCAGGCGGTCCGGATGGCGACCGAGCAGGCGCTGCTGCGCGACAACATCAACTCGATCTTCGTCAACCTGTCCCGCCGGTCGCAGACCCTGGTCGAGCGCCAGCTCTCGCTGATCGACCGGCTGGAGCAGGACGAGCAGGACCCCGACCAGCTCGCCAGCCTGTTCGAGCTGGACCACCTGGCGACCCGGATGCGGCGCAACTCCGAGTCGCTGCTGGTGCTCTCCGGCTCCGGGCTCAGCCGCCAGCTCTCCCGGCCGGTCCCCGCCGCCGAGGTCGTCGGCGCGGCGGTCTCGGAGGTCGAGCAGTACGCCAGGATCGAGGTGCTCTCGGCCCCGGAGATCTCCGTGCAGGGCCGCGCGGTGTCCGACCTGGTCCACCTGATCGCGGAGCTGCTGGACAACGCGACCTCGTTCTCCGAGCCGGAGAAGAAGGTCTACGTGCGGATGGCCATGACCCGCAAGAAGGAACTGGCCATCCAGATCACCGACTCCGGCGTCGGCATGACCGCCGACGAGATCGAGGCGACCAACGCCCGGCTCGCCGACCCGCCGGACCTCGACGTCGCGGTGACCCGCCGGATGGGCCTGTACGTGGTCGCCCGGCTGGCCAAGCGGCACGAGATCAAGGTGCGGCTGCGCGACAACGAGGACATCGAGGGCGGGCTGATCTCGCGGATCACCGTCCCGGCCGCGCTGGTCTCCACCGGCGCGGGCGCGGGCGGCAGCGCCATCCAGCAGACCGCCGGGTTCGGCGACACCGCGGTCAAGGCCAGCGGCATCGCCGGTGCCTTCGGCGGGGCCAACCGCGACCGCACCCCCAAGGCCGAGGGCGGCATCCTGGCCGAGTCCCCGGTGGAGCGC
Source organism: Actinokineospora spheciospongiae (assembly GCF_003182415.1). Lineage (NCBI taxonomy): Bacteria > Bacillati > Actinomycetota > Actinomycetes > Pseudonocardiales > Pseudonocardiaceae > Actinokineospora > Actinokineospora spheciospongiae. Next base: position 538,610 of record NZ_QHCP01000002.1, on the reverse strand, counting down.
TCCGCCGACGACCTCGCGGGCTTCCCGGCCTTCGAGCCGCAGTTCGGCCTGCGCGACAGCATCGAGGACACCGGCGGTTGGGGTCCCCCGGCCGACCCGGAGGAGGTCAGCGCCCGGCTCAACGGCCACGGCTTCGACTTCTCCGGCACCGACATCTCCACCTTCGGCCGCTCAAGCGCCCAGGACCCCGAGCCGGACAACGGCCCGGGCGTCGAGGACAGCGGCTACGACCTGTTCGGCCCGCTCCCGGTCGAGGAGCCCGAGCCGCAGGAGCGGACCGAGACCGACCTCAACGGGCACAGCACCGGCTTCGGCCGCGACGGCGGCTTCGACGCCTACGCGCCGTTCACCCGCCGCGAGGACAGCCCGGCCCCGCAGCCGGTGGACCGCGGCGACCTCGACGCCCCGACCGAGCGGCTGCCGATCTACGAGGCCGTGCTCTCCCAGTGGTTCGAGGCCACCGACTCCGGCTCCACCCCGCACCCGCTGGCCGGGCTCGACGCCCCGGGCGGCGGTTCGGCGAACGGCTCGACCAACGGCTCGACCAACGGTGCCCACGACCCCGCCGCGGACGGCGACGAAGGGCACCGGGACCCCCAGGACGCCCCCGGCCATTACGCCGAGGACGAACACCGCGACACCACCGACGCTCCCGAGGTCCCCGAGGACGCCGAGGCCGAGCGGATCTCCTCGGCCAGGGCCGCCGCCTGGCAGTCGCCCGGCGACGACGGGTGGCAGCGGGCCAGGGCCCTGCTGGACACCACCTCGGACACCATGACCACGGCGGGCCTGCCGAAACGCGTTCCCAAGGCACACCTCGTGCCCGGGTCGGCGGCCCCCAGGGAGGAGACCGCGGAGCAGTCCGCCGCGGCGCCTCCGCTCCCGCCCCGCACCGCGGACGCCGTCCGCGGTCGCATGTCCAGCTTCCAGCAAGGTGTGAGGCGGGGGCGGCACGCCCTCGTCGACGCCTACCCTGGAGACCAGACCGGTTCTGACGAGAGCCGCCAAGACGAGGAGCAGGAGTGACGACCGCGTCAGTACACCAGCCCGGTAGCTTCGGGTGGCTCATCACCGATTTCGTCCGTCAGGTCCCCGGCGCGGCGCACGCCGTGGTGGTGTCCGCCGACGGGCTGCTGCTGGCGGGCTCGCAGGGCCTGCCCCGCGACCGCGCTGAACAGCTCTCCGCCGTCGCCTCCGGCCTGGTGAGCCTCACCGCGGGCGCGGCGCGCTGCTTCGAGGCGGGCGGGGTGAACCAGACCGTGGTCGAGATGGACCGCGGCTACCTGTTCCTCATGTCGATCTCGGACGGGTCCTGCCTGGCCGTCCTGGCCGCGCCGAACTGCGACATCGGCCTGGTCGCGTACGAGATGACCCTGCTCGTGGAGCGGGTCGGCCAGCAGATGACCCCCGAGCTGCGCGCGCAGTTGCAGGGCACGCAGCGCCGGTGACAGTGCCGATGACGGAGTACTGAGCGGGTGGAGACGGTGGCGAGACGGGTGGGCGAGCGATGAGCACGGGTCGGCGCGCGGCCGGGCGGCGGGAGCTGTTCGAGCCGGACCGGGACATCGACGATCCCCGGGACAAGCTGATGGGTGAGCCTGAGCGGAGGCAGACGACCATGTCCGAGCGCGGGTGGGAGGACCTCTCCGACACCGAATTCGGTGAACCGCCGAACCGGTTCGACATCGACGGCTTCCGGGCCAGGCTGTTCGGCGGCCCGAGCGCCACCCTCTACGGCGACTCCGGCGTCGACGCGGGCATCCCGTCCCAGTCAGACTGGGACAGCAAGGAGATCCCCGCGGTGGCCGACCTGGACCCGGAGCCCGAACAGCCCGACTTCGCCGCACCGGCGGCCTTCACCGACTTCGGAGACCCCGGGAACTTCGGAGACCGTGGGAACTTCGGTGACTCCGGGAACTTCGGTGACTCTGGGAACTTCGGTGGACACGGCGACTTCTACGACTCCGCACCGCACGAAACCGGGTCGCTGGTCCGCCCGTACACCAAGACGGGCGGGCGCACCCGCTCCGACTACGATCTGGCGATCGAGGCGCTGGTCTCCACCAGCGACCGGGGCCGGGTACCCGACGCCGCCGTCCGTCCCGAGCACAGGTCCATCTGCGGCCTGTGCCTGGACACCCGCTCCGTCGCCGAGGTCGCCGCGCACCTGCGGCTGCCCCTGGGCGTCGCGCGGGTGCTCATCGGCGACATGGCGGGCATGGGCCTCGTCTCGATCCACCAGAGCGGCATGGTCGTGGGCGACCGGCCGTCGATCGAATTCATGGAAAGGGTGCTCAGTGGGCTCCGCAGGCTCTAGTCCCCTCAGCGCGCGCGGCGGCGCATCCCCGCAGCCGACGACCTCGGCGAAGATCGTCGTGGCCGGTGGGTTCGGCGTGGGCAAGACGACCCTGGTCGGCTCGGTGTCGGAGATCGTCCCGCTGACCACCGAGGCCGTCATGACCGAGGCCAGCGTGGACGTCGACGACCTGTCGTCGACCCCGAACAAGGTCACCACGACCGTCGCCATGGACTTCGGGCGCGTGTCGCTGGACTCCGACCTCATCCTGTACCTGTTCGGCACCCCCGGGCAGCACCGGTTCTGGTTCATGTGGGACGACCTGGTGCGCGGCGCCATCGGCGCGATCGTGCTGGTCGACACGCGGCGGCTGGCCGACGCGTTCGCTTCGATCGACTTCTTCGAGGACCGCGGGCTGCCTTACGTGATCGCGTTGAACTGCTTCGACCGGGTGTTGCACCATCGGATCGACGATGTGCGGGACGCGTTGACGGTTGAGCCTTCGGTGCCGATCGTGACGACTGACGCTCGGGATCGGGATTCGACGAAGGAAACGCTGATCACGTTGGTGGAGCACGCCATGCAGCAGCGGATGTCGCGCGCGGGCTGATCTGCTGCTTGCTGCGCTTCTGGGGGGTTGTGGCTGGGCTGCGCCATTCAGCGGCCTGTGGCTGGGCGGCTGCGCCTTTGGGGTGCTTGTGGCGGGGTTGGGGACCTGACCCTGGGAAGCCGCGATTGTTCAACTCCGCGAACTCGGCGTCAAGGGCGCCTTCGGCGTCGGCTTCGCCGATGGCCTACGGCCACCCTTGACACCGAGTTCGCGGAGCTGAGGGCGGCCGGGAGTGGGTCAGGTCTCCTCCTGGTCAGGTTGGGTGGGTGGGGGCGTTGGGTGGCAGGGTGGCGGTTTCGTTGCAGACCGACGAGTTGAGGGAGTGAAGCCCGGGCGAGGGGCTCGTCCGGGCTTTTGTGTGCCTGTGGCCTGTGGCCTGTGGCCTGTGGCTGTGGCTGTGGTGGGGGCTAGTTGTCTGATTCGACCAGGGCCGCGCTGGTGATGCGGTGGAGGGGGAGGCGGCGGATTTCCTCGCTGGTGGGGTCCTTGCCCTCCAGGATGCCGCCGCCGATGCGGAGGGGTTCGATCACCCGTTGGCTGGCCACGCCGTGGGCGTCGACCAGGCCGATCCAGACCGCCTGGTGGGCTCGGGTGGCCTCTTGGAGGAGGGCGAGGGTTTCGGCTGTGTTGGCGCCGGAGCCGGAGCCGGAGCCGGACTTCGCCGAGACGGTGCGGCCGCGCCTGCTGTCGGCTGCTCGGTCGCCCGCTCGCATGGCGGCGACCATGTCGGTGAGTTGGTCGGGGCCGGGGGTGCGGGGGACCGCGCGGCGCAGGGCCTTGGCGGGGGTTTGGATTCGGCGGCCGGTGGGGCGGAGGTCGACGACCTGGCCGTCGGCGCCCTCGGCGGCGGGGGCGAAGCCCGCGGCTCGGAGGTCGTCGAGGATTTCCAGGAGGGGGAGGGGGCTGACCAGGACCGTGGGGGCGATCTTGCGCAGTTGCAGGGTGGTGGCGGTGGGGCTGGCGGCGACCTCGGCGATCAGGGCGGGGTCGTCGCAGCGCAGGAAGGAGGTGGCTGCCCCTCCCCTGAGGCGGCCGTGGCGGCGGGCCACGTCGTCGATGAGGTATTCGAGGGATTGGGGGATGGGGGTCTTGGACTTCGTGGTGAAGAGTTCGTGCAGGTCGGCCGCGGAGCGGCCCGCGTCGAGGGCTCGGCGGATGGAGGACTCGCTGACCCGGTAGACCGTGGCGCTGCCCGCCGACTCGACGTCGGCGGTTTCGGTGATGCGGGCGGCCAGGTGGGGTTCCAGGGGGCCGGGGGCGACCACCGTCAGGTCGGCCTGGACCAGGACGTGGTCGATGGGGTCGGGCAGGGCCTCGGCCATGCGCTTGGCCGCGGGGGCCGCGCCCTCCGCGACCAGGGTGCGGCCGGGGCCGCTGAGGGCACCCAGGGCGACCAGGCCCAGGGTGGTGGCCTCGGCGAGGGTCCAGCGGACCATCTCGTCGCGCAGCCTGCCGCCGCGGCGGGGGGCGCGCCAGGCCAGGACCGCAGCCAGGTCGTCCGGGTCGGTGACGCCGGTGCCCGCGCGCAGGTCCGCCAGCACGTCCAGCACCCGCAGGCGCTCCACCGGGGCCGCGGGCCTGCGCAGCTCGTCCGACAGCGGGGCCAGGATGCGGTCCTTGGCGTCGCGCAGACCGCCCAGGCCGGGGAGGCGGGGGAGGTCCAGCCAGGCCGTGGCCAGGGTGGCCCAGCGGTTCGCCGGGGTGGCGGCCATCCACAGGTCGGCGTGGTTGGTCGGGACCCACTCCGGGGTGGCCGCCTCGTTGTCGGCCACCAGGGCCGCGGCGGCGGCCACCTCGACCAGCAGGGTGGCGTCCCGCTCGGACAGCTCGGTGACGCGGGCGACCTTCTTCAGGTCGCGCACCCCCAGGCCGCCGGACTTGAGGACCGGCGGCGGCTCGGTGGACCACAGGCGGACCAGGGTCTCGACGTGGCGCACCAGCTCCAGGGCGGCGCCCGCCGCGGTCGAGTCGACCAGCGCGGCCTTGCGGGTGGTGGTGCGCAGTTCGGGTTCGGTGACCTCGACCGACGCCGGGGTGCCGCGCAGGACGGCGCCGACCTGGCCGGGCAGCTCCACCGTCTCCGCGTCCAACCTGGTCAGCAGGCCCCTGGACAGCAGGCGCTGGATCGGGGTCTTGGCCTGCGCCAGCGGCAGCACGATCGCCGCGTCCCGGGTGCGGCCCACCGGGCGCCCGCCCGCCAGGGTGGCGAGCACCTTGCGCTCGTCCTCGGGCAGGGCCTCGACCAGCGCCGGGACGTCCGCGTGCTCCAGGGTGGGCGAGGGCCTGCCCAAGGACGCGGTGGGGCCACCCGCCTCCCGGGCGGCCGGGGGCAGCGCGAGCGCGTCGTCCTCGCCCCAGGCCAGGGCCAGGGCGCGCATCCGGTCGACGGCGGCGCGGGCGGACTCCTCCGGGGTGCCCGGGGGGAGGTGCTCGACCACCCGCCGCAGCGGGACCGGGGCGCGGTCGGCGTCGGCGGCGAGCAGGGCGTCGAGGACGGCCAGGGTGAACGTGTCCAGGCCCTCCGCGGCTCTGGCCACCGACGCGCGGGAGCCCGCGCGGGTGGCCAGCACGGCGGTGTCCGCCGGTCGGGGGGTCGCCAGGTCGGGGCGGGCGCGCAGCACGGCGGCCAGCGTCTCGTCGTCCCTGGCGCGGAGCCAGTCGGTGAGCGTGGGGCCGGACACCCTGACCACGGTATACGCACGGTGGTTCCGGTAACCTCGGTACTCGCCGGAACCGCAGTGCCAACCGAGGAGGAGCCGTGGCGAAGGTCGCCAAGAAGGACCGCGTCAAGCACCGCATCGACCCCGAGTGGCGCGGTGACGACAACGGGTCGCACCCGGTCAGCGAGCTGCACTCGGACCGGCAGGGCGCGCTCTCGCCGTTCGGCGACACCACGTTCCCGCTCGACTCGGTGCCCTACGTGCACCCGGTCACGGAGATCAACCGCCAGGACGCGCCGTAGGTCGTCCCGCTCACCGCCGGACAGTTCGCCCGGTGGGATTTGTGAGCACCCGACAGGGCTAAGCTGCGCTCGTTCCTCGATCGCCGAAGTTGGAGCGCAGCGACATGCCCGTCCCCGGTCCCGGTTACTCCATCACCGTCCGGGTCGAGGCGCCCCCGTCCGCCGGGGCCGCTGGTGACCTCACCAGCGCGGTCGGCCGGGTCGGCGGTGTCATCACCGCGTTCGACGTGGTCGAGTCGCACACCGACCGGGTCGTGGTCGACATCACCTGCAACGCGATGTCGGCCAACCACGCCCGCGACATCTCCGACACCCTCGGCGCGCTGCCCGGGGTCGAGGTGCGCAAGGTGTCCGACCGCACCTTCCTGATGCACCTCGGCGGCAAGATCGAGGTCACCGCCAAGGTCGCCCTGCGCAACCGCGACGACCTCTCCCGCGCCTACACCCCCGGGGTGGCCAGGGTCTGCACCGCGATCGCGGAGAACCCGGACGACGCGCGGCGGCTGACCATCAAGCGCAACACCGTCGCCGTGGTCACCGACGGGTCGGCGGTGCTCGGGCTGGGCAACATCGGCCCCGCCGCCGCGCTGCCGGTGATGGAGGGCAAGGCGGCGCTGTTCAAGAAGTTCGGCTCGGTCGACGCCTGGCCGGTGTGCCTGGACACCCAGGACACCGAGGAGATCATCCGCACGGTGGAGCTGATCGCCCCGGTCTACGGCGGCATCAACCTGGAGGACATCGCCGCGCCGCGCTGCTTCGAGATCGAGGCCAGGCTGCGGGAGAAGCTCGACATCCCGGTGTTCCACGACGACCAGCACGGCACCGCCATCTGCGTGGTCGCCGCCCTGCGCAACGCCCTGCGGGTCGTCGGAAAGGACCTGTCCGACTGCAAGGTCGTGGTCTGCGGCGTCGGCGCGGCGGGCTCGGCGATCATCCGCCTGCTGCTGCAACGCCACACCGGCGACAAGCTCGGCCCGGTCGACATCCTGGCCGTCGACGTCGACGGCATCGTGCACGGCGCCCGCGGCGACACCGACGCGAACCTGCGCTGGGTCGCCACCAACACCAACCGCGACGGGGTGTCCGGTCGGCTGCACGACGCGCTGGTCGGGGCGGACGTGTTCATCGGCGTGTCCGCGCCCAACCTGTTCGGCGCCGAGCAGGTCGCCACCATGGCCCCCGACCCGGTGGTGTTCGCCCTGGCCAACCCGGACCCGGAGATCGACCCGCTGGAGGCCCAGCGGCACGCCGCGGTCGTCGCCACCGGCCGCTCGGACTACCCGAACCAGATCAACAACGTGCTGGCCTTCCCCGGCGTCTTCCGCGGCCTCCTCGACGCCCAGGCCCACACCATCACCGACGAGATGCTGCTGGCCGCCGCCGACGCCATCGCCGACGTGGTCGACGGTGAGCGGCTCAACGCCTCGTTCATCGTGCCCAGCGTCTTCGACGCCGCGGTCGCCCCGGCCGTCGCCGACGCCGTCCGCAAGGCGGCCACCGCCACCGCGTAGCCCGGGGGCCGGGCCGTAGCATCGGCACGTGGGTGAACTGAGCCATGTGGACGCCTCCGGCGCCGCCCGGATGGTCGACGTGTCGGAGAAGGCGGTGACCGCGCGGGTGGCGGTCGCGTCCGGGGTGGTGCGCACCACCGAGGAGGTGGTGGGGCTGCTGCTGCGCGACGGGCTGCCCAAGGGGGACGCGCTGGCCACCGCCCGGATCGCCGGGATCATGGGCGCCAAGCGGACCCCGGACCTCGTCCCGCTGTGCCACCCGATCGCGCTGACCGGGGTGGAGGTGGAGCTGGTCGCGTCCGGGTCGGAGGTGCGCATCACCGCCACCGCCCGCACCGCCGACCGCACCGGGGTGGAGATGGAAGCGCTGACCGCCGTCGCGGTCTGCGGGCTCACCCTGCACGACATGATCAAGGCCGTGGACCCCGCCGCCGTGCTGGACCAGGTCCGCGTCGACCGCAAGGACGGCGGCAAGACCGGCACCTGGAGCAGGGGAGAGGCATGAGCGAGCGCACCGGCCGGGTGATCACCGCCTCCAACCGGGCGGCGGGCGGGGTCTACCCGGACCGGACCGGGCCGCTGATCGCCGCCTGGCTCCGCGACCGCGGCTTCGCCACGCCCGACCCGGCCGTGGTCCCCGACGGCGCCCCGGTCGAGGCGGCGCTGCGCGCGGCCGTGGCCGACTCGGTCGACGTCGTCCTCACCACCGGCGGCACCGGCATCAACCCCACCGACCGCACCCCCGAGGCGACCCGGGCCGTGCTGGACCACGAGGTCCCCGGCCTGGCCGACGCCATCCGCGCCGCGGGCCTGCCGGGGGTGCCCACGGCGGTGCTGTCGCGCGGCCTGGCCGGGGTCGCCGGTCGCACCCTGGTGGTCAACCTGCCCGGCTCCACCGGCGGCGTCCGCGACGGCCTCGCCGTCCTCGACGGCGTCCTGACCCACGCCGTCGACCAACTCCACGGCGGCGACCACCCGGCCCCCGCCGCACAACCCCAAGCCGATCCCGCCGCGCAGCAGCAGGCCGATCCCACTGCGCCGCATCAGGCAGGCTCCGCCGCGCAGCACCGGGCCGACCTCGCCGGGCAGCACCAAGCCGATCCCGTTGCGCAGCGGTCCGGCCACCGGGGCGGGGCGTCGGACGCCGGGCAGTCGCCCGGCGAGCACCCGGCCCCCGGGGCGCCCGCCGCGGTGCTGCGCGCCGAGGTGTCCGGGGACGACCTGTCGGTCGACGAGCACGCCGCCCTGGTCGACCACCGCGCCGCGGGCGCCGTGGTGACCTTCGCGGGGGTCGTGCGCGACCACGACGGCGGGCGCGGTGTCACGTCCCTGACCTACGAGGGCCACCCCAGCGCCGGGGACGTCCTCGCCGAGGTCGCCGCGGACGTCGCCGCGACCTCCCCGGGGGTGCGCGCGCTGGCGGTCTCGCACCGGGTCGGCGACCTGGCGATCGGGGACACCGCCCTGGCCGTCGCCGTCGCCGCCGACCACCGGGGCGCCGCGTTCGCCACCTGCGCGCGGCTGGTGGACGAGGTGAAGGCCCGGCTGCCGATCTGGAAGCACCAGCGGTTCACCGACGGCACCGACGAGTGGGTCAACTGCCCCTGATCACCGGCTCAGCGCCGCCGACCTGACCTCCGCCGACCTGACCTCCGGCGACCTGATCGCGGGTGAGCACCCCGAGCATGACCGAGCCCCCGCCGCCCGAGATGGACGGCGGGGGCTCGGGAGCGCTCGAGCGTGCGAAACCTACTTCGTGGCGATCTTCTGACCCACGAGGATCAGGTTCGGGTCGCTGATGAAGTTCTTGTTCTTCTCGGCCAGCGACTGCCACCCACCGGCGACGTTGAGCTGGTTGGCGATCTTCGACAGCGTGTCGCCCGCGAGCACGGTGTAGTCACCGGCCGGGTTCGACGTGCTCACCGCGGCGACCGGGGCGGCGGGGGCCGCCTTCTTCGTGGTCGCCTTCGGGGCGGCGGCCTTCGTGGTGGCCTTGGGGGTGGCCTTCTTCTGCGCGGGGGTCGCCTTCTTCGACGTCACCGGCTTCTTCGCGGCGGCGGTGGCGGGCTTGGCGGAGCTGCCCGACTTCTTGCCGCACACCGGCCAGGCGCCGATGCCCTGGGTCTTGAGCACGTTCTCCGCGACGCGGATCTGCTCCTCGCGGCTCGCGTTGTGCGCGGAGCCGCTGCCGCCGTTGGCGCGCCAGGTGCTCGGACTGAACTGGAGGCCGCCGTAATAGCCGTTGCCGGTGCTGGTGCTCCAGTTGCCGCCGCTCTCGCACTGCGCGATCGCGTCCCAGTTCACGGTGTCGGCCGAGGCCGGGGTCGCGGCGACCGCCATCGGGGCGCCGACCGCGACGCCTGCGACGACGACTCGGGCGATGGCGCGCTTGGTGGTGGACGGCTTGCGGTGCTTGCCTCGGTAGGACATTCGGGGATCTCTGGCTCCCGTGCCTGCGTGATCAACGCTGCGGGTCGGGCCCAGTCGTGCGGCCCGGCCGGTGGTGTTCACCCGGCTCCACTGCGATCACGGTTGCCCGTGACCGTCCGTGGTCCCTCGCCCCTGTCCGGAAGTCGCTTTCGCTCGGGGTTGGTTCCCGGGAGGCCGCCGGACAGGGTTCGGCACTACGGACTCCCGGGTACTGCGTGGTCGGTTTCGGGTCCGACCGAAAGCGACGGTACGTAACCGCGTGGGCTTACGGAAATCGGAAGGGGGGTGACCGTCGTCACAGTAACGCCGCGCAACCTCAAACGATCCCCCAGGTTTTCGCTGTTTAGGGGGGTGAGCCGGGCTGTTATTTCGCCGTGTCCTACCCGAGATAATTCACCGAGGGTGAGACCTGCCTTACGCCGATCCCACGTCGTTGGGCCGTTCGGGAAGCCCATCAGCCCCCCGCGAAAGGGGGCAGAACGTCCAAACCGGTTACATCGGGCAGCCGGATGTCGCGGTCACGGACAGCGACACCGTCCAGCAGGAAGCTCGCCGCGGGCAGCACCCGCGCCAGCGCCGCGCCGTGCCGGGCTCCCAGGGCGGCCACCGCGTCGGCCACGGTGGCGCCCGCGGGCAGGCGCACCGTCTCCTCCCGCACGCCCGCGGCCGCGCGCGCGCCCGCGAAATACCGCACCCGCACCTCGGTCTCGATCACCGGTCAGCCCCCGATCGCGCTCATCGGCCGGTCGGGCTGGGCGAAGCCCGTGTTGTTGATGCCGTGCCCGGCGAGCTTGCCCCACATCGCCGCCCGCCACCGGTCGGCGATCTCCGCGTCCGGCGCGCCCGCGCGCAGCGGGCCGCGCAGGTCGGTCTCGGTCGTGCTGAACAGGCACGACCGCAGCGCCCCGTCCGCGGTGAGCCGGGTGCGGTCGCAGTCGCCGCAGAACGGCCGGGTCACCGAGGCGATCACGCCGACGTCGGCGGGTCCGCCGTCGACCAGCCAGCGCTCGGCCGGGGCGGCCCCGCGCGCGCTCGGCGACGGGGTCAGCGCGAACTCCGCGCCCAGCAGCTCCAGGATCTCCGCCGCGGTCACCATCTCCGAGCGGTCCCAGCCGTGCTGCGGGTCCAGCGGCATCTGCTCGATGAACCGCAGCGCGTACCCGTGCTCGACGCAGAACCGCAGCAGGTCGGCCGCCTCGTCGTCGTTGACCCCGCGCAGCAGCACCGCGTTGACCTTCACCGGGGTCAGCCCGGCGGCGCGGGCGGCGGCGAGGCCGTCGAGGACGTCGGGGAGCCGGTCGCGGCGGGTCAGCTCGGCGTAGCGCTCCCGCCGCACGGTGTCCAGCGAGACGTTCACCCGGTCGAGCCCGGCGGCGCGCAGCGCGTCGGCCCGCCGGGCCAGGCCGACGGCGTTGGTGGTCATCGAGATGCGCGGTCGCGGGCTCAGGGCCGCCACCGAGGCGATCAGCTCCTCCAGGCCCTTGCGCAGGGTCGGCTCGCCGCCGGTGAACCGGACGTCGGTGACGCCCAGGTCCTCGACCGCGATCCTGATCAGCCTGCCCAGCTCCGCGTCCGACAGCATCTGCGAGCCGGGCATCCAGTCCAGGCCCGCGGCGGGCATGCAGTAGGTGCAGCGCAGGTTGCACCGGTCGGTCAGCGACACGCGCAGGTCGGTGGCGATCCGGCCGAAGCCGTCCACCAGCCGGGGGTTGTCGGGGCGTCCGGCGACGCTCGGCACTACGGGCAATCCGAGATCGACCATGCTCACCGGTTCGAGGGTAGTCGCCGGGCGGATGGGGTCGCCGGACCGGGAAATGCCAGTGATCCGGGGCTTCTCGACCGCAAGACCGCAGATGCGGAAGTATGGTCTGTTCCATGCCGCACTATCGGTTTTCTGACGTCGCGCGCCTGCTGGGGGTCAGCGATGACACCGTTCGCCGGTGGGTCGACGCGGGCCACCTCGCTGCGGGGCTGGACGCCTCCGGCCGCAAGGTGGTCGACGGCGCGGTGCTGGCCGAGTTCGCCCGGTCGCAGGCCGAGGCGGCGCCGGACCCCACCGGGGTCGGGCGCTCCGCGCGCAACCGGTTCGTCGGCCTGGTCACCTCGGTCGTGCAGGACGCGGTCATGGCCCAGGTCGAGATCCAGTGCGGCCCGCACCGGGTGGTGTCGCTGATGAGCAGCGAGGCCGTCCGCGAGCTGGGCCTGGCGCCCGGCTCGCTGGCGGTCGCGGTCGTCAAGGCGACCCAGGTCATCGTCGAAACGCCCTGACCCCTCCCGAGGAGATGCCCCGCATGCGCAAGTTCGTCGTCGTGGCCGCCACGGCCCTCGTCCTCGCGGGCTGCGGCACCGGCTCGGACCAGGGGGGCAGGGCGCTGACCGTCTTCGCCGCCGCCTCGCTCACCGAGTCGTTCACCGCGCTGGAGAAGGAGTTCGAGGCAGGCCACCCCGGCGTCGACGTCCGGCTCAACTTCGCCGGGTCGTCCGCCCTGGCCCAGCAGCTCGCCAACGACGCCGCCGCCGACGTGTTCGCCTCCGCCGACATCGCCAACATGGAGAAGGTGGAGGCCCTGCTCGCCGCCCCCGCCGTGGTGTTCGCGACCAACAAGCTCACCATCGTCACCCCGCCCGGGAACCCGGCGAAGATCACCGGCCTGGCCGACCTGGGCAAAGAAGGCGTGACGACGGTCGTGTGCGCGCCGCAGGTGCCGTGCGGGGCGGCGTCGAAGAAGGCCGCCGACGCCGCCGGGGTCACCCTGCGGCCCGCCAGCGAGGAGCAGGACGTCAAGGCGGTGCTGACCAAGGTGCGCGCCGGGGAGGCCGACGCGGGCCTGGTCTACGTCTCCGACGCCAAGGCCGCGGGCGACGGGGTCACCGCGGTCGGGTTCCCCGAGGCGGACAAGGCCGTCAACGACTACCCGATCGCTGTGCTCAAGTCCGCCCCGCAGGCCGATCTCGCCAGGGAGTTCGTGGCCCTGGTGCGCGGCGCCGACGGGCAGGCGGAACTGGCCAGGGCCGGGTTCAGCGCGCCGTGAGCACCCGGGACCGGCGGGTCCGCACCGGCCTGCCGGTCCTGCTGTGGGTGCCCGCCGCGGTCGCGCTGGCCCTGGTGGTGCTCCCGGTGGTCGGGCTCGTCGCGCGCTCGGACCTGTCGTCGCTGCCCGCCAGGATCACCAGCCCCGGCGCGGTGGCGGCGCTCGGCCTGTCGCTGCGCACCGCCGCACTGTCCACAGTGCTCTGCCTGCTGCTGGGCGGCCCGCTCGCCGTCGTGCTCGCGCGGTCGCGGGTGCCGGGGGTGCGGGTGCTGCGGGCGGTGGTGCTGCTGCCGCTCGTGCTGCCGCCGGTCGTGGGCGGGCTCGCGCTGCTGTACCTGCTGGGGCGCGGCGGCCTGCTCGGCTCGCACCTGCCGGGCGTGCGCATCCCGTACACGACCGCCGCGGTGGTCATCGCCCAGGTGTTCGTGGCGATGCCGTTCCTCGTCGTCGGCCTGGAGGGGGCGCTGCGCACCGCGGGGGAGCGGTACGAGGCGGTCGCGGCGACGCTCGGGGCGCGGCCGTGGACGGTGTTCCGGCGGGTGACCGTGCCGCTGGTGCTGCCCGCCCTGGGCTCCGGACTGGTGCTCTCGTTCGCCCGCGCGCTGGGGGAGTTCGGCGCGACGATCACCTTCGCGGGCTCCCTGGAGGGGGTCACCCGGACCCTGCCGCTCCAGGTGTACCTGCTCGCCGAGACCGATGTGGACGGTGCGGTGGCGCTGTCGCTGCTGCTGGTGGTCGTGGCCGTCGCGGTGATCGCCGTGGCCCGGCCGCGCGCGCTGCGGGGGCAGCGGTGAACGGGCTGTCCGCCCGGGTGCGGGTGGCGCGGGACCGGTTCACCCTGGACGTCGCGGTCGAGGTGGCGGCCGGGGAGGTCGTCGCCGTCCTCGGCCCCAACGGTTCCGGCAAGTCCACGCTGCTCGACGTCCTCGCCGGGCTGCTGCTGCCCGACCACGGCCGCGTCACCGTCGACGACCGGGTGCTGACCGACACCGCCGCAGGCGTCCGGCTGCCCCCGGCCCGGCGCGGCGTCGGGCTGCTGGCGCAGGACGCGCTGCTGTTCCCGCACCTGACCGCCCTGGCGAACGTCGCCTTCGGCCCCCGCGCCACCGGGGCGCGGCGCGGGCCGGCGGACGAGGTGGCCAGGCGGTGGCTGGCCGAGGTGGGCGCGGCGGAGTTCGCCGCCCGCAAACCCGCCGCGCTCTCCGGCGGCCAAGCCCAGCGGGTGGCCCTGGCCAGGGCGCTGGCGGCCGAACCGGGGCTGCTGCTGCTCGACGAACCCTTCGCCGCCCTCGACGTCGACGCCACCCCGGTCCTGCGCGGGGTCGTCCGCCGCGTGCTGGCCGCGACCGGGCGCACGGCGCTGCTGGTCACCCACGACCCGCTCGACGCCCTGGCCCTCGCCGACCGCGTCCTGGTCCTCACCGATGGTCGGGTCGTCGAGGACGGCCCGACCCGCGCGGTGCTGTCCCGCCCGCGCACGGCGTTCACCGCCCGCGTCGCGGGCCTCAACCTCGTCTCCGGCACCGGCGACCCGGCGGGCCTGCGCACCCCCGACGGCACCCTGGTCGCCGCCGCGGCGGGGCCGGCAGGCGAACCGGCCGTCGCCGTCTTCCGCCCCGCCGACGTCGCCGTCTACACCAGCCCGACCCAGGGCAGCCCCCGCAACGTCTTCGCCGCCGTCGTCGCCGCCCTCGAACCGCACGGCGACACCGTCCGGGTCCGCGTCGCCGCCACCCCCGGCGGCCCGGCCTGGGTCACCGGCCTCGCCGCCGACCTGACCCCCGCCGCCGTCGCCGACCTGGCCCTGGAACCCGGCACCCCCGTCCACCTCAGCGTCAAGGCCGCCGCCGTCGCCGTCCACCCGGCCGGGACCGCCGCGGCTGGGTAGCGTCTGCGCCATGGTCTGGACGTACCTGATGGACATGGACGGCGTGCTGGTGCACGAGGAGCACCCCATCCCCGGCGCGGCCGAGTTGATCGCCGAGCTGACCGCCCAGGGCAACCCGTTCCTGGTGCTGACCAACAACTCCATCTACACCCCGCGCGACCTGCGCGCCCGCCTGCTGCGCACCGGCCTCGACGTGCCCGAGCGGTCCATCTGGACCTCCGCGCTGGCCACCGCCCGCTTCCTCGACAGCCAGCGCCCGCACGGCTCGGCGTACGTCATCGGCGAGGCGGGCCTGACCACCGCCCTGCACGAGATCGGCTACACCCTCACCGACCGCGACCCGGACTACGTCGTGCTCGGCGAGACCCGCACCTACAGCTTCACCGCGATCACCCGCGCCATCCGCCTGGTCGAGGAGGGGGCCAGGTTCATCGCCACCAACCCCGACGCCACCGGCCCCAGCCGCGAGGGGTCGCTGCCCGCCACCGGCGCGGTCGCCGCCCTGATCGAGCGGGCCACCGGCCGCGCCCCCTACTACGTCGGCAAGCCCAACCCGCTGATGATGCGCTCGGGCCTGCGCGCGCTCGGCGCCCACTCCGAGAACACCCTGATGATCGGCGACCGGATGGACACCGACGTCCGCAGCGGCCTGGAGGCGGGCCTGCGGACCATCCTGGTGCTCACCGGCATCTCCGGCCTGGACACCGCCGACCGCTTCCCCTACCGGCCCACCCGGGTGATCGAATCGGTGGCCGATCTCGTGGGCCGAACGGCCGAACCCTTTCCCACCGGGTGAACACCCCAGGTCACCACGGGGACCATCGCTGCGCACGCGTTTCACCCCTCGCCTATCGTCAGTGGTGTGGAGCACGACCCTGTTGAGCCCGTCGAGACCTACGTGGTCGGCGACGTGCACGGCCACCGCGACGAACTGGTGGCCGCACTGCACGAGGTAGGCCTGGTCGACCCCGGCGGGACCTGGACCGGCGGCACCGCCCACCTGTGGTTCCTCGGCGACTTCGTCGACCGCGGCCCGGACGGCATCGGCGTGATCGAACTCGTCATGCGCCTCTCGGCCGAAGCGGCGGCGGCGGGCGGGCAGGTGCAGACCCTCCTCGGCAACCACGAGATCCTGCTGCTGGGGATGCACCGGTTCGGCGACACCGACGTCCCGTCCGACTTCGGCCCGCGCAGCTTCGCCAGGAGCTGGGAGATGAACGGCGGCCTGCTGTCGGACCAGGAGGCCCTGACCCCCGCGCACGTCGACTGGCTCACCGACCGCCCGGTGGTGGCCCTGGTCGGCGACGACCTGCTGATGCACTCCGACACCCTGGAGTACCTGGGCTGGGGCGAGGACCTGGAGACGGTGAACGCCTCGGTCCGCGAGATCCTGCACTCCGACGACCTGTTCCAGTGGTGGGAGCTGTGGCGCCGGATGACGACCAGGTACGCCTTCCGCGGCCCGCACGGGGAAGAGGCGGTCGACCGGCTGCTCGCCGCCTACGGCGGGCGGATGGTCATCCACGGCCACAGCGTCATCGCCGACCAGCTCGGCCTGCCCCCGGCCCTGATCGAGGGCCCGTACGAGTACGCGGGCGGCAAGGCCCTGGGCGTGGACGCGGGCCTGTTCGTCGGCGGCCCGTGCCTGGTGGTCAGGCTGCCGTGGTCGTCGGCGGCCTCCGACGAGGCCGACTTCGACGCCGCGATCGCCGAGGCCGAACGCGCCCGGGAAGCCGCCATGGCCACCCCGCCGGAACCCGAGCCCACCGAGCTTGAACCCGCCGAGCCCGAGGCCACCGAGGCTGAGCCTGCTGAGGCGGAGCCTGATTCCGCCCAGTCGGGGGAGTCTGCTCAGGCCGCCGACTCGCCGCAGAACGCCGGAGCGGACGCGGTCGAGCCCGTCGAGTCGGCCGAGCCGATCGAGCCCACCGACGGCGAGTCCGCTGTGGACACCGGCGGGGCCGGGGCCACCGACCCCGCCAAGGGGTAGCGGCGGGGTCAGCGGGCGTACGTGGCCGGGTAGTAGCGGTCCGGGGTCGGGACGATGCGGGTGCCGAGCGGGATCAGGCTGACCGGGATGAGCTTGAAGTTCGCGATCCCCAGCGGGATGCCGATGATCGTCACGCACAGCGCGACCCCGGTCACCAGGTGGCCGATGGCCAGCCACCAGCCCGCGACGATGATCCAAATGATGTTCCCCAGCAGCGAGGCCGCCCCCGCGTCCCGGCGCGATTCGACCGTGCGCCCGAAGGGCCACAGCGCGTAGTTGGCGATGCGGAACGAGGCCAACCCGAACGGGATCGTGATGATCAGGATGCAGCAGAGGATGCCCGCGATGAGGTAGCCGAGGGCCATCCAGAAGCCGCACAGCACGAACCAGATGACGTTCAGGATCAGTCGCACACCACCCAGTGTCCAGGAAAACTCGAAGTCACGTCGGGCCCGGGCGGGGAACTAGGGTGACAGGGAGCACACCGACGGCGGAGGAGACCTCGATGACGCCCGTACTGCCCAGCTACGCCTCCGGCACCTCCGACGTCCCGCTGCTCGGCGACACCATCGGCGCCGACCTCGACCGCACGGTCGCCGCCCACGGCGGCCGGGAGGCGCTGGTCGACCGGGGCACGGGCAGGCGCTGGACCTACGCCGAGTTCGCCAGGGACGTCAACGCCGTGGCGCACGGCCTGCTCGGCCTCGGGGTGGGCAAGGGCGACCGGGTGGGCATCTGGGCGCCGAACTGCGCGGAGTGGGTGCTCACCCAGTACGCCACCGCCAAGGTCGGCGCGATCCTGGTCAACATCAACCCGGCGTACCGGGTCCACGAACTCCAGTACGTCCTCAACCAGGCGGGCATCCGCACCCTGGTCGCCGCCGAGAGCTTCAAGACCTCCGACTACGCCGCGATGATCGAGGAGGTCCGCCCGAACTGCGCCGCGCTCGAAGACATCGTCCTCATCGGACAGGAGACGTGGAACGCCCTGCTGGCCACCGAAGGCGATCCCGCCACCCTGGCCGGGATCGGCGCCACCCTCTCCGCCGACGACCCGATCAACATCCAGTACACCTCGGGCACCACCGGTTTCCCCAAGGGCGCCACCCTCAGCCACCACAACATCCTCAACAACGGCTTCTTCGTCGGCGAACTCTGCTCCTACACCGAGCAGGACCGCATCTGCATCCCGGTGCCGTTCTACCACTGCTTCGGCATGGTCATGGGGAACCTGGCGGCCACCAGCCACGGGGCGTGCGTGGTCATCCCCGCCCCCGGCTTCGACCCGGCGGCCACCCTCGCCGCCACCGCCGAGGAGAAGTGCACCTCCCTCTACGGGGTGCCGACCATGTTCATCGCCGTCCTCGCCGAACCGGGGCTCGACGGGCTGGACCTGAGCGCGCTGCGCACCGGGATCATGGCCGGGTCGCCGTGCCCGGTGGAGGTGATGAAGCAGGTGATCGACCGGTTGGGCATGACCGAGGTGACCATCTGCTACGGCATGACCGAGACCTCCCCGGTGTCCACCCAGACCCGCGCCGACGACAGCGTCGAGCGCCGGGTGTCGACGGTGGGCCGGGTGCACCCGCACCTGGAGGTCAAGGTCGTCGACCCGGACAGCGGGCGGACGCTGCCGCGCGGCGAGCCGGGGGAGCTGTGCACCCGCGGGTACTCGGTGATGCTCGGCTACTGGGAGCAGCCGGACAAGACCGCCGAGGCCGTGGATGCCGCCCGCTGGATGCACACCGGCGACCTCGCGGTGATGGACGCCGAGGGCTACCTCAACATCACCGGCCGCATCAAGGACATGGTGATCCGCGGCGGCGAGAACGTGTACCCGCGCGAGGTCGAGGAGTTCCTCTACACCCACCCCGCCGTCCTCGACGCCCAGGTCATCGGCGTCCCCGACCCCCGCTACGGCGAGGAGTTGATGGCCTGGGTCCGCCTGCGCGACGGCGCCGGGCCGCTCACCGCCGAGGCGGTGCGCGAGTTCTGCACCGGCAAGCTGGCCCACTACAAGATCCCCCGCTACGTGCACGTGGTCGACGAGTTTCCGATGACGGTGACGGGCAAGGTCCGCAAGGTGGAGATGCGCGCCGCCGCCGTGCAGATCCTCGGCCTCGACGCCCCCGCCGAGACCGCTTGACCGCCGTGATCCACACCCGCTCGCCGGGATGCAGGGTCTGACGTGGGCATTGGCATCGCGTGACAAAAAATGAATGGGAATCGGGTTTGTGGTGTCGGCCTCTTTGACACCGTGGATGCCCGGTGACAACGTGGCCCCATGACCACCTTCCGAGCGCGGGTTCCGTACGCCGAGGCCGCCAAGGCCCTGCTGCGCGACACCCTGTTCGACGCGGCGGGTGAGCTGCTGCGCCACCGGGGCTGGTCGGACCTGACCATGGCCGACGTGGCGACCGCCGCCGGGGTCAGCAGGCAGACGCTCTACAAGGAGTTCGGCTCCCGCCCGGCGTTCGCCCAGGCCTACATCCTGCGCGAGGCCGACCGGTTCCTCGGTGCGGTGGAGGAGGCGGTGCGGGTCAACTCCGACGACCCCAAGGCCGCGGTGACGGCCGCGTTCGAGGTGTTCCTGGCCGCCGCCGCCGAGCAGCCGCTGGTGAAGGCCATCGTGGCCGGGAACGGCGGTGACGGGCTGCTCAACCTGGTCACCAACCAGGCCGGGCCGGTGCTGTCGCAGGCGACCGCGCGGCTGACCGCGTGCCTGAAGACCACCTGGCCCGACATCCCCGAGGCCGACCTGCGGTTCGTCGCGGAGAACCTGGTGCGCCTCGCGGTGAGCCACGCCGCCTCGCCCTCGGCGCAGCCGCAGGGCACGGCGCGGTCGGTGGCGGCGGTGTTCGGGCCCTATCTGGACTCCCTGGTCGACGCCGCCCGATGAGCCTGGTCGTCGGGTTCGACCTGGACATGACGCTGATCGACGCCCGGCCCGGGATGGCCGCGGCGATGGACGCGCTGGCCGGGGAGAGCGGGCTGCCGCTCGACGGCGCGCACTTCGCGGCGAACCTGGGCCCGCCGCTGGACATGGTCCTGCGCGGGTTCGAGGCGCCGGAGGAGCGCATCCCCGGGCTGATCGACCGCTTCCGCGCGCTCTACCCCACCGTTGTCATCCCCTCGACGCTGGCGCTGCCCGGGGCCGCCGAGGCGCTGGACGCGGTGAAGGCCCGCGGCGGCCGGACCCTGGTCGTCACCGGCAAGTACGGCCCCAACGCCGCCCGGCACCTGCGGCAGTTCGGCTGGGAGGTCGACGCGCTCGTGGGCGAGGCGTGGGCCGAGGCCAAGGGGGTCGCCCTGCGCGAGCACGGGGCCGGGATCTACGTCGGCGACCACGGCGGCGACGTCCTCGGGGCCAAGGCCGCCGGTGCGGTCGCGGTCGGCGTGGCCACCGGCCCGTACACCGCCGAGCGGCTGCTCGCCGAGGGCGCCGACGTGGTGCTCGACAGCCTGACCGGGTTTCCCGCCTGGCTGGACGGGTACCTAGCGGCGACCGGCGCGGACGGTGCTCACCACGGCGAGCACCAAGCCCAGCGGTAGCGCCATCGACACGCCCCACAGCCACGGGGCCTGCCGGTCGACCGCGGCCAGCACGAAGATGGCGACCACGGCGAGCAGGCCGACGGCGAACAGCACGAGCGCGGCGGTGAACACCCGGCTGGGCCGGGCAGCGCGGCGGGCGGGAACGGTCATGGGCCCAGGATAGTTCTTCCTGGTGGACCGGCGTCCGGTAACGCCGGGGTGGTGTGGAGGCGAACAACACCTCGCACCCCCGTGTGGCCTACGCTTGGGGCGACGCGTCCAGGGGCACGCCCCCGGGCGCGTCGTCTTGTGCGGGCGCCGGGTGCGCCCCCGCGAGGCGGGGGACTCCAGACGACGAGGGAACGGTGAGATCAGTGCCGACCGGCAAGGTCAAATGGTACGACTCGGAGAAGGGCTTCGGGTTCGTCACGCAGGACGAGGGCGAGGACGTGTACGTCCGCTCCTCCGCCCTGCCCGCCGGCGTGCCCGGGCTCAAGGCCGGGCAGCGCATCGAGTTCGGCGTCGCCGACGGCCGCCGCGGCCCGCAGGCGCTGTCGGTGCGGCTCATCGACGCCCCGCCGTCGGTGGTGGAGGCCAGGCGCAGGCCCGCCGAGGAGCTGCACGGCCTGGTCGAGGACATGATCAAGCTGCTGGAGTCGGCGGTGCAACCGGACCTGCAGCGCAACCGCTACCCCGACCGCAAGGTCACCAAGCGGGTTGCCGAGGTCATGCGCGCGGTGTCCCGGGAACTCGACCCGTAACCGCTAGCGCTCCACGGTTTCCATGTCCCAGTACGCGGAGACCACCGGTTCGATGCCGTTGAGGAACACGATCTGCTGGACCGACACCAGCAGCAGCCGCCGGGAACCGGGTGGCAGGGTCAGCGTGAAGGCGTGCTGCTCGTCCTTCGGGAAGAACGCCTTGCTGCCCCCGTCGACCCGGTTGCCCGTGGCGTCGAGGTAGGAGAACGAGACCGTCCAGGCGCCATCGCTCAGCTCGGCGGGCACCGAGATCTGGACCGGGGCGCCCTGGCGGGTCTTGAGCTGCACCAGCGCGCCCTCGTCGCGGATCGCGCGGCCCTCGGCCAGGTCGAAGCGGACCCGGGGGGTGGTCGCGGCGGACTGGCCGTCGGTGTAGAAGGTGACCTCGGGCTGCTGCGGGGCGGCGCACCCGGCCAGCACGGCAACGGCGCTGGCCACGGTGGCGATCAGGACTCGACGCACGGCGCTGACCCTACGGGGCGCGGTGCGGCTCCTGCGGCGGGGGCACGGCCTCGTCGCGGCGGGCGAACCGGCCGCCGTCGAGGGCCCCGGACCGGCTCGGCCGCGCCGGGCGCTCCCCGCCGAGGCCGGGGATCAGCGAGCCGCCGCGCCGGGTCAGCACCGTCTGCGCCAGGCCCAGCGCCAACATCGCCGAGACCACCAGGAACCCCACCCACCAGATCGGCGGCAGCAGCACGCCGGTCGCGCCGCCGAGCACCCAGCCCAGTTGCAGCACGGTCTCCGAGCGGCCGAACGCCGAGGCCCGCGACTCCTCCGGCAGGTCGTCCTGGATCACCGCGTCCAGGCTGTTCTTGGCCAGCGCGCTGGCCACCGCCCCGATCAGCCCCACCAGCGCGGCGGTGGCGATCCCGGCGACCACGGTGGCGACCAGCGTCGACACCAGCGACCCGATCACGCAGCCCAGCACCACCTGCTCCGGGTTGCCCACGTGGACGCGGGCGCCGATGGCGTTGCCGAGGAAGCTGCCCGCGCCCGCCGCGCCCGCGATCAACCCGAGCAGCAGCAACTGCTGGAACGGCTCGGCCTCGTTCTGCGCCCGGGTGGCGAACGCGGCGAACATCATCAGGAACCCGGTCAGCACCCGCACGGTGCCGTTGCCCCACAGCGACACCACCACGTGCCTGCCCATGGGTTGGCGCTTGGGCTTGTCCGGGCGCGCGCTGATCGACGCGGGCACCTCGCCCTCGGTGACCTCCACCCACGCCGGGATGCGCAGCGCCTGCACCCCGCCCACCACGCAGACGACCACGGTGAACCACAGCGCGCCGGGGGAGTCGAACAGGTTCGCCAGGCCCGCCGCGACCGCGCCGAACACCCCGCCCGCGGCCAGGCCGAACACGGTCAGCCTGGCGTTGGTCTTGGCCAGGGTGATCTCCGGTGGCAGCACCCTGGGGGTGATCGCCGCCTTGAGCACGGTGAACGACTTGGACAGCACCATCTTGCCCAGTGCCGCCGGGTAGAGCAGCCAGTCGTTGAAGTGCAGCGCCATGACCACGCACATCAGCGCCTGCCCGAGCGACACCGCGCACATCGCCAGCCGCCGCCCGCGCTGCAACCGGTCGAGCAGCGGGCCGATCACCGGCGCCACCAGCGCGAACGGGGCCACGGTGATCAGCAGGTAGAGCGCGACCTTGCCCTTGCTCTCCCCGCTGGCGGCGGAGAAGAACAGGGTGTTCGCCAGGGCCACCGCCATCGCCGCGTCGCTGGCGTAGTTGAGCATGGTGGCGTAGGTGAGGGCGGTCAGGCCGGACTTGTCCGCGCCGTCGGCGTTGGCGGCCTTGCGGAACGCGGCCACGGCCCGGGTGGTGAGCTGCCTGCCGCGCAGCGCCGCGACCCGGGTGACGGTCAGCTTCTTCGGGTACTGGGGGGCGCCGGGTCGGTCGCCGGGAGCGCCCGCGACCGGGTCGGTCGGGCGGCGGTCGCCGGGGCGGTCGTCTCGGCGGTGGTCGTCGCGGTGGGGGTGGTCGCGGTGGGGGTGGTCGCGGTCGTGCCGGTCGTCGGGGTACCGGTCGTGCCTGCCGCGATCGTCCGGCCTGCGGTCCCGGTACTGGTCGCCCCGGTGGCGGTCTTCGCGGTGGGGCTCGTCGTGGCGGCTGTCGTACCGGCTTCCGCTGCGGTCGCCGTGGCCACCGCCGTCGTAGCCGTGGCCGCCGTGGCCGTGCCGGTCGTCGTGCCGGTCGCGGCGGTCGGCGAAGCGGTCGGTGCGGCGGTCGTCCGGGTGGCGGTCGTCGCGGTGGAGGTCGCGGTCGTCGGGGCGGCGGTAGCGGTCGGAGAACCGCTCGCCGCGGTCGTCGCGCGGCGGCGGGGTGCCGTGCGGGTGGCCGTAGGAGTCGGTGCGGCGGGTGTCGCCGTGGTGGCGGTCGTCCAGTGGCGGCAGGTTCCCCCGGCCGCGGCGCTGGAGGTCGCCGTAGGTCTCGAACTGCGGTTCGCCGGGGTCTTCCAGCGGTCGGGTGGCCCGGCGGGGGCGCTCGGCCCAGCCGACGGGTCCCCGGCGCGGCGGTTCCGGCGCCTGCTCGCGCTCCGCGGACCCCTGGCCCTCGGGCTGCGCGGCGAAGCCCCACCCCCGGCGCCCCTTGCGGGACCGGCGGTCGGCGGGGTTGTCATCGGAGCCCGAGCGGAACACAGCACCCATCCTGCCGTACCGGACCCCTGCTCAGCAGGAGGACGGGCAGGTCGGGGACCTCACCCGGCGGGGGCGAACCGGATTCGGAACATGGCGGGCCACAGCTTCCCGGTGACCAGGAACTCGTCGGTGCCGGGGATCGCGGCGATCCCGTTCAGCACGTCGGTGCCCCGGCGCTCGGTCTCGGTCAGCAACCCGGTGAGTTCGGCCACCCCGGTCACCCGCCCGGTCACCGGGTCGACCCGCACGACCCGGTCGGTCTGCCACACGTTGGCCCAGACCTGCCCGCCGACGCACTCCAGCTCGTTGAGCTGCCGCACCGGGGCGCCGTCGGCGTCGCGGACGGCGACCCGGCCGGTCTCGGCGAAGGTCAGCGGGTCGCGGAAGGTCAGCGCGTCGGACCCGTCGCTCATGACCAGCCTGCCGCCGTCGTGGCACAGGCCCCAGCCCTCCCCGGTGTAGGCCACCCGGCGGCGCTCGGCCAGCGTGGCCCGGTCGCGCTCGATGGCCACGCCGTCGGTCCAGGTGAGCTGCCAGATGCGGTCGTCGACCACGGTGATGCCCTCGCCGAACAGGTCCCCGGGCAGCGGCGCCCGGCTCGCCACGACCCCGGTCTGCGGGTCGGTCGCCCGGATCTCCGACTTCCCGGCCAGCCCGGTGCCCTCGTAGAGGGTGCCGTCGGCGATCTCCAGGCCCTGGGTGAACGCCGACGGGTCGTGCGGCAGCCGCTGCACCACCTGCGCCGACAGCCGCGCCGAGCCGGTCGCGGCGGGGGCCGGGGGCGGGGTCGGGGCGGGGGTGGAGCAGGCGGTCACCGCGGTCAGCAGCAGCGCGGCGAGGGCGGTCTGGCGGGGGGACACCCGCCCAGCCTGGCACGGCTGTCCGCGGCGTTCGGGGCGTGGGGCACAATCACCCGTGATGACCTCGACGCGAGCACCAGAAGCCGACACCGACCCCGCGCTGATCGCCGCGGTCGGGATCGCGCGCGCCGCCGCCAGGGAACAGGCCGGGGCTGACGTGGGCGAGCACGTCGCCGTGGCGCCCGAGGACGCCGCGGCCGCCACCCACCTGTTCGAGGCGGAGCTGCCCGGTTACCTGGGCTGGCGCTGGGCGGTCACGGTCGCCAACGGCGGGCCCGGCACCGAGGTCACCGTCAGCGAGGTCGTGCTGCTGCCCGGCCCGGACGCCATGGTCGCCCCGCAGTGGGTGCCCTGGCACGAGCGGGTCCGCCCCGGCGACATGGGCGTCGGCGACCTGCTGCCCACCGCCCCGGACGACGACCGCCTGGTCCCCGGCCACGCCGCGTCCGACGACCCGGCGATCGAGGCCCTGGCCGTCGAGGTCGGCCTCGGCCGCCCCCGCGTCCTGTCCCGCGAGGGCAGGCTCGACGCCGCCGACCGCTGGAAGACCGGCGACTTCGGCCCCGGCGCCGACATGGCCCGCGGCGCCCCCGCGCACTGCGGCACCTGCGGCTTCTACGCCCCGGTCGCGGGCTCCCTCGGTGCCGCCTTCGGCGTCTGCGCCAACGAGATCGCCCCCGCCGACGGCCGGGTGGTGCACGCCGAGTACGGCTGCGGCGCCCACTCCGAGGCCGAGGTCGAGCAGGTCTCCCCGGTCCTCGTCGCCGAACTCATGTACGACGACTCCACCCTCGACGTGGAGATCACCCCGCGCACCGGGGCTTCCGACAGCGCGGCTTCCGACAGCGAGGTCCCGGACGGCGAGCAGCTCGCCGAGGTCGCCGAGGTCCCCGCCGTCGACGAGGCGGCCCCCGCCGAGGCCACCGACGGCCCCGCCGAGCTGTCCCCCGAGGCCGAAGCCGTCCTCGACGCCGCCGACACCACCCCCACGGCCACCGTCCAGCCGCCCGGCACCACCGCCGAGCAGGCTCCCGCCACCGCGGCCGACCCGGCTGTGGCCGAGCAGGCCCCCGCCGTCGGTTCGACCGAGGCCCCCGTCTCCGCCGGGGACCCGGTCGTCGCCGCCGCTTCCGCGCCCGAGTCCTCCGGGACCGGTACGACCACCGCCGAGCAGGCTCCCGCGCCCACCGGCGTGGTCGCCGATCCGGCGGGCGTTCTCGCGACCGCAGCCGATCCCGCCATCGCCGAGCAGTCCGGCGAGCAGGCCGGGCCCACCGACGTGGCCGCGGCCGAGCTGGCCACCCCCGACTACGCCATCGCGGTCGACGCCCTGGACCCCACCCCGGCCGAACCGGTCGTCGACCCGGCTTCCGCCGTCGACGACCGCGCGGCGGGGGCGCCCACCGGTTCCACCGAGCCCGCCCCCGGGGACGGGCCGGTCGACCCGGCCGCCGCCGTGGCCCCGGAAGCAGCCTCCGAAACAGCACCGGGAACAGCACCGGCCCCCGACTCCTCCATCGATCAGGCCGTGGCCGCGGTGGCGCAGGGTGAGGTGTCCGCGGACGGGTCCGGTCAGCCCGAGCCCGACGACCGCGGGTGAGCGCCACCCCCGACCCGTTCGGCACCGAGGCCCTGCGCACGTCCGTGCTGACGGCGTGGTCCTCGTCGCCGACCCGCTTCCGCGAGGACGCCAACGCCGAGGAGGACCTGTACCTCGGCGGGTACCGCGACCGCCTGCTCGTCGAGCTGGCCCAGAACGCCGCCGACGCCGCGAACGGCGGCGGCACGCTGCGGTTGGCGCTCGTCGACGGTGAGCTGCGCGCCGCCAACACCGGTCGCCCCCTCGACGCCGACGGCGTCACCGCGCTGGCGTCGTTGCGCGCCTCGGCCAAGCGGCCGTCGCAGGGGGTCGGTCAGTTCGGGGTCGGGTTCGCCGCGGTGCTCGCGGTCACCGACGCGCCGAGGGTGGTCACCGCGGGCGGCGGGGTCGCCTTCTCCGCCGAGCGCACCCGCGCCCAGCTCGCCGACCACCCGGACCTGGCGTCCCGCGCCGACGGGCGCGGTGGCCGGGTCCCGGTGCTGCGCCTGGTGTGGCCGACCGACGGCGAGGTGCCGCCGGAGGGGTTCGCCACCGAGGTGCGCCTGCCCCTGCGCTCCGGTGTGGACGGTTCGGCGCTACTGGCCGGGTTCGCCGCCCAGGCCGCCGACCTGCTGCTCGCCCTCCCCGGGCTGACCCGGATCGAGATCGGTGCCGACACCTGGTCGCGGGTCGACGCGGGGGAGTCGCGGCTGGAGGTGCACGGCCCGGGCGGTGTCGCCGGGTGGCTGGTGCACCGGGTGTCCGGTGTGCTGCCGGACGAGGTCGTGGCCGTGCTCGGGGTCGAGGCCCGGGAGCGTCCGCAGTGGTCGGTCGGCTGGGCGGTCCGCGTTGACGCGCAAGGGGTTCCGCTGCCCCTCGGTGACGACGTGCTGCACGCCCCCACCCCCACCGACGAACGCCTGTCGCTACCCGCGCGCCTGATCGCCACGCTGCCGATCGAGCCGTCGCGGCGGCGCCTGCGCCCCGGTCCGGCGGCGGACGCCGTGCTCGCCGAGGCCGCTCGCGCCTACCCGGACCTGGTGGCGATGACCCCGCCGGAGCACCGCACCGCCCTGGTCCCCGCGGTCGGGTTCCCGCTGTCCGAAGTGGACGAACGGCTGCGCGGGCTGCTGCTCTCCCGCCTGCGCCAGGCGGCCTGGCTCCCGGCCGCCGGTGACCAGGAGCCCCGCTGGCTGCCGCCCGCCCGCGCCAACGTCCTCGACGCCGACGGCGCGGGGCTGGCCGACCTGGTCTCCGCGGTGCTGCCCGACGTCGCCGCCGGGTTCCTCTCCGCGCAGCCGCACGCCGCCGCCCTGGCCGCCCTCGACGTCACCCGCCGCGGCCTCGGCGAGGTCGTGGAGTCGATCACCGGCACCACCCGCCCGCCGCGGTGGTGGCACGACCTCTACACCGCGCTCGCCCCCGCCGTGGAGACCGACGCCACCGTCCGCACCGAGCTGGGCGCCCTGCCGGTCCCGCTGGCCGACGGCCGCACCCTGCCCGGCCCGGCGGGCGCGATCATGGTCGACGACCCCGAGCTGCTGGAACTGCTCACTACCGCCGAGGTCGGCGCCCTGCGCGTCGTGCACGCCCAGGCCGCCCACCCGGTCCTCGAACGCCTCGGCGCCCGCGTCGGCGGCCCCGCCGACCTGCTCGACGCG
Source organism: Actinokineospora spheciospongiae (assembly GCF_003182415.1). Taxonomy (NCBI): domain Bacteria; kingdom Bacillati; phylum Actinomycetota; class Actinomycetes; order Pseudonocardiales; family Pseudonocardiaceae; genus Actinokineospora; species Actinokineospora spheciospongiae. Next base: position 510,852 of record NZ_QHCP01000002.1, on the reverse strand, counting down.
GGCGGCCTGCAGGACGCGGTCGAGCGCAGCCTCGACGACGTGGAATCCGGGGTGGACACCCGGGGTCTGGTCTCGGTGGTCCTGCGCCTCACCCGGGACGCGGGAGTCCGCACCGGTGAGCGCCCCTGGCTGGGCGCCCTGGCCCTGCCCGACTCGGTGGGCGACTGGCGCCGGGCCGACGAACTCGCCCTCCCCGGCTCCCCCCTGCTCGACGTCCTGGACGACGACGCCCCGGTGGGCGTGCTCGCCGAGGGGGTCGCCGCCGAGTGGCCCGCCCACGTCCTCACCGCCCTGGGTGTCCTCGACGCGTTCGCCCTGGTGGTCGACGAGGCCCCCACGGGCCCCGACCACGGCCTGGCCGACGAGGCGCAGTGGTGGGACGCCCGGCCGGAGCCCCCGGCCCGCGTCCTCGCCGTCCGCGACCTCGACCTGGTGACCGACGAGGCGTGGCCCCGGGCGCTGGGCCTCCTCGCCGCCGAACCCGACACCTGGCGGGCCCTGCACGAGCCCGGTGGCTACACGGGCTGGTGGATCGCCCGCAACGCCGTCCTCGCCGGACACCCCCCGACCGACTGGCGCCTGCCGGGCGCCGAGGACCTGGCGGGCCTCTACGACGTCGTCCCCGACACCGGCACCGACCCCCGGGTGCTCGCCGCCATCGGCGTCCGCACCGCGCTGGCGGTCGACGACGCCGACGACGCCGAGGACCTGCTGATCCGCCTGGGCGACCCCGACCGGGGCGTGCACCCCGGGGCCGTCCTGCGCACCCACGCCGCCCTCGCCGAGGCGGTGGCCGAGGACCTGTTCGACCCCGCCGACGTCCGCCTGCCGGAGAACACCCGCACCCTGGCGGGCACGGTCGCGGCGGACTGCGTGGTCCTGGACGCCCCGTGGCTGCTGGCGGTGCTGGACGAGGACCAGGTCGTCTCGGCGGGCCCCGACTTCGCCCTCGCGGAGCCGCTGGCCGAACTGCTGGACCTGGAACTGGCCACCGACGTGGTCGGCGCGGACGTCGTCTCCGCCGGGGAACCCGTGCCGTGGTCGGAACTCGGCGCGGTCGCCGCCGCCTGCGAACTCCTCGGGGTCGAACCGCCCGAGGGCAACGCGGTGGTCCACGACAAGCTGGTGGTCCGGACCTCCGGTGGCGACCACGTGGTGTCGTGGTGGGTGGCCGACGGGGTGCCGCACTGCGCGGACACGCCGGAGGCGCTGGCCAGGGCTCTGGCGTGGACGACCGACCGGTGGTCGGAGCGGCACCTGCTGACGGCCCTCATCGAGGAGCCCGCGCACTACCTGACCTGAGCCGGGGGCCTCAGTCGACCTTCTGGGCAGTTCGGGAGCCCCGCTTGGCCGCGCGCTGCTGCCACAGCATGATGCCTGCCCCTACTATCCCCAGTGCCACACCGGACAGTGCGGTCCACAGCCAGATCGGCGGGGTCCGGTCGAACGCGTACCGCGCGACGGCCAGGGCCACCGCCACCACAATCCACCCGCCGGTGCCGACGTAGACGACGGGGGCCAGTGCCAGCAACCGCCGCGGCAGCGGGGGTGGGGGGCGCAGGGGCTCCCCGTTCTGGTTCTCCGCCGTTCCGGCCACACCCGGGAGGCTACGCCATGGCCACCGACCCGAAGTCCGAGGCGACCGACGGGCCCGGTCCCGATCCCGCCCGCGAGACCGCACCGCCCACCCCGGGCGCTGCGGACCCCGCCCGCCCGGCCGCGGCACCCGACCGCTCGGAGACGAGCGGCCACCAGAGCGCGCCGGAGCGCGGGCGCGGCGGGCAGCGGTCCGCGGTCGACCGGTTCTTCAAGATCAGCGACCGGAACTCGACCATCGGCCGGGAGGTCCGCGGCGGGGTCGTCACGTTCGTGACCATGGCCTACATCGTGGTGCTGAACCCGCTGATCCTGGGCAGCTTCTCCGCCGACGACCCGGGGGCACACAGGGACCTGTTCGGCGACGTCCTGCCGGTCGGGCAGGTCGCGGCGGTCACCGCGCTGGTCGCGGGGGTGATGACGATCCTGTTCGGGATGGTGGCGAACGCGCCGTTCGCGCTGGCGGCCGGGCTGGGGATCAACACGCTCGTCGCCGTGACCATCGCGCCGCAGATGTCGTGGGCCGAGGCCATGGGGCTGGTGGTGGTCAACGGGCTCGTGGTGCTGCTCCTGGTGCTCACCGGGGTGCGCAAGGCGGTCTTCGACGCCGTCCCCGGCCCGCTCAAGAGCGCGATCGCGGTGGGGATCGGCTTGTTCATCACGATCATCGGGCTGGTCGACGCCGGGTTCGTGCGGCGGCTGCCGGACGCGGCGGGCACGACCGTCCCGGTGGGACTGGGCATCAACGGGTCCATCGCGTCCTGGCCGACGCTGGTGTTCGTGGTCGGCCTGGTGCTGATGGGCGTCCTGGTGGCCAAGAGGGTGCGCGGCGCGATCCTGATCGGGGTGCTCGCGACGACGGTGTTCGCCATCGTGCTGGAGGCGGTCGTGCACGCGGGGCCGTCGGCGGGGGTCAACCCGAAGGGCTGGAACCTGGGCTACCCGGGGCTGCCGGAGGACATCCTCTCGCTGCCGGACCTGTCCCTGCTCGGTGAGGTGTCGTTCGGGGCGTGGGGGCGGATTCCGGCGCTGACCGCGGCCCTGCTCGTGTTCACCCTGGTGCTGACCGACTTCTTCGACACCATCGGCACCATGACCGGGCTGGGCAAGGAGGCGGGCCTGGTCGACGCGGACGGCCAGTTGCCGAACACGAACCGGGCGCTGTTCGTCGACGGCGTCGGCGCGGTCGCGGGCGGGGTGGCGTCGTCGAGTTCGAACACCGTCTACATCGAGTCGGCGGCCGGGATCGCCGAGGGCGCGCGGACCGGGTTGGCCAACGTGGTGACCGGGCTGCTGTTCCTCGCCGCGATGTTCCTGACCTCGCTCTACCAGGTGGTGCCGATCGAGGCTGCGGCCCCGGCGCTGGTGGTGGTCGGGGCGATGATGATGGCGCAGGTCGCCGAGATCGACTTCAGCGACTTCACCATCGCGCTGCCCGCGTTCCTGACCATCGTCGTCATGCCGTTCACCTACTCGATCGCCAACGGCATCGGCGCCGGGTTCATCACCTTCGTGCTGTTGCGGGTCGTCACCGGCAAGTCCCGCCGGGTGCACCCGCTGATGTGGTTCGTGGCGGTGGCCTTCGTCGTCTACTTCGCCATCGGGCCGATCGAGGCCGCCCTCAACGCCTGACACCCCGCGCACGCCGCACCGGCCCCCGGACTGCCTGGTCCGGGGGCCGGTGTGACGTGTGCGTGAATGGCTGGAGGCGATTTAATTGCTGAGGTAAGCTAACGATCGTGTCGGAGACCGCGGACGAGGGCCTCATCAGCCGGTTGCGGCTGGCGGTGGTGCGGCTCAACCGCAGGCTCCGGGCGCAGCGGGCGAACGAGGACCTGACGCTGACGCAGTTGTCGGCGCTGTCGTGCCTCTACAAGTGCGGGCCGATGTCCCCGGGGGAACTGGCCGCGAACGAGGGCGTGCGACCGCCCTCGATGACCAGGGTGATCGCCGCCCTGGAGGAGCTCGGCCACCTGAGCAGGCGGCCGAACCCGAACGACGGGCGCCAGGCGATCGTGGCGCTCACCGACAGTGGACTGGACCACGTCCGCACCGACATCTCGGCGCGCGAGGCGTGGCTGGACCGGAGGTTGGCCGAACTCGACCCGGGTGAGCGGGAGATCCTCCACCGGGCCGCCGAGATCATCGACAGGATGGCGGGGAACAAGAACTAGATGCGGGCCTACGCGGGTGACACCCGAGAGCAGCGACCGACCAACGACATCGTCCAGGACCTCGCGCAGCCCTCGGCAGCGTCCCCGCCCGCAAACCCCCCACCCGAGAACGACCGGACCGCCGAGGTGGTCGCGGACAGCGCCGACACCACAGCCGCCCCGACCGCCGGGGAGGCGGACGGCAGGGTCGGCATGTTCTCCTCGCTGCGGGTGCGCAACTACCGGCTGTTCGCCTCCGGGCAGGTCGTGTCCAACGTGGGCACCTGGATGCAGCGGATCGCGCAGGACTGGCTGGTCCTGGTGCTCACCGACAACAACCCGGTGGCCCTGGGCATCGCCGCGGCGCTGCAGTTCCTGCCGACGCTGATGTTCTCGCTGTGGGCGGGTGTGCTCGCCGACCGGCTCGACAAGCGCAAGCTGCTCATCGGGTTGCAGGCGGGCATCGCCACCAGCGCGCTGGTGCTGGGCCTGCTCGACGTCACCGGCGTGGTGCAGGTGTGGCACGTCTACGTGCTGTGCTTCGTGCTCGGCGCGTTCTCCGCGGTGGAGGTGCCCACCCGGCAGTCGTTCGTGGTGGAGATCGTCGGCCGCGACCAGGTGACCAACGCGGTCGCGCTGAACTCCACCAGCTTCAACCTGGCCCGGATCGTCGGCCCGGCCATCGCGGGCGTGATGATCACCCTGATCGGCACCGGCTGGCTGTTCCTGGGCAACGCGGTCTTCACCGTCGCCGTCATCGTCGGGCTGGTCATGATGGACCCGGCGAAGCTGATCCGCGGCCCTCGGCTCGATCGGGCCAAGGGGCAGCTTCGCGCGGGCCTGCGGTACGTGTGGGGCAGGCCGGACCTGATGACGGTGATGGTGCTGGTGTTCTTCGTCAGCACCTTCGGCATGACCTTCTTCGTCAGCCTGGCGGTGGTCGCGGCGAACGTGTTCCAGCGCGACGCCGCGGGCTACGGCCTGCTGTCGACGACCCTGGCCGTGGGCACGCTGGCGGGCGCGCTGGTGGCGGCCCGCCGCTCCGGCCGGGGCAGGCCCCGGACCCGGTTGCTGCTGGTGGCCGCGTTCGGGTTCGGGGTGCTGGAGGTGGTGGCCGGGCTGATGCCCAGCTACCTGACCTTCGCCCTGGCCCTGGTGCCGGTCGGCTTCGCGGTGATGACCTTCATGACCACGGCGAACGCCACCGTGCAGCTCGCGGTCTCCCCGGAGATGCGCGGCCGGGTCATGGGCCTCTACATGCTGGTCTTCGTCGGCGGCAACCCCATCGGCGCCCCGATGACCGGCTGGCTGGCCGACACCTGGGGCGGCCGCTCGCCGTTCTTCGTCGGCGGCGCCGTCGCGGCGGGCGCGGCCCTGGTCTGCGGCCTGGTGCTGCTGCGCCGGGGCGGGGTCAAGCTGCCCGCCCGGGTGCGCGGCCTGCGCATCCTGCGCCGCGGCTGAACCCCCGTCCGACCTGCGGGCCGTCACCTGATCGGGTGGCGGCCCGCAGTTTTTCGGAACCGGGTCTTGCGCTCGTAGTGAAGTAAGGCTAACCTAAGTCTTGTCCGCTTCGTGGTGGGAGCGCGGCAGTCAGTTCGGGAACAGCGAGGCCCCACTCCCAAGCGTCCGGGAGTGGGGCCTCGTTCCTATCCACGGCAGGGGGCTTGTCGGAGCATCCCCGCCGGGCCTGGTGGCCGCTACTGCCCGGGCGTGGGGGCCTGGAGCCCGTTCGCGCCCGCCCTGGCCTGCTCGAACCGCGCGGAGACGTCCGTCCAGTCGACGATGTTCCACAGCTTCTCGATGTAGTCGGTCTTCGCGTTCTTGTACTGCAGGTAGTACGCGTGCTCCCAGATGTCGAACGCCAGCAGCGGGGTGGTGACGATCGACAGGTTCGAGTGGTGGTCCCTGAGCTGCTGGGTGATCAGCCGCTCGCCGACCGGGTCCCAGGCGAGCACGCCCCAGCCGGAGCCCTGGATGGTCCCCGCCACCGCGTTGAGCTGCTTGCGCAGCCCGTCGAACGACCCGAAGTGCTCGTCGACGGCCGCCGCCAGCTCGCCGACCGGCTTGTCGCCGCCGTCCGGGCTCAGGTTCTTCCACCACTGGATGTGCAGCGAGTGCCCGGCGAGGTTGAACGCCAGGGTCGTCTCCAGCCCCACGATCGAGCCGAAGTCCCCCTTCTCCCGGGCCTCGGCGATCTTGTCCAGGGTGTCGTTCGCACCCTTGACGTAGGCGGCGTGGTGCTTGCTGTGGTGCAGCTCGTTGATCTCCCCGATGATCACCGGCTCGAGCTGCCCGTAGTCGTAGTCCAGGTCCGGCAGGGCGTAGGGGGCCACGCGCGTTCCTCACTTCTTATCGCCAGTAAGTTCCAACTGCAAGATACTGGCAACAACATCGCCGTGCCCACCAGCCCACCGTGTGGACGACCCCTGGTGACCCATCCCACCCACCGCGCGGATGGACCCGGGGCACCTCATGCCCCTGTGGACAACCCCGACGAGACCTGTGTACAACCCCCGCGAACATCCCAGAACCGTCAGCCCCCACCGGTAGCGTGGAAACCGGGGGCCGGCGGCCAGGCCACGACTCGGGCGACCGGCCAGGGCGCACGGGAGATCGGGCGCTCGACCAGGCAAGCGCTTGCCCAGCCAGGTCGATGATCGACGAGGCAGGTGGGCGGCCGAGCGGATGCCCGGCAGGCAGATCGATGGCCGAGCGGGTCAACGGTCAGGCGGGCACCCGGCCGGGGAGGTGGGCGGCCGAGCGGATGCCCGACCGAGCGGGTGGACGGTCGGATGGAAGACGGTCGGGTGACCGGGGGTCAGCCGAAGAGGATGAACGGCAGCGCCAGCCAGCTCAGCACGATGCCGCCCGCCACCCCGGCGGCCACCCAGCGCCAGACCGCGACCCGGCGGGCCAGCCAGATCGAGGGCAGCAGCCCCGCGCTGATCACCACGTTGGACACCAGGGCCAGCAGCGGGTTCGTCTCGTGCAGGGTGCTCGCCAGCGACACCACCGCGATGACCGTCACCACCAGCACGAACCCGGCCACGGTCAGGCCGGTGGACCACGGCGTGGGTTCGGCCGGGCGCTCGGCGGCGGTCGGCGGCGGGCTGGGCTCGACCACGACGACCTCGCCGGTGACCGGGTCCGCGTACTCGACCGGCCGACCCAGCGCGTCCGCGACCCGGGCCGCGAGCTGCGCCCCGCGCCGGGAGACCAGGTCGGCGGCGGCGTCCGCGTCACCCCGGTCGACGGCGGCGGCGACCTTGGCCCACTCGCGCAGGGCGCCCGCCAGCTCGCCGCCGAGCGGCAGCGTGTCCGGGTCGACCTCCCGGTTGCCCGTGCCGTCGGTGCCGACCAGCACCGGGCGCTCGTTCCTGACCCGCAGCTCCACCGGTCTCCCTTCGGTCACGTCCACTCCCGGCCGAGCGCGTGGAAGGCGACCGCCCCGGCCGTGGCCACGTTGAGCGAGTCGACGCCGCGCGCCATCGGAATCCGCACCGCCGCGTCGGCCGCCGCGATCGCCTCGTCGGTCAGCCCGGGGCCCTCCGAGCCGAGCAGCAGCGCCACCCTCTGCCCCGGCTCGACCGCCGACAGCGGTTCCGAGTCGGCGCGCGGGGTGAGGGCCAGCACCCGGAAACCCCTGTCCCGCAACCACTGCAACCCGTCCGGCCACGGCTCCAGCGGCGCGAACGGCACCGCGAGCACGTGCCCCATCGACACCCGGACGCTGCGCCGGTACAGCGGGTCGCTGCACCCCGGACCCAGCAGCACGCCGTCGACGCCGAGGGCGGCGGCGTTGCGGAACAGCGCGCCCAGGTTCTCGTGGTCGCCCACACCCTCCAGCACGGCCAGGGTGCGCGCGGTGGCGGTCAGCCCGGCCAGGTCGGGCGGGGCGGCGCGGTCGGCGGCGGCCAGCACACCGCGGTTGAGGTGGAAGCCGACCACCTCGGCCATGACCTCCGCGGTGGCCACGTAGGCGGGCGCGTCCAGGTCGGCGAGTTCACCGGCCAGCGCCTCGACCCGGCGGCGCACGCCGAGCAGGGCGCGCACCGGGTAGCGGGAGGCCAGCAGCCGCTGCACGACCACGACCCCCTCCGCGAGCACCAGCCCGCGCCCACCCGGCCGGTCCGGTCGGCGGTCGGCGGTCGACAGGTCCCGGAAGTCGTCGAGCCGCGCATCCGCCGGGTCGTCCACCTCGATCACCTGCGCCACCCGGGCAGTCTCCCATGCCGCGGCGCCGGCTCCGGGGGGTGACAGGACAATTGCCGAGTGTGATTAATTGATGACCCAGTGCACTGATTTGGCCGCTGACAGGTCCCGGCCGCACATGCGAACGTTGGTCTCCCGGCGGGACGGGGAGGGCAATATGGGCCAGGACGTCAGGACCGATGGCGCTACCCGGGAGGACCACGAGCGCTACCGCCGCAAAGTCCGACTGGGCCTCGACGCCCTGCGCCGGATGCTCACCGACGACGCGTTCGCCGTCGCACCGCCCACCATGGGCCTGGAGATCGAGTTCAGCCTGGTCGACCGCGACCGGCAGCCCGCGATGCTCAACCGCGTGGTGCTGGAGAAGATCGACGACCCGGTGTTCACCCCGGAACTGGGCCAGCACAACCTGGAGTTGAACGTCGACCCGCGCCCCCTGGCGGGCGACGAGCTGCGCGGCCTGGAGGACGACCTGGTTGCGAAGCTGGACCTGGCCGAGCGCAAGGCCGCCGACACCGGCGCCTCGCTGGTGATGATCGGCAGCCTGCCGACGCTGCGCGCCGAGCACTTCGACCCCAGGTGGCTGTCGTCGAACGTGCGCTACCGCCGCCTCAACGACCGCATCGTCGCTGCCCGAGGCGAGAACGTGCGCCTGTCGATGGACGGCAGCCCGATGCCCGGCCAGGGCTCCTCCGAACGCCTGCGCAGCCTGCACGACTCGATCCTCGTCGAGTCGGCCTGCACCTCCACCCAACTGCACCTGCAGGTCGCCCCCGACGACTTCGCCGCGAACTGGAACGCGGCGCAGTGCCTGGCCGGGGTGCAGGTGGCGATCGGCGCGAACTCACCGTTCCTGCTGCGCAAGGCGCTGTGGCACGAAACGCGCATCCCGCTGTTCCTCCAGTCCACCGACACCCGCCCAGACGAGCTGAAGAACCAGGGCGTCCGCCCCCGGGTGTGGTTCGGCGAGCGGTGGATCACCTCGATCTTCGACCTGTTCGAGGAGAACGCCCGCTACTTCCCCGGCCTCCTGCCCGAGGTCGACGACGAGGACCCGATCGAAGCGCTGGAGGCCGGGCGAGCGCCCAGGCTCGCCGAGATGCGGCTGCACAACGGCACCATCTGGCGCTGGAACCGCCCGGTGTACGACGTGGGCCCCACCGGCCCGCACCTGCGGGTGGAGAACCGGGTGCTGCCGTCGGGCCCGACCGTGGTGGACCTGCTGGCCAACGCCGCGTTCTTCTACGGCGCACAGCGGGCGCTCACCTCCCCGGACCGTCCCGTGTGGACCCAGATGTCGTTCCAGGCCGCCGAGGAGAACCTCTCGGCCGGGGCGCGGCACGGGTTCGACGCCCGGCTGTACTGGCCGGGCATCGGCTGGGTGCCACCGGAGGAACTGGTGCTGCGCAGGCTGCTGCCCATGGCCCACGCTGGCCTGGCCGAGCTGGGGGTCTCCGCCCGCGTCGCCGACCGGTACCTGGGCGTGATCGAGCAGCGGTGCCTCACCCGGCGCACCGGCTCCTCCTGGCAGCGCGCCGCGGTGGCCGCGCTGGAGGGCCGGGGCCTGGACCGGGACAAGGCGCTGACCGGGATGCTGGGCCGGTACATGGAACTGAGCGCCACCGGCATGCCCGTGCACACCTGGGCGGTGGACCTGTAGGCCGTGCTTCGGCTCAAGCGCCGGTCGTTTGGTGGGTGCCCGGGTGGGTGGATGTGCTCGGCTCGGCCGTCTCCTGCAAAGCCCGGTCTTTGTGTGGGTGTGCCCGGCTGGGTGGATGTGTTTGGCCGGGGCCCCTATGGCGATCATGTGCTCCAGTGCGTCAGGTGGGGCTGAAAAGATGCCCCACCGCCCAGGCAGGCTGTCACATGATCGCCACCCCCGGCCAAACACATCCACCCACCCGGGCAGTTCGCTCGCCGGGCCGGCGGTTGCGGGGGTGGTCGGTTGGGCAAGCACCTCCACCCACCCGGGCAGTTGCTTGGTCGGGCCGCCGGTTCTCGGGGTGGCCGGTTGACCAAGCACCTTCACCCACCCGGGCAGTTGCTTGGTCGGGCCGCCGGTTGCGGGGGTGGTCGGTTGGCCAAGCACCTCCACCCACCCGGGCAGTCGCTCGCCGGGCCGCCGGTTGTCGGGGTCGTCGGCCGGCAAGCGCACCCACCCACCCGGGCACCACCGCACAAGCCCGGGTTGCACGGGCCCGGGTCAGACCAGGGAGTCGCGCCAGGTGGCGTGCAGGGTGGCGAAGTGGCCGCCCCCGGCGATGAGGTCGGCGGGTGGGCCGTCCTCGGCCACCCGGCCGTCGGCGATGACCAGTGCCCGGTCGGCGATCAGGACGGTGGAGAACCGGTGGGCGATGATCAGGGCTGTGCGGTCGGCGAGGACCGACTCCAACGCCCGCTGCACGACCTGCTCGGTTGGCACGTCGAGGCTGGAGGTGGCCTCGTCCAGCACCAGCACCGCCGGGTCGGCCAGGTAGGCGCGGGCGAAGGCGATGATCTGGCGCTGGCCCGCGGACAGCCTGCCGCCGCGCTTGCGGACGTCGGTGTCGTAGCCCTCGGGCAGGGCGGTGATGAACTCGTGCCCGCCCACCGCGCGGGCCGCCGCCTCGATCCGCGGCCGGGTGGCGGTGGGGTCGCCCAGGGCGATGTTGTCGGCCACCGAACCGCTGAACAGGAAGTTCTCCTGGGTCACCATGACCACCGACCGGCGCAGCTCCGCGTCGCCGAGGGAGCGCAGGTCCACCCCGTCGAGGCGGACGGTTCCGGCGGTCGGGTCGTAGAAGCGGGCCACCAGCTTCGCCACGGTCGACTTGCCCGCGCCGGTGGGGCCGACCAGGGCGACGGTCTGGCCCGCGGCGATGTCGAGGTCCAGCGGGTGCAGCACCACCGGGGTGTCGGGGCGGTAGCGGAACTCCACGCCGTCGAAGGTGATGCGCCGACCGCCCGCGTGCCGGGGCAGTTCCACCGGGTGGTCCGGTTCGGCGACGTCGGGGCGCTCCTGGAGCAGGCCGGAGATCTTCTCCAGGGCCGCGGTGGCCGAGGAGTAGGAGTTGGCGAACATGGCGATGTCGTCGAGCGGGTCGTAGAAGCGGCGCAGGTACAGGGTGAACGCGGTCAGCACCCCCAGTTCCAGTCCGCCGCCGATCACCCGCCAGGCGCCGATCGCCAGGACCAAGGCCAGCGACAGGTTGCCGATCAGCCGCACGGCCAGGGTGAAGTGCGCCATGAGGTCGAACGCGCGCCGGTTGGCGCCGCGGAACTCGTCGTTCAGGCTGCCCAGGATCGCCTCGTTGCGCGGCTCGCGGCGGAACGCCTGCACCGCGCGGATGCCGTTCATGGTCTCCACGAACTGCACGATCACCTTGGCGATCGCGCCCCGGGTGCCGCGGTAGGCGCGGTCGGAGTGGCGCTGGAACCACCGGGTGATGAACCAGATCGGGATGAACCCGGCCAGCACCAGGACCGCCAGCGGCGGGTCGAGCACGACCAGCAGACCGGCGATGCCGACCATCGACAGGACCGCGGTGAGGGTGTTCTCCACACCGGTGTCGAGCAGGTCCTCCAGCGCGTCGACGTCGCTGGTCATCCGGGAGACGACCTTGCCGGAGGTGTAGGACTCGTGGAACGACACCGACAACCTGCCGGAGTGCTCGAACACCCGCTGCCGCAGGTCGGTCAGCACGTCGCGGCCGATCCGCCCGGACAGGCGCATGAACGCGTAGTACAGCAGCGAGGACGCCACGGCCAGCGCCAGGTACCCGCCGACGCACCAGGCGAGCGTGGTGCCGTCGCCGTCGAGGGCGCGCGGCACACCCGCGTCCAGGGCGACCGCGATCAGCAGCGGACCGGACAGCGCCGCCGCGTTGTGCAGCACCACCAGTGAGAACGCCAGCAGCACCCACCACCGGCGCGGTCGCAGCAGCGAGCCCAGCAGCACCCGCGACCGCCTGCGCAGCTTCACCCCGACCGCGGCGGTCAGCTCGTCGGTGTCCTCCGCGGCCACCCCGCGCCAGGCCTGCTCGTCGGTCACGCCGACCCCACCCTCTCCCGCTCGTCGTCCAGTGTGGACAGCAGGGCGCGGTAGTCCGCGTTGCCCGCCAACAGGTCGCTGTGCGTGCCGACGGCGGTGATCCGCCCGCCGTCGAGCAGCGCCACCCGGTCGGCCAGCCGCACGGTGCTCGACCGGTGCGCCACCACCAGGGCGGTGACCCCGCGCAGCACCTCCCGCAGCGCGCGTTCCACCTCCGCCTCGGTGTGCACGTCGAGCGCGGACAGCGGGTCGTCGAGCACCAGCACCCTCGGTCTGCCGACCACGGCCCTGGCCAGCGCCAGCCGCTGCCGCTGGCCACCGGAGAGCGATAGCCCCTCCTCGCCGATCCGGGTGTCGAGCCCCCACGGCAGCCGGTCGACGAACTCCTCGGCCTGCGCGATCCGCAGCGCCACCCGCACGTCGGCGTCGGTGACGCCGGGGGAGCCGAGCGCCACGTTCTCCCGCACGCTCGCCGAGAACAGCACCGGCTCCTCGAACGCGGTGGCCACGGCCGTGCGCAGGTCGCCCAGCCGCAGGTCGCGCACGTCCACCCCGTCGACGAGTACCCGCCCACCGGTCACGTCGGCCAGGCGCGGCACCAGCGCGGTGAGCGTGGTCTTGCCGGACCCGGTCGGCCCCACGAGCGCCACGGTCTCGCCGGGGCGCACCACCAGGTCGACCCCGGACAGCACCTCGCCCGCCGCGCCCGGGTAGGCGAAGCGGACGCCGTCGAGCCGCAGCTCGCCGTCCCCGTCGGCGGGCAGCGGCACCGGGTCGGCCGGGTCGGTGACGGTGATCGGCGAGTCGCGCACCTCCCAGTACCGCTCGCACGCCGTCGCCGCCTGGTTGGTCTCGGCCAGCAGCCAGCCGATGGAGTCGGTCGGCCAGCGCAGGTAGGTGGCCACGGTGATGCCCGCGACCAGGGTGCCGATCGACATCGTCCCCTGTGCGATCCCCTGCGTCCCCACCAGCAGTTGCAGGCCGATGCCCAGCTCCGGCAGGAAGATGATCACGCCGATCAGCCCGGCGATGACCTTGTACTTGGCCAGTTCCGTCGTCCGCAGCTCCCGCGCCTGCTGCCCGAACCGGCGGGCGATGTCGGGCCCGCGACCGAACGCCTTGAGCACCCGGATGCCCAGCACCGACTCCTCGACCGTGGTCGCCAGGTCGCCCGCCTGGTCCTGGGACCGGCGGGAGAGCACGGAGAAGCGCAGCTCGTAGCGGGTGGAGATGACGATCAGCGGCGCCGCGCACAGCAGGGTGATCAACCCCAGCCACGGGTCCAGCACGAAAAGCACCCCGATGCCCATCACGATCGTCAGCGCGTTGACCACCATGAAGATCGCCGCGAACCCGATGAACCGCCGCAGCGTCGACAGGTCCGACACGGCGCGGGAGAGCAACTGCCCGGACTGCCACTGGTCGTGGAAGGCGACCGGGAGGCTCTGCAGGTGGTGGTAGAGGTCGGCGCGGAGGTTCGCCTCGATCCGGGTGGACGGTTCGGAGACCAGCCTGCGGCGCAACCAGATCAGGCCCGCCTCGGCGATCCCCAGGACCACGATGAACCCGATCATCCACCCGAGCCCGCCGGTGTCGCGGTGCGCCACCGGGCCGTCCAGGATGGCCTTGACGACCAGGGGCATGGTCAGGCCGCAGGCCATCGAGCCCAGCACCGCCAGCCCGGAGCCGATGAGGTACCAGCGCAGCGGGCGGACGTACGGGCCGAGCCTGCGCAGCGCGGCCAGCCTGGAACCCGGACGCGGGTCCTCGCTCATGGTGCCCCCTTCGTCGCCTCGTCCGACGTTAGCGAGGAGGGACGACAATCGGCATCCGGTTTTCCACAGGTCCGGGTTTCGCTTGCGGCGCAAGGGAAGTGATCACAACGGCGGGGGTTGGCTCGCGCGCTGCGGCCGGGGCGGGCATCATGTGGCCATGACGGTGCGCTTCCTCCGCACGGCGCCGAGCATGGCCTTCCCGGACGGGAGGCTGCTCGCGGTCCGCGACACGCAGGTGTACCTGCTGGCCCCGGACGGGTGGACCCGGTTGGGGGCGCCGCGCACCCGGTCGGCGGAGCCGCTGGACCGGGAGGCCGCGGAGGACTGGTGCGAGCGGGAGGGCTGGGACCTGCACCTGCTGGACGCCGTCCCCGGGTGAGACCGCCCTGGTCGCCGCGACGGCGGCTGAGCACGCCGTGACAGCACGGTCCGCACCCGCTTCCCGAGGGGGGACGGCTTGGCCTGGAGCACCCGGCAGATCGCCGAACTCGCGGGCACCAGCGTGCGCGCGGTGCGGCACTACCACGAGGTGGGCCTGCTCGCCGAGCCCGAGCGCCGGGCCAACGGCTACAAGCGCTACGGCGTCGCGCACCTGGTGCGCCTGCTGCGGATCAAGCGCCTGACCGACCTCGGGTTCTCCCTGCCGCAGATCGCCGGGATGGGCAACGCCGACGAGCACCCCGAGGAGGCGCTGCGGGCGCTGGACGCCGAGGTCGCCGGGACCATCGAGCGGTTGCAGCGGGTGCGCGCCGAACTCGCCCTGATCCTGGACAAGGCCGCCCCCACCGACCTGCCCGCCGAGTTGGCCCAGGCCGCCGCCGACGCGAAGCTGACCGCCGCCGACCGCTCGTTCGTCGTGGTGATGAGCCGGTTGCTCAGCCCCTCGGCCATCACCGCCTACCGGGGGATGCTGGAGGCCTACAGCGCCGATCCCAGCACGGACGAGTTCGACCACCTGCCCCCCGACGCCGACGAGCAGACCCGCGAGGACCTGGCCCGGCGCATGGTCGGGTACATCCGCGAACTCCAGGCCGACCACCCGGGGATGCGGGAGCTGAAGGCGGACACACCGGCCGCCGCGCGCCTGGCCGCGCAGACGATGGCGACGGCCCTGCACGACCTCTACAGCCCGGCCCAGGTCGACGTCATCCGCCGCGTGGGGAGGCTGCTCGCGCTCGACCCCGGCTGACCGGTGCCCCGACTGCCCTCAGTGGACGCTGGTGGGAACGCGGAAGCCCCGGCTCTGGTGTGAGCCGGGGCTTCCGCGTTGCGTTCCGGTGCCGTGCTACCCGCGGTTGGAGCGGGTGCCCAGGAGGACGTCCTCCCACGAGGGGACGATCGGGCGGGCCTTCTTCCCCTTGGCGGGGCGGCGGGCCGCGGCGGGGTCCTGCTTGCGGGGCGCGTCCTCGGCGGGGGCGTCCGGCTGCTCGGGCTCCGGGGCCTGCGCCTCCTCGGGGAACTCGACCACGGCGGCGGGCTGGGGGGCGGGGACCGGCTCCGGGACGGCCAGTTCCTCCTCCAGGTCCAGCGCCACCGGTGCCGGGGTCGGCTCGGGCTCGGGCGTCAGCTCGAAGTCCTCGACGAAGTCCTGCTCCGGGTCGCGGCGGTCGGGCTCGGCGGCGGGCACCACCGGTGCTGAGGGGGCCGCGGGCGGCTGCTCGGGCCCCGGGTCCGCGGTCTCCAGGCTCATGGCCGCCTGGGCCAGCTCGGTGACCGGGCGGACCGTGCGCAGGGTGCGGGTCGGCTGCGGGTCCAGCAGGTCGTGGGCGTGCTCGTCGAGCGGGGTGACCGTGCCGCCCTGGGCGCCCGGGCTGAACGACCAGTGGGCGCGGTTGTGCGACCGGCCCGCCGTCCAGCTCAGGCGAACGATCCACTTGCCTTCCTCGTTGCGCCACGAGTCCCACAGCGCGACCTCGGCGTAGTCCTGCCCGCGCAGGGTGAAGGCGTGCTGGACCACCTCGTCGAGGGTCCGCACGTCCGGGCCCTCCTCGCGGACCGGGTGCGCCCGCTGGGCCATCTCGGCGTAGCGGGAGCGCTCCTGCAGGACGGGGTAGGCGAAGCGGTCGATCTTGTGCGTCGGGAGGCCCGAGGCCTCCGCGACCTGCTCGACGGACTCACCCGCACGGATGCGGGCCTGGATCTCACGAGGACGCATCTGGCTCTCCAGCTCGATCTCGATCTGGCCGAGTCGGGTGACGTCTCCTCGGGCGGCCGCGCGCAGCCGCTCGTCCGCCGGGAGGGTGAAGCGCTCGCCTCGCGCCGAGTCCTCGCAGACGATGGTCTTGCCATCGTCCGCCAGCCCGACGACCCGCAGCGCGCGCATCGAGCACCTCCCGTACGACATGAGCAGAAATCACTCGTCTGCGTCCCACGGTAGATCGGCGGTACGGCCTGACGCGCCAGGCGCGCCGCGATCCCCGTGACATCCACTCGTGATCTTGCCGTATCCACCGGGGCCGCCGCATCCCGATTGGGGCGCGGTTCACCCATTCGCGAGCGTGTCAGCGTGGACACGCCGGAGGGCCACCGCCGATAGTGATCGGTTGGTGGCCCTCCGGGGTGATCACCCGGGCAGTTTAGCCCGAACGGCTCAGCCGAGGCGCTCGACGACCCAGTCGATGGCGTTGGTGAGGGTGGTCACATCGGTCGGCTCGATGGCCGGGAACATGGCCACCCGCAACTGGTTGCGGCCCAGCTTGCGGTACGGCTCCACGTCCACGATCCCGTTCGCCCGCAGCGCCTTGGCCACGGCCGCCGCGTCGACCCCGTCGGCGAAGTCGATCGTGCCCACGACCTGGGAGCGGTGCGCCGGGTCGGCCACGTACGGGCTGGTGTACGAGGTCTTCTCGGCCCAGCCGTACAGGCGGTCCGAGGAGTCCTTCGTGCGCGCGGTGGTCCAGTCGAGACCACCGTTGCCGTTCATCCAGTCCAACTGCTCGGCCAGCAGGAACAGCGTCGCCACGGCCGGGGTGTTGTAGGTCTGGTCCTTGACCGAGTTGTCGACCGCCGTGGTCAGCGACAGGAACTCCGGGATGAACCGGTCGGTCGCGCCGATCTCGGCCACCCGCTCCAGCGCCGCCGGGCTCATCAGCGCCAGCCACAGGCCACCGTCGGAGGCGAAGGACTTCTGCGGGGCGAAGTAGTAGCAGTCGAAGTCCTCGGCCTTGACCGGCAGACCCCCCGCGCCGGAGGTGGCGTCGATGGCCACCAGCGCGCCGTCGGACCCGGCGGGCCTGCTGACCGGCACGGCCACACCCGTCGAGGTCTCGTTGTGCGCCCACCCCACCAGGTCGGCACCCTCGGCGTAGGCGATCTCGGGGGCGCTGCCCGGCTCGGCGCTGACCACGATCGGGTCGGCCAGGAACGGGGCCTTCTTGTTCACGGTGGCGAACTTCGAGGAGAACTCACCGTAGGTGAACAACTGCGCGCGCTCCCGCACCAGCCCGAACGCGGCGGCATCCCAGAACGCGGTGGTGCCACCGTTGCCCAGGACCACCTCGTACCCCTCGGGCAGGGAGAACAGGTCCCGCAGGCCCGCGCGCACCCGGCCGACCAGGGACTTCACCGGCTTCTGGCGGTGCGAGGTGCCCATCAGCTTCGCGCCCTCGGCGGCCAGCGCCGCCAACTGCTCCGGGCGCACCTTGGACGGCCCGCAGCCGAAACGGCCGTCGGACGGCTTGAGCTCCGCGGGGAGCTCCAGCGTGCTCGGATCGGCGGTCTGCGTCATCTCTGCGCCTTTCAACGTGCCGGTTGGGCTTCGGCACCCAGCCTAGGCCCGTCCACCATGTGGTCCCACTCGGCTGGGGTGGCCTCGGGGTCGCCCGATCCGGTCGATCGCGGGCTGCGGGGGTGGGCAGGACTTCTTGTTCAGTCGTGGCTGTGGTTCAAGGGCCCGGTCGTTTTGGGGGCGTGCACGGGTGGATCTGCTCAGCCGTGCCGTGGTTTCAAAGTCCGGTCGTTTGTTGGGCGTGCCCGGGTGGGTGGATCTGCTTGGGCGGGGCCCCTACAGCGATCATGCGCCCGGTGTGACCGAGTGGGGCGAAAAGAGTGCCCCACTGCCCAGGCAGGCTCGCACATGATCGCTTCCCCCACCCAAGCACATCCACCCACCCGGGCATTCTGGCGCCGGGCCGGCGGTTTGTTGGGTGGTCGGTTTCGCTGCGCCCGGTGGGGTTCGCGGTGGCGGGCTGGCGGGTGGCTGGTGGCTGGCCCGCCCGGCCGCCGGTTTGTCGGGTGGTCGGTAGCCGGGCCGACGGTTTGTCGGGTGGTCGGCGGCTGTGCGGTGTGGGCCCCGGGTGGCCGGCCGCCCGGCCGTTGGTTTGGCGGGTGGCCGGGCCGCCGGGTTCGGGGGTGGTGGATCGGTGTCGGGTCAGGGGTGGCGGGGGCGCCAGCCGTGCTTGTCGACGCCGCCGGGGATGGCTTCGGGGGTGCCGTAGGGCTCGCGGGTGAAGATGAAGGTAGCGAGGTCGAGGTGGCTGGGGGTGCCGTCCGGGGTTCGGTGCAGGGTGAGGGTTTCGCCCGCGTAGTAGCCGTCGAGGCCCTGCCAGGTGTCTTCGGCTGTGGGGCGGAAGCGGGAGGCCCGACCTCGGCCCGAGGTGGGGACGAGGTTGAGCAGGCGGTCGGGCAGCAGCTTGAGGGTGTACGGGGTGGGGCCCCAGTGCCACTGGCCGGTCAGGGCGAGCAGGGCCGGGTCGACCTCGGGCATCGGTTCCCACTCGGCGGGCAGGGCGGGTTCGTGCTGCTCGACGAGGTCGATCAGGTCGGCGGCGAGGGTGCCGACGCCGACGCCGGAGGTGCTGTTGGCCAGGCAGAGGGCGCCGGTGCCGGTGGCGGGGTCGGTGAGGACCATGGCGAGGAAGCCGGGCATGGAGCCGCCGTGGCCCGCCAGGCGCCTGCCCTTGACCCGCATGGTCTGCAGGCCCAGGCCGTAGCCGGAGGTCCAGGTGTCGTCGTCCTCGACGTGGGCGGGTTCGCGCATCTCGGCGACCGTGTCCGGGTGCAGGACGTCGCCGGTGTCGCCCGCGAGGAAGCGGGTCCAGCGGGCCAGGTCGTCCACTGTGGACCAGAGTTGGCCCGCGGGGGCCATCGCGCCCGCGTCGGGGGTGGGCTCGTGCAGCAGGACGTCGGCGTAGGGGTGCACCGCCCAGCCGGTGGCCGCGTCGGCCTGCGGGTGCGGGGTGGTGCGGGCCATGCCGAGGGGTTCGAGGACCTCCCTGGTCAGGGCCTCGTACCAGCCGGTGCCGCGGTGGCGGGCGACGAGTTCGCCGAGGACGCCGAAGCCGACGTTGGTGTAGTGGAAGCGGGCGCCGGGGCGGTGCCTGGTGGCCTCCGGGCCGAGGCTGGCGTTGAGCGCGGCCCAGTCGCCGCCCGCGGCGCGCTCCCACCAGGTGCCGGGGGACTCGGAGGTGAGGCCCGCGGTGTGCGCGAGCAACTGCGCCACCGTGGCCCCGCCGAAGGTCGTGCCCGGCACGTGCCGCTCCAGCGGGTCGTTCAGGTCGAGCCTGCCCTCGTCGCGCAGGCGCATGACCAGGGCGCCGATGAAGGTCTTGGTGATCGACCCGATGCGGTACTGGGTGTCGGCCGTCGGCGGCCTGCCCTCCACCTTGCCGCGGCCGCCGCTCCAGACGAGCCGGTCGCCCCGGACGACCCCCGCCACCAGGGAGGGGGCCCGGCTCGCCGCCTGCTCGGTGGCGAGCCTGCGCAGCAACGCGAACTCAGTGGTCTGCAACATGGGGAGATTGTCGGGCATAAGGTGATCCGATAATTCCCCGGGCACGGCGAAGGCCGCCTCCCCGGGTGGGGAGACGGCCTTCGCGCTGCGCTGCGGGGGGACTAGTGGTTGATGGTGTCCCAGCCCTCGACGTCCTCGGGCTTGCGCGGGCTCGGGCCGATGTACTTGGCGGCCGGGCGCACCAGCTTGCCGGTGCGCTTCTGCTCCATGATGTGCGCGCACCACCCGGCGGTGCGGGCGCAGGTGAACATCGCGGGCATCATGTGCGTCGGGACCTCGGCGAAGTCCAGGATGACCGCGGCCCAGAACTCCACGTTCGTCTCGATGGCGCGGTCCGGGCGGCGCTCGCGCAGCTCCGCCAGCGCGGCCTGCTCCAGCGCGGCGGCGGCCTCGTAGCGGGCCGCGCCCAGTTCCTGGGCGGTGCGGCGCAGCACGCGGGCGCGCGGGTCCTCGGCCCGGTAGACCCGGTGGCCGAAGCCCATCATCCGCTCCTTGCGGTCGAGCAGGCCCTTGACGAAGCCGCGGGCGTCGCCGCTGCGCTCGACCTCCTCGATCATCGGCAGCACCCGGGCCGGGGCGCCGCCGTGCAGCGGGCCGGACATGGCGCCGATGGCCCCGGACATGGCCGCGGCCACGTCGGCGCCGGTGGAGGCGATCACCCTGGCGGTGAAGGTGGAGGCGTTGAGGCCGTGCTCGGCGGCGGAGACCCAGTAGGCGTCGATGGCGGCGACGTGCCGGGGGTCGGGCTCGCCGCGCCAGCGGGTCATGAACCGCTCGGTGATGGTGCCCGCCTCGTCGATGCGCCGCTGCGGGACCGCGGGCTGGTGGATGCCGCGGGCGGACTGGGCCACATAGGACAGTGCCATGACCGAGGCGCGGGCGAGCTGCTCGCGGGCCTCGTCGTCGGTGATGTCGAGCAGCGGCCGGTAGCCCCAGATGGGGGCCAGCATGGCCAGCCCGGCCTGCACGTCGACCCGGACGTCGCCGGAGTGCACCGGCAGCGGGAACGGCTCGGCCGGGGGCAGGCCGGGGCCGAAGCGGCCGTCGACCAGCAGCGCCCACACGTTGCCGAAGGTCACCTTGCCCGCGAGGTCCTCGATGTCGACGCCCCGGTAGCGCAGCGAACCGCCGTCGCGGTCAGGCTCGGCGATCTCGGTGTGGAACGCGACCACACCCTCCAGCCCGGGGCGGAAGCCGTCGTCTGGTTCGGCCGCCGGGTTGTGCGCCGATTTGTCCTGCACCGCGTGTGTCATCTCTGCTCAGCCCTTCCAGCGCCATGTGCGTGACGGTTCGCCCGCAGCGGTCGCGACAGCACCAGGGGCAGCTTCGTGGCAGGTCACCGGCGCCGGGCACCACTGCACGGCTGGAAAAAACTTTCCTCTCTACTCCGCTCGTTAGCAATCGTTCACTCTGGTGGGATGTGTCACGATCCAGTGAACCGATCCAGACGACCCGACGCCCACGGTGGGTGACGAACCCGGTTCGGGGGCAAGGATTCGGTGGTCGTGGTCACCTTTCGAGCGGTTTCCGTTCACCGGGAATCCCCGTACCTTTCAGGTTGCGAGGTGATCCCGGCGCGCCACTTGCGAGGAGAACACGATGCCTGACGGTGACATCGCCCTGAAGCTCCCGACCATGCGGGTCGCCTACGAGGGCGGCACGCTGGGCGAGTCCGAACTGCTGCCGACCTGGCACGAGCAGTTGCAGCGGTGGCTCGACGAGGCCGCCTCCCAGGGCCTGCCGGACGCGAACGCCATGGTGCTGGCCACCGCGGGCAGTGACGGGATGCCGTCCTCGCGCACCGTCCTGGCCAAGGGCCTCGACGAGCGCGGTGTGGTCTTCTTCACCAACTACACCTCGGCCAAGAGCCACGACCTGCTCGCCACCCGCTACGCCTCGGCCACCTTCCCCTGGTACGGCCTGCAGCGGCAGGTGACGGTACGCGGGACCGTGGAGAAGGTACGCAGTGCCGAGACCGCCGCCTACTGGGCGCAGCGGCCGCGCGGCTCGCAGCTCGGCGCCTGGGCCTCGCCGCAGTCCATCGTGGTCAGCGGTCGCGGCACCCTGGAGTCGGCGCTGGCCAATGTGGAGCGCCAGTTCGCCGACGCCGAGACCATCCCCGTCCCGCCGCACTGGGGCGGCTGGCGCATCCAGCCCGAGACGGTCGAGTTCTGGCAGGGCCGCGCCGACCGGATGCACGACCGGCTGCGCTTCAAGAACACCCGCGGCGGCTGGAAGGTCGAGCGCCTCGGCCCCTGACGGTCCCCTCCCCGGCGCCGCGGACGTCACAGCGGGCAGATCCTTAGCTGGCCTAAGCTCTCTGTCGTGAGCAACGGAGTCCCACCGCGCGGTCGCCTGCGGACCACCCTCGGCAAGATCGTCATCGACACCCGGCCGCTGCGCGTGCGCGACTACCGGATGCTGTGGTTCTCCACGGTCGTCACCGCCGTCGGCAGCCAGCTCACCGCGGTGGCCGTGCCCAAGCAGGTGTTCGACCTGACCGGCTCGTCGGCCTACGTGGGCCTCGCGGGCGCGGTCGGGCTGGTGCCGCTGCTGGTGTTCGGGCTGTGGGGCGGGGCGATCGCCGACGCCCTGGACCGGCGCAAGGTCATCGCGGTGAGCAACCTGGGCGTCGCGGTCACCTCCGCGCTGTTCTGGATGCAGGCGTTCCTCGGCTTCGACTCGGTGACCTTCGTGCTGGTGCTGCTCGGCGTGCAGCAGGCGTTCGTGGCGGTCAACGCGCCCGCGCGCAGCGCCGCCGTGGCCCGGCTGGTGCCCAGGGAACTCATCCCGCCCGCCAACGCGCTGAGCTTCACCACGTTCACCTTCGGCACCGTGTTCGGGCCGCTGCTCGCCGGGGCGCTGATCCCCGTCCTCGGCCTGTCCACCCTCTACCTGATCGACACGGTCGCCCTGGTGATCGCGCTGGCGTGGGTGCTGCGGCTGCCCCCGATCCCGCCCGGCGAGGGCTCCACCCGTACCGCGGGCGTCGCCGACGTCGTCGCCGGGTTCCGCTACCTGGTCGGGCGCAGGCTGCTGCTGGTGTCGTTCCTGGTCGACATCATCGCCATGGTCGCCGGGATGCCCAGGGCGCTGTTCCCGGAGATGGCCGAGCGCACCTTCGGCGACCCGCCCGGCGGGGGTGTGGCGCTGGGCCTGCTCTACGCGGCCATCCCGATCGGGTCGGTGGTGTTCGGCCTGTTCTCCGGCTCCTTCGCCCGCCTGCCCCGGCAGGGCGTGGTGATCACCCTGGCGGTGTGCGGCTGGGGCCTGGCGGTCGCCGCGGCCGGGCTGACCTCGTCGCTGTGGCTGGCGGTGCTGTTCCTGGCCATCGCGGGCGGGTCCGACCTGGTCAGCGCCGTGCACCGCAGCTCGATCCTGCAAACGGAGGCGACCGACGAGATGCGCGGACGGATGCAGGGCGTGTTCACCGTCGTGGTGGCGGGCGGGCCGCGGATCGCCGACGTCCTGCACGGCTGGGGCGGCGCCGTGTTCGGCACCGCCGCGACGGTCACCATCGGCGGGCTGCTGGTGGTCGTGCTGACCGTGGTCGCCGTGGCCGCGCTCCCCGCCTTCTGGCGCTACCGGTTCACGGCGGACGTTTCCCGAACGTGACCGCCGCCCCCGCTGCGACCTGGGAGACTTTCCGCCCATGACGGACAAGTCGGGGGTCGCGCGGGAGGTCGGGGCGGACGGGCAGCCGGAGCTGAAGCGGGTGATCGGCCCCGGGCTGCTGCTGCTGTTCGTGGTCGGCGACATCATCGGAACCGGGGTCTACGCGCTCACCGGGACGGTGGCGGGCAAGGTCGGCGGAGCGCTGTGGCTGCCGTTCCTGCTCGCGTTCGCGGTGGCGTTCCTGACCGCGTTCAGCTACCTGGAGCTGGTCGGCAAGTACCCGCGCGCGGCCGGGGCGGCGCTGTACGCCAACCGGGCGTTCAAGGTCCAGTTCCTGACGTTCATGGTCGCCTTCGCGGTCATGTCCTCCGGGATCACCTCCGCGGCCTCGGCGGCGCAGGCGTTCGGCAACACCTACCTGCGCAAGCTGATGGGCGACTCGCTGACGATCCCCACGGTGTGGATCGCGGTCGGCTTCGTGCTCCTGCTCGCCGCGGTCAACTTCCGCGGCGTCGCCGAGTCGCTGTGGGCCAACGTGGTGCTGACGTTCATCGAGCTGTCCGGCCTGCTGATCATCATCGTGGTCGGCGTGTACGCGGTCAGCGGCGGCCAGGGCGACCCGGCCCGGCTGACCCAGATCGACACCGCGGGCCAGTCCCCGCTCATCGCCGTCACCTCCGCGACCGCGCTGGCGTTCTTCGCCATGGTCGGCTTCGAGGACTCGGTCAACATGGCCGAGGAGTGCCGCGAACCGGTGCGCATCTTCCCCCGCGCCATGCTGCTCGGCATGGGCATCGCCGCGGCCGTCTACGTGCTGGTCGCCCTGACGTCCTCGCTGCTGCTCCCGGCCGACGAACTGTCCTCGGCGGGCAGCGACGCGCTGCTGCGGGTGCTGTCGGTGGGCGCCCCGGGCTTCCCCCTGTGGGTGTTCGCGCTGATCGGCCTGCTGGCGGTCGTCAACTCCGCCCTGATCAACATGCTGATGGCCAGCCGCCTCGTCTACGGCATGGCCCGCGAGCGGATCATCCCCCCGTTCTTCGGCACCGTGCACCCCGGCCGCCGCACCCCGTGGGTAGCCATCGCCTTCACCACCGCCATCGCCGCCGTGCTGGTCGCCACGGTGAACATCAACGACCTGGGCGGCACCACCTCGCTGCTGCTGCTCGTCGTCTTCACCCTGGTCAACGTCGCCGTCCTGGTCCTGCGCCGCGACCCGGTGGAGCACCAGCACTTCCGCGCGCCGACGGCGCTGCCGGTCATCGGCGCCGTCACGTGCGCGTACCTGGCCAGCCCGCTGTCGGGGCGGCCGGGGCGCGAGTACGCGATCGCGGCGGTCCTGCTGGCGGTCGGGGTGGTGCTCTACCTGCTCAACCGGTTGGTGCTGGGGCGGGTGCGGTCGGGCGCGGCGCAGTCGTCCGGGTGATCACCGCTCAGCCGCCGGGTTGTCCCCGGGGGCTGAGCGCTCAGCCGCCTCGGCCTGCGAGAGCCCGGCTTCCCCGCGCAGCCGGGACAACTCGAAACCGACCACGTACGCCTGTGTCCGCGCGTGGGCCACCGCCCGCGCCCGGTCCACATCCCGCCCGCTCGCCGCATCGATGCGCGCCTTGTCGGCTCGCGTCTCCTGCCATGACCGCGCCATTGCCCAAGCCCTCCCCGCGTGGTTCCCGCCCATGGTCGGGTATTCAGTGTTCCCCCGCTTGACCGGGGTTTGTTTCAAGATGTGAAGCGGGTCAGTTCGGTGTTGTCGTGGGCGGAGAAGACGGTGATGTTGTCGTTGTCGCGGTGTAGTTCGCGGAGGCGTTGCTGGTTGGCCAGGCGGGTTTCGGCGATCGTCTGGGCTTGGGCCTCGAACGCCTTGAGCAGCGGGGGGATCGACGGGGTGGGGTTGAGCTGGTCGCGGTGGAAGTAGGCGTCGCCCGCGTGCAGGAGCCAGCCTGAATCGGTGCGGACGGCGACGCCCGCGTGGCCGCGGGTGTGGCCGGGGAGGGGGATGAGCAGGAAGTCGTCCTCGGGGAGGTCGGGGAGGGGGCGGACCGACTCCAGGCCGAACCAGCGGTCGCCGCCGGTGGGTTCGTGGACCTGCCACTTCGGGCCGTGGGCCCACTGGGCCTTGCGGTAGCGGGTCTTCTCCGCGGCGGTGCGGGGGTCCATCGCGGCGCGGAACTCGGGGCCGTGGACGTGGACCGCCGCCTCGGGGAAGTCGGAGATGCCGCCGACGTGGTCGAGGTCGAGGTGGGTCAGGATGATGTGGCGGACGTCGGCCGGGTCGTGGCCGAGGGCCTTGAGCTGTTCGAACGCCGTCACCGCCGGGTCCAGCCTGGGGCGGGCCACCAGCAGGAACGGCGGGGGCAGGGTGGCGCGCGGGTTGGTCAGGTCGGCGCGGGAGAAGCCGGAGTCGACCAGGACCAGGCCGTCGGCGGACTCCACCAGCAGGACGTGGCAGCACAGCTCGGCCGGGCGGAGCAGGCCGGGGCGGCCGTCGACCAGGCTGCCGCCGAGGGGGCGCATCGGACCGCAGTCCAGGTGGTGCACGCGCATGTTCAGTGCCTTTCCAGCAGGTGCCGCGCGGTCGCGGCGACCGCGCGCAGGGGGGCGGTGTCGCGGCAGGTGCGGGCGAGCAACTGCGCGCCCTCGACCAGTGCGAGCAGGGTGGTGGCGAGGTCGACGGAGCGGTCGCCGAAACCGTGGTGGCGCAGGTGTTCGGCGAGCAGGTCGTGCCACCCCGCGAAGGCTCGCGCGCACGCCTCGCGCACCCGGTCGGCGTCGGCGTCCTGGGCGATTGTCCCAACGGGACAGCCGAGGGTGAAGTCGGACGCCGTCATTCGCTCGATCAGGTGATCGATGATCGCGGAGAGCCCGGCTGCCGGGTCTTCGGCCGTCGCCAGCGCCTCCGCCATCTCGGCGCGGAACTGCTCGCCCGCGAGGGCCGCCGCCTCGGCGGCGAGTTGCTCCTTGCCGCCGGGGAAGTGGAAGTAGAGCGAGCCCTTGGGCAGGCCGCCCTCGCTGAGCACCTGGTTGAGGCCGGTGCCGTGGTAGCCGCGGGCGCGGAACAGCTCGACCGCGGTGCGCAGCGTCCGGTCGCGGGTGTCGGATCGTGGGGCCACGAGCCGTACTATACAGACCGGTCTAGTGAGTAGCGGGAGGCCGTTAGGCTCTGGACCATGAACGCTGAGCAGTGGGAGATCCGTTCGGGCCGGGCCCGCGCCGTCATCTCGGAAGTGGGCGCCACGCTGCGCGTGCTGGAGCTGGGCGGGGTCGCGTACGCCGAGACCTTCGACGCGGGTGAGCCCGCGCCGATGGGCGCGGGCGCGGTGCTGGTGCCCTGGCCCAACCGGGTGGCGGGGGCGACCTGGCCGCTGGAGGGGGTGGTGCAGCACCTCAACGTCACCGAACCCGAGCGCGGCAACGCCAGTCACGGCCTGGTGCGCAAGGAGCTGTGGACCGCGGGCGAGCGCACCGAGGACTCGGTGACCCTCTCGGTCGTGGTGGACCGCCGCCCGGGGTGGCCGTTCACCTTCGAGGCGACGATGACCTACCTGGTGGACGACAACGGCCTGACCGTCACCCACGGGGTGCGCAACCTGTGCGCCGACCCCATGCCCTTCGGCGTCGGCGCCCACCCCTACCCGCGCCCCGGCGCCCTCGACGTGGACGACTGCGTGCTGCGCCTCGCCGCGACCACCCACCTGCCGCTGGACCCGGAGAAGATGGTCCCCTCCGGCCCCGCCACCCCGATCACCGAGCACGACTTCGCCGCGGGCGTCCCGCTGCGCTCGCTCACCCTCGACGACGCGTTCGGCGGCTGCGAACCCGGCCCCGACGGCCTGGTCCACCACTCCCTGACCGGACCCGGCGGCGGCGTGGAGGTGTGGGCCGACCCGGTGTTCGGCTGGGTGCAGGTCTACACGCCGGACTCCTTCCCCGGCCGCCCCGGCCGGGCCGTGGCGATCGAGCCGATGACCTGCCCGCCGGACGCGCTGAACTCCGGCACCGACCTGCTGACCGTCGCGCCGGGGGACGGCTGGACCGGTTCGTGGGGGATGAGGTCGGTCTCGTGACTATCGCGGTGACAGGCGGTTATGTGGTTCCGGTGGAGGGTACTCCCATCCACGGCGGCACGGTCCTGATCGACGGCGGCAAGATCGTCGCGGTCGGCCCGGCGGCGGAGGTGGACGTCCCCGACGACGCCGAGGTCGTCGACGCGTCCGGGTCCTGGGTGCTGCCCGGCTTCGTCGAGGCGCACGGCCACCTCGGCGTGCACGAGGAGGCCGAGGGCTGGGCGGGCCAGGACACCAACGAGATGACGGACCCGGTGACCGCCAGGGTCAAGGCCCTCGACGGCATCAACCCCGACGACGAGGGCTTCCGCGACGCGCTCGCGGGCGGTGTCACCACGATCGTGGTGAAACCGGGGTCGGGCAACGTGATCGGCGGCCAGACCGTCGCGGTGAAGCCGTGGGGCCGCACCGCCGACGAGATGGTCCTGCGCGACCCGGTGAGCATGAAGAGCGCGCTCGGCGAGAACCCCAAGCGCGTCTACGGCGAGAAGAAGACCATGCCGTCGACCCGCTTGGGCGTCGCCGCCGTCATCCGCGACGCGCTGACCAAGGCGCAGGACTACAAGGCGCGCCGCGACGCCGCGGAGGGCCCGTTCGACCGGGACCTGACGTGCGAGGCGCTGGTGCGGGTGCTCGACGGCGAACTGCCGTGGTGCCAGCACGCGCACCGCGCCGACGACATCGCCACGGCCCTGCGGCTGGCCGAGGAGTTCGGCTACCGGCTGGTGCTCAACCACGGCACCGAGGCGCACCTGCTGGCGGACCTCATCGCCGAGCGCGACATCCCGGTGGTGATCGGCCCGCTGTTCACCTCGCGGTCCAAAGTGGAGCTTCGGCGGCGGACCCTGCGCAACCCGGGCGTCCTGGCGCGGGCCGGGGTGCGCATCGCCATCACGACCGACCACCCGGTGGTGCCGATCAACTTCCTGGTGCACCAGGTGACGCTGGCGGTGAAGGAGGGGCTGGACGAGGAGACCGGGCTGCGGTCGATCACGGTCAACCCCGCCGAGATGCTGGGGCTCGACGACCGGGTCGGGGCGTTGAAGCCCGGGCTCGACGCCGACGTGGTGATCTGGTCCGGGGACCCGCTGGACGTGATGAGCCGCGCGCTGCGGGTGTTCGTCAACGGGCGGCAGGTCTACCGGTTCGACGAGGGCAGCGGGGTGGGCGTGACCGAGAACCCCTACTACAGCGAGGGCTGACGGCCCGTTCGCGGGGTGCCCGTCGTCCGGGCGCCCCGCGAGCGGTCAGTGGGCCAGGTCGACTATCTCGCCCACGGTGCTGTCGGGGCGCCTGCCGCAGTTGTAGAGGACGCTGGCGACCGCGTACATCCCCTGGGCCTCCTCCGGGTGGCCGTGGGCGCGGTGGGCCTCGACCAGCAGTGCCCGCTGCTCCGGTTCCGTGAGGACGAAGAAGGTCCGGCAGGGGGTCGTCCCGTCGCGGGGGTCCTCGGAGAGCACGGTGGTGGCCAGGGTCGCGCCCCCGATCCCCAGCACGACCGCCGCGACGGTCCCGGCGACCAGGATGCGCAGGGTCGGGCGCCGGGGGGTTTCCGGTTCCTCGGGTTCGGCCGCGGGGACCAGGGCGGCGACCGACGCCCGGAAGGCGGGGTCGGTGCTGAACTGCCGGTCGAGGACCTCCGCCAGGGCCGCCCGGCGGCGGGGGGACTGGGGATCGGCTTCGAACACGTCGTAGGTGCCGGTCGCGCGGGCGTGCCGCAGGCGGCCGATGACCAGGTCGAACAGGGTGTCGGCGGCCCGGCGGTCGGGGCCCTCGATCGTCGGGAGGCGGGCCAGGACGTCCACCACGCTCTCGGTCAGGCGCACGGCGTTCACCCCCGGGTCGGGGGGCAGGACGGAATTCCGCATGGCGTTGTGTCGTCCTGTTCCTCGGGCGCGTTAGGGGGCCGGCCAGTTTACGACCGCTTGAGCTGCCGGGCGATCACCACCCGCTGGATCTGGTTGGTGCCCTCGAAGATCTGGGTCACCTTGGCCTCCCGCATGAAGCGCTCCACCGGGAAGTCCCTGGTGTACCCGGCGCCGCCGAGGACCTGCACCGCGTCGGTGGTGACCTTCATGGCCGCGTCGGTGGCGACCAGCTTGGCGATCGAGGCCTGGCGGACGAACGGCAGGCCTCGGTCGCGCCTGCGGGCCGCCTCCAGGTAGGTGGCGCGGGCCGACTCCACGGCCGCGGCCATGTCGGCCAGCAGGAACTCCACGCCCTGGAAGTCGACGATGGCGCGGTCGAACTGGCTGCGCTGCTTGGCGTAGGCCACCGCCTCGTCCAGTGCGGCCTGGGCCAGGCCGACCGCGCAGGCGGCGATGCCGAGCCGCCCCGAGTTGAGGGCGTCCAGGGCGAAGCGCAGGCCGTCGCCCTCGGCCCCGATCAGGCGGTCGGCGGGGACGCGGGCGCCGTCGAACACCACCTGCGCGGTGGTCGAGCCGGTCAGGCCCATCTTGCGCTCGGGCGGGGCGGCGGTCAGGCCGGGGGTGGCGGCGTCGACGAGCAGGCAGCTGATGCCCCTGGGTCCGTCGTCGGAGGTGCGGACCATGGTGGTGTAGAAGTCGGCCTCGCCGCCGTGGGTGATCCAGGCCTTGGTGCCGGACACGGTGTACTCGGCGCCGTCGCGGCGGGCGCGGGTGCTCAGCGCCGCCGCGTCCGACCCGGCGTGGGTCTCCGACAGGGCGTACGCGCCGAGCAGGTCGCCGCCGAGCATGTCCGGCAGGAACCGGTCGCGCTGCTCGTCGGTGCCGTGCTGCGCCAGGGCCCAGCAGGACATGGTGTGCACCGACAGGCCGACGCCGACCGACATCCACGCGGCCGCGATCTCCTCCACGACCTGGAGGTACACCTCGTAGGACAGGTCCGCCCCGCCCCACCGCTCGGCGTACGGCAGGCCCAGCAGGCCGCTGCGGCCCAAGAGGCGGAACTGCTCGCGCGGGAACTGCCCCGCCTCCTCGTGCTTCGCCGCGTCGGGCGCCAGCTCCTCGCGGGCGATCTCGCGGACGAGCTTGAGCAGGTCCTCGGCGTCGGAGTCGGGCAGGAGGCGGTCGGCGGGCATCGGGTCCTCCAGGTCGGAACTGGGTACTGAAAACAGTACTGGCGTGCCATCCAGAGTACTGCTCCGGTTCGGCGCCTGTCGATAACCTGGGGAGATGACCCGTACCACCCGGCGCGCGCCCACCGCCCGGCAGGCGGCGCTGCTGGACGAACTGCTGGCGCTGTTCCTCGCCGAGGGCTTCGCCGAGGCCACCCTCGACGACTTCGCCGCCCGGCTGCACTGCTCGAAGTCGACCCTCTACGCCCTGGCCCCCAGCAAGGAGCAACTGGCGCTGCGGGTGGTCGGCCAGTTCTTCCGGGTGGCCACCGAGCGCATCGAGAAGCGGGTCTCGGCGGCGGCGGACGCCCGCGAGCGGATCTCGGTCTACCTCTCCGGCGCCGCCGAGGAACTGGGGGTCGCCTCGGTCGCGTTCGTCACCGACGTGTCCGACTTCGCCCCCACCCGCGAGGTCTACCGGCGCAACGCCCAGGCCGCCGCCGCGCGCATCCGGGCGTTCATCACCGAGGGCGTCACCGAGGGGCTGTTCCGCGACGTGCACGCCCCGCTCGTCGGGGAGATGGCGGGCTGGTTGATCGAGGGCATCCAGGCCGGGGTGGTCGGTGAGCGGGCGGGGGTGTCCGACTCCGACGCCTTCGCGGGCCTGGCGGACCTGCTGCTCGGGGGCCTCGCCAGCCCGGCGGACCGCTGATCGGGTGACCGCTTGTGATACGTGTCCCAAGACCGCCCGCGAGCACGGCGTACGGGTGTCCGTAATGCGGCCCGAGCACTAGCGTAGGAAGCTCAGGACCCCAACGGGGCGGTGCTGCGCTGCGGCGACATCGAGCCGCGTTCGCACCCGACCAGGGCCGCACCGGTTCGGCCGTCATCACCGCCCTGTCCGAGTGTGAGAGGTACTTGCACATGCCAGACGGGACCGCTGTGCCCACCGGCACCGATCAGTCCGCGCGATCCGCAGCCCTCCGCTACCCCGGTGGCGAGCACGAGATGGCGATCGTCACCGCCACGGAAGGCACATCAGGCGTCGACCTGGGGAAGCTGCTGGCCAAGACCGGTCTGGTGACCCTCGACAGCGGGTTCGTCAACACCGCGTCGTGCTCCTCGGCGATCACCTACATCGACGGGGACGCGGGCATCCTGCGCTACCGCGGCTACCCGATCGAACAGCTCGCGGAGAAGTCGAGCTTCCTGGAGGTCAGCTACCTGCTGATCTACGGCGAGCTGCCGGGCAAGACCGAGCTGGAGGACTTCACCCACAAGATCAGCAGGCACACCCTGCTGCACGAGGACCTCAAGCGGTTCTTCGACGGCTTCCCGCGCGACGCGCACCCGATGCCGGTCTTGTCATCCGCCGTTTCCGCGCTGTCCACTTTCTACCAGGACAGCCTCAAGCCGTTCGACTCCGAGCAGGTGGAGATCTCCACCATCCGGCTGCTGGCCAAGCTGCCGACGATCGCCGCGTACGCCTACAAGAAGTCCGTGGGCCAGCCGTTCCTCTACCCCGACAACTCCCTCGGGCTGGTGGAGAACTTCCTGCGGATGACCTTCGGGTTCCCGGCCGAGACCTACGACCTCGACCCCACCCTGGTACGCGCGCTGGACCAGTTGTTCATCCTGCACGCCGACCACGAGCAGAACTGTTCCACCTCGACGGTCCGGCTGGTCGGCTCGTCCGAGGCGAACCTGTTCGCCAGCATCTCCGCGGGCATCAACGCCCTGTTCGGCCCGCTGCACGGCGGCGCCAACAGCGCGGTCCTGGACATGCTGGTCGGCATCCGCGACCAGGGCGGTGGCGACGTCGACGCCTTCGTGAAGAAGGTGAAGAACAAGGAGGACGGCGTCAAGCTGATGGGCTTCGGCCACCGGGTCTACAAGAACTACGACCCGCGCGCCGCCATCGTCAAGAAGACCGCCGACGACATCCTCGCCAAGCTCGGCGTGGACGACTCCCTCCTCGACATCGCCAAGCAGCTCGAGGAGCACGCCCTCGCCGACGACTACTTCGTCGAGCGCAAGCTCTACCCGAACGTCGACTTCTACACCGGCCTGATCTACCGGGCCATGGGCTTCCCGACGAAGTTCTTCACCGTGCTGTTCGCCCTGGGCCGCCTCCCCGGCTGGATCGCCCACTGGCGCGAGATGATCAACGACCCGGCCACGAAGATCGGCCGCCCCCGGCAGGTCTACACCGGGCACACCGAGCGCGAGTACAAGGCGCTCGCCGAGCGCTGAACCGCAGCTCACTGAGAGGGCCGTCCCCAGATCCGGGGCGGCCCTCTTGTCGTTCGCCCCCGGCGTCCCTGTCCCTCTACTGTGGACTGATCAGGAGGGTCGGGAACCGGCGCGCAGGGCGTCGCGGACCCTGACGCGGCCGTCGGTGCGGAGGATGGCGCCGGTGTAGACGCGGCCGCCGAGCCAGGCGAGGGCGGCGACGGCGGCGAGCAGGAGGGCGGCGGCCAGGAGGACCTGCCAGGCGGGGGCGGTGCCGAGGGCCAGGCGGGCGGGCATGAGGATCGGCGCGAACGGCGGCAGCAGCGACAGCACCGCGGTCCCCGTGCCGGTGGGGGAGCGGGTGAGCAGGCCGAAGGCGAGGACGAAGGTCAGCACCAGCACCGAGGTGACCGGCAGCAGGACCGCCTGCGTCTCCTCCTGCCGCGACACCAGCGAGCCCGCCGCCGCGAAGACCGCCGCGTAGAACAGGTAGCCCAGGACGTACCAGAACAGGCCCCACAGGAGCGTGCCCGCAGCGGCGGCGGGGATGGTCAGGGCGCCCGCGGTGGCGGCCAGGACCAGCCCGGCCGCGCCGATCACCGCCAACTGGGCCAACCCGACCAACCCCAGCCCGACGACCTTGCCCAGCAGCAACTGCCACGGGCGCACCGCCGCCAGCAGGATCTCCACGACCCGGCTCGACTTCTCCTCCACCACCCCCTGCGCCACCATCGTCCCGTGCAGCAGCAGGGACATGTACAGCAGCACGACCAGCACCAGCGCCACCGCCAGCCGCTGGTCCCCGGTGGGGTCCGGGGCGGCCAGGGCGTGCACGTCCACCGTGGCGTCGGACATGGTGGCCAGCAGGTCGTCCGGGCTCGCCCCGTCGTCGAGGGTGGCCAGGAGGCCGCGCAGGACCTCCTTCTGGACCAGGGTGTTCAGGGCGCCGCGCAGGTTCTCGTCGACCGAGTCGCGGACCAGCACGCGCAGGGTGCCCGGGGCACCGGTCACCAGGGCGTCCAGGTCGCCATCGGCCACCTGGGCCGCGCCCTCGGCCGGGTCGCGGACGGTGCTGGTGCTGACCGCCAGACCACGGGACCGGGCCTCGTCCCGCAACGGTTCCGCCACCGCGGTCGCCTGCCCGGACAACCCGACCCTGGTGTCGGTGTGCCGCGCGAACAGCGACGTCTGCACCAGCACGAACGCGACCAGCACCACCACCGACACGGCCGTGCCCACCAGGAACGAACGCGCCCGCAGCCGGGTCCGCACCTCCCGCCGCGCGATCACCCACACCGCCCTGGCCATCACCCGGACCGCCCCACCCCGTCGTCGAACCCGCCGCGCTCGCCCGGACCGCCGGCGCCCTGCCCGGGCACGCCGGGCGGGCCGTCCCGGTACCCGGCGTCGATGGGCTCGGACGAACCGTTCGCGGGCCACCCGATGTCCTGATCGGCCCCGGGCCACCGCGTTCCCCCACCCGGGCTCGCCGCGCCACCCGCGCTTGTCGCGCCGCTGGCGCCTGCCGCGCTCGCCACGCGGCCCGCGCCCGTGCCGTCACCCGTGCCCGCCCCGCTGGCCGCGCCCACTCCGCCACCCGGGGCCGCCGGGTCGGTTCGCCCCAGCACGTCCCGGTACAGCTCCGCCAGGCCCGGCCGGTCGCGGCGGAACTCCCGGACCGGTCCGGTGGCCAGTGCCGCGGCCAGGACCGGCTGGTCGTCCGCCCCCTCGGCCAGCCGCAGCGTCGTCCGGCTCCCGGCCACCGCCAGCACCCGCACCCCCGGCAGCCGGTCGGCCCAGCCCGCCGCCGCGCCGGGCGCGTCCACGACCAGGGTGGTGCCGCTGCCCGCGCGCAGTTCCCCGACCGTCCCCGTGGCCACCACCCGGCCCGCGCGGATGATGCCCACCCGGTCGCACAGCCGTTCCACCAGGTCGAGCTGGTGGCTGGAGAACAGCACCGGCACCCCGCGCGCCGCCTGGTCGCGCAGCACCCCCGCCAGGACGTCCACCGCGGTCGGGTCCAGCCCGGAGAACGGTTCGTCGAGGACCAGCAGCTCCGGGCCGTGCACCAGTGCGGCGGCAAGCTGCACGCGCTGCTGGTTGCCCAGGCTCAGCCGCTGGACCTCCTGCTCGCGGTGCGGGCGCAGGCCGAGGCGGGCGATCCAGTACTCGGCGGCGCGGTGGGCGTCGTCGACCGGCAGGCCGTGCAGTTCGGCCAGGTAGACCAGGTGGTCGAGGACGCGCATCCGCGGGTAGAGGCCGCGTTCCTCCGGGAGGTAGCCGAAGCGGGCGCGGCGGGCCGGGGTGATCGGTTCGCCCGCCCAGGTGACCCGGCCGGAGTCGGCGGGCAGCACGCCCAGCACGATCCGCATGGCTGTGGTCTTGCCCGCGCCGTTGCCGCCGACGAAGCCGAACACCTCGCCGCGGTCGACCCGCAGGGTGAGGTCGTCGCAGGCGGTGCGGGTGCCGAAGCGCTTGCACACGCGGTCGACCACGAGGCCGGTGGCGCCGTCGGCTGCGAGCACTGGCGACCCCCTCCCACCCGGTCCCGTCCTGCCCCAGTATCCCCGTCGGGGGCGGGTGGGCACCGGCCGGCCGGTGCGACCGCAAACGAGTTGGGCGTTTCCCTCCCGGCCGGGAACCGATCAGAGGATGCTCCGTCAAAGATGGGCGGATGATCCGGGTAGGACCATTGGAGAGATCAGGATGAATCCTGAACAGTGGCTCGCGCAGTACAACGACGAGCTGCAGGCGGTGGCGGCGCGGGCGGCCAAGACCGAGAAGGCGCTGCGCGAGGTGGGCGGTGCGGCCACCTCCTCCGACGGGGAGATCTCCGTGCGGGTCAGCGCCAACGGGGTCACCACCGGCCTCGTCCTGCGCCAGGGGGTCCGCGAGCTGGAGCCCGAGCACCTGGCCCGGCAGATCCTGGAGGTCACCCGGCAGGCGCAGCGCGACGCGAGCGCGCAGGTGCTGGCGGCCATGGAGGGCCTGGTGGGCGACAGCCCGGCGCTCGACGTCGTGAAGGCGAGCATGCCCGAGGGCTACGCCGGGGACGCCGAGGACACCGGTCGACCGGTCCGCCGCGGGCGCGACGACCGGTCCGACGACGAATACTTCGACAACCCACCCGAAGTCGTCAACTAGAACAGGGCGGAATCCGATGGGCACAGGTTTCAACGTCAACGTGCAGGAGCTGGTGAAGCACGCCGCGACCGTGGCGACCATCTCCTCCCAGGTGAACGCCGCCACCGGGTCGGCGCAGGCCGTCTCCGGGGACGCCTTCGGGATGATCGGGCAGTTCTTCGCCCAGGCCATCCTCGGTGCCTGCGGTGACGTGGTGCAGGGCATCACCAAGGTCGCCACCGCGGTCGACGACGTCCGCAAGGGCATCGAGGCCGTCGCCAAGGAGTACCAGGACATCGACTCGGCGAACGCGAACACGTTCGCCGGAAGGCTGTGAGGCGCCGGATGACCAGCACCACCCAGACCACCCCGACCGCCTCCGGCCCGCGCACCGCCGAGCAGGGCGCGCAGAACATCACCAACGACATCACCAGCGTGAAGTCGGCCATCGAGCGCGGGGACTGGCTCGAGGCGGGCATGTCCATCACCAACGTGGCGATGGACGTCATCGGCATCGCGGGCGACCCGCTCTCGGCCGCGGGCAGCGCCGGGTTCGGCTGGATCATCCAGCACATCTCGTTCCTGCGGAAGCCGTTCGAGGCGTTGTTCGGCAGCGCCGAGTCGATCCTGGGCAGCTCGTCGGGTTGGGGCAAGACCGGCTCGCAGCTCACCCAGACCGCCGAGCAGTTGCGGCAGGCGTCGGTGAAGGAGACCGGCAACTGGACCGGCGTCGCCGCCGACGGCTACCGCAAGGCCGCCGCCACCCAGGCGCAGGGGCTCGACGCGCTCGCCGAGGTCAGCAAGGCCATCGGCGAGACCATCAAGGGCGCGGGCCAACTGCTCGCCGAGGTCCGCAAGACGGTGCTGGACTTCATCAACAAGTGCGTCATGAAGGTCATCCAGATCATCATCGAGGCGCTGGCCAAGGCGTGGCTGAGCTTCGGCGCCAGCATCGCCGAGGGCATCGCCCGCTCGATCGCCGAGGCCGTGCAGACCGCGCAGAAGATCGCCTCGAAGATCCAGAAGTTCGTCTCCTCGCTGCAGAAGATCATGCAGGCCGTGCAGAAGATCGTGCAGCTCGCCAAGGCGGTCAAGCAGCTCCTGGCGACCATCGGCGGCAAGGCCGCGGGCACCGCCCCGGCCGCCACCACGCAGGCGCCGCAGGTCAACCCCGGTCAGCTCGACACCGCGGCGAACACCCAGTACAGCAACAACGGGCAGACCAACCAGGCCAACTACAACCAGGGCCAGGTGCCCGGCTACGGCGGCTACCAGCCGCTGCCGGGCGGTCAGCAGAACACCGCGAACTACGGCCAGCGCCCCGCCCCGGGCTACGGCGGGTACCAGCAGCCGGGCGGCGGGCAGACCAACCCCGCCAACTACGGCCAGACCCCCGCACCCTCGTACGGCGGCTACCAGCAGCCCACCGGCGGCGGCTCCCACCAGCAGCCGAGCTACGGGCAGCAGCCGAGCATCCCGTCCTACGGCGGTTACCAGCAGCCGACCGGCGGTTCCCCGTACACCAACCCCGGCGTGCCGACCACCGGCGTCCCGGGGCAGGTGACCCCGCCCGGCGGCTGGGGCCCCTCCGGCCCGCCGCCCACCCCCGGCGCCCCGGCGTCCATGGTGGACCGGGCCCGCTGGATCGGCTCCGCGGTGGAGATCCTGATCAACCACGGCGTCGACCCGGCGAAGATCGACGCGGGCCAGATCGCGCAGATCGTCGACCGCGCCTCCGGCGGCAACCCGCACGCGGTCGACCTGTCCGGCCCCGGCGCCACCGACGGCAACCCGCCCAAGGGGATGCTCCAGGTGACCGACTCGCAGTTCCAGCAGCACCAGGTCCCCGGTCACGGCAACATCTGGGAGCCGATCGACAACATGCTGGCGGGTGTGCGGCACATCCTCCAGGAGTGGGGTTCGATCATGGTCCTGCTGGAGGCGCTGAATTCCGGCGACGACAAGATGACCATCCAGGCCTGAGGCCGCAGCACGCCGGAGAGGCCGCTTCCCGTTGGGAGGCGGCCTCTTCCGCGTCTAGACCGCGCTGGTGAGGCCCGCCAGGGCGCGGTCGACGAGCGAGGTGACCGCGGGGGCGGCGGCCTCGGCGTCGGCCGGGACGAGGGCGAGGCGGGTGCGGCGCTCCAGGACGTCGGCCGCGGTGAGGGCGCCCTCGTTGCGGACGGCCCAGACGACCTCGGCGGCGGTGGTGCGGTGCGCGATCGGCGCGGCCAGGTCGGGGTCCAGCTCACCCAGGGCGTGCACGACCGGGGCCTCGGTGCCGTACCGCTCCACCAGGTGCCCCGGTGCGTCCAGTGTGGACAGAACGGTGCGCGGGGCGGCGCCGACCAGCGGGAGGGTCGCGGTGGTGCTGGGACCGGCGTTGAGGCCCGCGTGCGCGATCGCGCGGTCGACCGCGTCGGCGGCCATCCTGCGGTAGGTGGTCAGCTTGCCGCCCACCACCGTGATCACCCCGCCGCGGGAGGTCAGCACGGCGTGGTGGCGCGACAGGTCGGCGCTGCGGCCGGTGGCGGGCAGCAGCGGGCGCAGCCCGGCGAACGACCCGAGCACGTCGGCCCGGCGCAGCGGGGTGGCCAGGGCGGAACCCGCGACGTCGAGCAGGAGGTCCACATCGGACTGCGGGACCGTCGGCACGTCCGGGATCGGGCCGTCCACCGGCTCGTCGGTCAGCCCCAGGTAGGCGCGGCCGTCGGGCTGGGGCAGCAGCAGCGCGTACCGGCCCAGGGAGATCGGCACCATCAGCGCCGACCCGGTCAGCCCCGCCGCCCGCGCGTCGAGCACCAGGTGGGTGCCGCGCGAGGGGCGCAGGGTGACCTCGTCGACGAGCGTGCCCGCCCAGACGCCCGTCGCGTTGACCACCGCGCGGGCCCGCACCTCGAACGGCGAGTCGGTGAGGGCGTCGGTCACCGCGGCGCCGGTGCCGGTCAGCGCGGTCACGCGCGCCCGCGTGAGCACCCGCGCACCCAGGCCCGCCGCGGTCCTGGCCAGCGCCACCACCAGCCGGGCGTCGTCGACGAGCTGCCCGTCGAACGACAGCAGCCCGCCGCGCAGGCCGTCGCGGCGCAGGCCCGGCACCAGGGCCAGCGCCTCCGGTGCCGACACCCGGCGCGGGCGGGGCAGCAGCGCCGACGGGGTGCCCGCCGAGCGGCGCAGGGCGTCGCCCGCCAGCAGGCCGGACAGGGTCAGCGCCGCGTCCCGGCCGGTGGTCGGGCGGTGCAGCGGGATGAGCTGCGGCAGCGCCCGGGTCAGGTGCGGGGCGGTGGTGGTCATCAGCACCCCGCGCTCGACCGCGCTCTCCCTGACCAGCCCGACGTCGCCCTTCGCCAGGTAGCGCAGGCCGCCGTGGACGAGCTTGCTCGACCAGCGGGAGGTCCCGTGCGCGAGGTCCTGGGCCTCCAGCAGGGCCACGCTCAGCCCGCGCGCCGCCGCGTCCAGCGCCACCCCGGCGCCGGTGACCCCGCCGCCGACCACCAGCAGGTCGACCACCTCACCCCCGGCGAGCGCGGCCAGGTCGGCGGCGCGGCGGGCGGCGTTGAGGGCGGTGCGGGGCTCGGGCACGGGAACTCCCTGGTCGGGGTCGGTGGGCTGGTCAGGGGCGGAGGGTGGTCTCCAGCAGGTGGGCCAGTTCGGCGAGCAGGTCCTCGGGGTCGAGGTCGGCGGTGGCCGGGACGTGCGAGAGCACGAACGACTGCACCACCAGCAGCAGCGCCCTGGCCTGCACCAGCGGGTCGGCCCGGCGCACGGTGCCGTCGGCGTGGCCCGCCTCGAGCTGCGCGCGCAGGAACCGCTCGGCGATCTGCTGCGTGCTGCCCAGCCGGGACACCACGTAGGGCAGCACCAGTTCGCCGTCGCGGTCGAGCACGGTTCGCATCAGCGGGTCGTTGGCGATCGCCCGGACCCCCGCGACCGCGCCGCTCACCAGCCGGTCCCTGGCCGAGGGCCGGTCGGCGACCGAGTCCTGGGTGCGGGCGAGCGCCTGGCCGAACTCCCTGGTCATCAGGGCCGCCAGCAGGCTGCGCACGTCCGGGAACCGCCGGTACAGCGTCATCCGGCTGACCTCGGCCCGGCGGGCGACGTCGGTCAGCGTCGTGCGCCGCACCCCGGTGGCCAGCACGCAGTCGCGGGCGGCGTCGAGCAGGACGTCGTCGGCCACCCGCGTGGGCGCACTGCTGTGACGTTTGGACGTCATATGTCACACTCTATCCCGTGAGCGCTGAGATGGACCACCTCGACCACCTGGTGCGAAGCGGTTGGACGCGGGCCGGAGCGGCGGACGCGGACCTGCCCGCCCACGCGAGCAGGTGGCTGGCCGCCCGCACCGGCCTGCGCCCGGCGAGCACGCCGGTCGCCCCGGGCTCGGTGGCCCCGGTGCCCGACTCCGCCCTGCCCGCCGCGGTGCGGGCCGTCCTGGGGTCCATTGTCGGGGCCGAGCACGTCCTGGTCGAGTCGCCCGACCGGCTCGCCCGCGCGGGCGGACTGTCCTACTTGGACCTGCTGCGCCGCCGGGGCGCCGGGGACCTCGCCGTCCCGGACGCCGTGGTCGTCCCCGCCG
Organism: Actinokineospora spheciospongiae; assembly: GCF_003182415.1. Taxonomy (NCBI): domain Bacteria; kingdom Bacillati; phylum Actinomycetota; class Actinomycetes; order Pseudonocardiales; family Pseudonocardiaceae; genus Actinokineospora; species Actinokineospora spheciospongiae. The sequence goes on along the minus strand of NZ_QHCP01000002.1, from coordinate 470,717 downwards.
ACCCCGCCGAGGTGGTCCGGGTGCTCGCCGCCTGCGCCGAGCACGGGGTCGCGGTGGTCCCCTTCGGCGGCGGCACGTCCGTGGTCGGCGGGGTGTCGGCGCTGCGCGGCGGCTTCGACTCGGTCATCGCCCTCGACCTCGTCCGCCTCGACCGGCTGGTCAGCGTCGACCCGGTGTCGCGGCTCGCGGTCTTCCAGGCGGGCGTCCCCGCCCCGGTCGCGGAGCGGCTGCTGGCCCGGCACGGGTTCACCCTCGGGCACTTCCCGCAGTCCTACGAGCGCGCCACCATCGGCGGCTTCGCCGCCACCCGCTCCTCCGGCCAGGCCTCCGCGGGCTACGGCCGCTTCGAGGACATGGTGGCGGGCGTGCGCGTCGCCACCCCGCGCGGCGACTGGCGGCTGGGCACCGCCCCCGCCAGCGCCGCGGGCCCGGACCTGCGCCAGCTCGTGGTCGGCAGCGAGGGCGCGTTCGGCGTGATCACCGAGGTCACCCTGCGGGTGCGGCCCAAGCCGGTGCTCTCCCGCCACGAGGGCTTCGTCCTCGACGGCTGGGAGGCGGGCGCCGAGGCGGTGCGCGCGCTCACCCAGGAGGACGTGCGCGGCGCGGTCACCCGCCTGTCGGACCCCGAGGAGACCGAGGTCGGCTTCACCATGAACGGCGGCTGGAAGACCCGGGCCGTCCGCGCGTACCTGCGGGCGCGCGGCGTGCGCGAACCGTGCCTGCTGGTCATCGGCTGGGAGGCGTCGTCTGCGGCGGCACTGCGGGCCAAGCGGGCGGCCACGCTGCGGGTGCTGCGCGGCGCGGTCCCCCTCGGCCGCCCGGTCGGCGAGGCCTGGCGCCGCGGCCGCTTCTCCGGCCCCCGCCAGCGCGACGCCCTGATGGACGCGGGCGTGTGCGTCGAGACCCTGGAAACCGCCGCCCACTGGTCCGGGCTGTCCGCCCTGCGCACGGCGGTCACGGCGGCGCTGACCGGCTCGCTGACCCGCGACGGCCGCCGCCCCGTCGTCGCCTGCCACATCTCCCACACCTACGAGACGGGCGCGTCGCTCTACTTCACCGTCCTGGTCCCCCGCGACCCCGCCGACCCGGTCGGGCAGTGGCAGCGCGCCAAGCACGCCGCCAGCACCGCCATCACCACCCTCGGCACCATCACCCACCACCACGCCGTGGGCGTCGACCACGCCCCCTACCTGAGCGCCGAGATCGGCGACCTCGGCGTGGACGTGCTGCGCGCGGTGAAGGCGGAACTGGACCCGGCGGGCGTGCTGAACCCCGGCAAGCTCATCCCCGGACCCGCCACCGGACAACGGTGAGCGCCAACCCGCCGACCACCCCGGCGGCGAGCAGCGGGAACCCGGTCGCCGCCCGGTCGCTGATCGCCTCCTCGCAGATCCCGACGTAGGCGACCACGGTCGACCGGTCGGTGGACCGCAGGTCGTCGGTCACCCACCGCGTCTCCACCCCGCCGACGACGTTCCCGCAGTTCACCGACCCGGCACCGGGGTCGGGGTTGGCGACGTGCACGGGGACCAGGAGGAGGGTCAGGCCGAGCAGCAGCGCGGCCACCGCCAGCACGGCCGCGAAGCGGCGCGGGGTCAGCGTGATCTGCGCGAGCGGGTCCGCCGCCGGACGGGGTTCGCGGGGGTCCTCAGCGGTCATGCCCCGAGCGTGGCCCATCGGCGGCGGAAAAGCCCAGGGTTTCGCGGAGAAGAGAGCACTCGGAGAGTGTCCACTTGAGATGAGCGCTCCAGTCACCGCACGTACGTTGCGTACGTGGTGTACTTGACGTACGCGCCAGCTCAGGGCACCATCGATGATGTGGTGAAGGGGGTTGGGCATGTCCGCTGTTCACGCAGATGGCTTCAATGACGCGCGCACGCACCTGAAGGAATTGTTCAACGCTGCACTTCGCGGACACGTCGCGACGGTACGGCGAGACAATTCGCAGGTTGTTTTGGTCGACGGCGATCGCATGCGCCATTTCCTGGCGTCCATAATTTCATCCAAGGCCGAAGTGGTCAATGAGGGCGGTGGCTGGTCGGTCTTCATCCCCGGACTGCCCGTGGCCGCGGACGGGGCCACTTTCAACGATGCGATCGACGAGATGGTCGATGCTCTGCGAGAGTATGCCGACGATTGGCAGGAGCGACTTTCGGTTGCGCCCAACCATCAGGAAAATTGGGCACTCGTGCAGTTGATCAGCCTCAGTGGCGATCTCGAGCTTCGAGACTGGTTGGTGGGATCTCCTCGGTGAGTTGGCCTCGGGCAACCCGGCAAGATCATGAAAGTTTCTGTCGTGTCGAGGGGTGGCAACGCGTCCGGGATGCGGTTGGCAGGAAAGGGACCCATCATGTGACTTACGAGTTCGCTGTGCATGATGGCCGGATTCTCCGAACTCGAATCTCGCATCCGGTCGACCGGTCGGACTATGGTCCAAGTATGTGGTCTCATATTCTTCGAGATCAGCTCGACGTTGTTGAAGCGGTGTTCTGGGATTGTGTGCGCCACAAGGTGAAGCCGAATCGTGGCGCTCCGGAGCCTCCGACCGAAGCGCTCCCGGTCGACCTCGTGCACCTGTTGATCAATAGGGTTGGTCTCGGTGAGGACGAGGTTGCGGCGATGAGCAGGGAAGAGGCGATAGCTCGGGTGAACCGCCACTGGGCAGAGGGTGGATGACCGCGCCTGTCGGTGCCTGGTGATGGGTTGATCCAGAGTCGCGGTGAAAAGGAGTCAGGCCAGGGTGGTCTTGACCGCGTCCTCGATGGGGGTCGGGGTGTGGCCGAGGAGGGTGGCGAGGTCGGGGCGGACCTCGGCGAAGACGCCGGTGGCGATGTTGGCCTCGATGTCGGTCAGCAGGTCCGCCACCGGCTCGGGCAGGCCGAAGCCGACCAGGGCCGCCCGGCGCTGCGCGGGGGTCACCGCCGTGTGCGTGGTGCCCGCGAGGGCGGCCAGTTCGTCGAAGGTCCAGGCGGTGGGGCCGGTCAGCTCGTAGGTCTTGCCGTGGTGGCCGGGTTCGGTGAGGGCGATCGCGGCGGCCTTGGCGAGGTCGTCGCGGGCGGCGGTGGCGATCCGGCCGGTGCCCGCCGCGGTGGTGAGGGGGCCTTGGAGCAGGGCCGGGACGTAGTTCTCGTGGTACATGCCGTTGCGCAGGAAGGTGTGGGCGACGCCCGTGGCGCGGATGGCTTCCTCGGTGGCCTTGTGGTCGGCGGCGAGGGCGACCGGGGAGGTGTCGGCGTCGGTGACGCTGGTGTAGGCGATGTGGCGGACGCCCGCGGCGACCGCCGCTCGCACGGTGGCCCGCTGCGTCGTCGCGCGGTCGGGGCCGTCGGCGGAGATCAGCAGGAGGGAGTCGATGCCGGTGGGGTCGATGCCCGTGGCGAAGTCGCCCCGGCGGACCTCGATGCCCTGGGTGGCGAGGGGTTCGGCCTTGCGCGGGTCGCGGACGGACACGGCGATGTCCGCGGCGGGGACGCGGGCGAGGAGGTGGTGGACGACGCGGGCGCCGAGGTGGCCGGTGGCGCCGGTGACCAGGTACTTCACGGTGGACTCCTTCGGAAGCGGGGTGTTGGGGCCACCGTAGGAGTGTTACTTTCTCTTCGTAAGTACCTACCTTCGAGTGCTGTACTTACCTTGAGGGAAGAAATGAGGTCAGCGCGGTATGGGCGTGACTGAGGCCACACCTTTCCGGGCGAACGTGTTCGACCCGAACTGCCCCGGGCGGGGCGTGATGGAGCACGTCGCCAGCCGGTGGGGGGTGCTCGTGCTCGGGGTGCTGCTCGACGGGACCCTGCGCTTCGGCGAGGTCCGGCAGGCCGTCGGCGGGGTCAGCGAGAAGATGCTGGCGCAGACCCTGCAGGCGCTGGAGCGCGACGGGCTCGTGCACCGGGAGGTGCGGCCGGTGATCCCGCCGCACGTGGACTACTCCCTGACCGACCTCGGGCGGCCGATCGCGGAGGGCGTGCGCGGGCTCTACCGGCTCATCGAGGAGTCGACGCCGTCCGTGCTGGCGGCGCAGGCCGCCTTCGACGAGCGCAGGGCCGCCCGCTAGGTGTTCGTCGACGCCGAGTTCCCCGCCGTCCCCTACCCGGGCGCCCGGCCGCCGTACTCCTACGCGCACGACGGCGGGCGCGGTGTCCGGCTCACCGCCGACCCCGCCGCGCTGTCCGGGTGGCGGGCGGGTGGCGTCGACCTCGACGAGTGGCTGGACACGCGCGGGGGTGCGCCGATGGCCGGGCGGGTTCCCGTGCTGTCCTACGGGTCGAACCCGTGCCCGTCGAAGCTGACGTGGTTGCGGGACGCGCTCGGGTTGGTGGGGCCGGTGGTGGTGCTGCGGGCCCGGTGCACCGGGCTGGCCGCGGTGTGGGCGGCCGGGTTGCGCGTGGTCGACGACCAGCGGCCGGTGGTGCTCGCCGCGCTGGACGGGGTGGAGGACCACGCGGTGCTGATGCTGGCACCGGAGCAGGTGGCGGTGCTCGACGTGTGCGAGGGGCGCGGCCACCGGTACGCCCTGGCCCGGGTGCGCACCGGCACGGTGGAACTCCTGGATGTCACAGCCGACGGCCCCTTCATCCATGGCGTGCTCGCCTACGTCGGTGCGGCGGTGATCCGCAGGCCGCTGCTGGTGTCCGGTGCCCCGGTGCGCTGCGCGGACGTCCCGCAGGCCGAGGCCGTCGGGTTGATCGGCGAGCCCGCGGCGGATGACGGGCTCGACGTCGAGGTCGTCAGCGGCCCGCCCGCCCCGGAGGCGTTCCCCGACAGGCTCTTCGTCTACGGCACGCTGCAACCCGGTGCGCCGATGTGGCCCCTGCTGGCCGGGGTGGCCCGCGGTGAGCCCCGGCCCGGCCGGTTGGCGGGATCGTTGTACGACACCGGTTTGGGCTACCCGGCGCTGCGCCTCGGCGACGGGCCCGGGGTGTCGGGCTGGACGGTGCCGCTGCGCGTGGGGGTGTCGCTGGCGGCGCTCGACGAGTACGAGGGGCCGGAGTACGCGCGGGTCCGGGTGGTCGTCGACGGGGTCTGGGCGTGGACCTACGTGTGGTTGGAACCGGTCGAGGGGATGTCCGTGCTGTCCGCGCCCTGGCCCGTCCACGGCAACACGGACGGGTGAACTCCGGGTTGGGGCGGGCGGGCGGCGGGAATGGTTGGGGTGTGGAACTGTCCGGACTCGACGCCTACGACCCCGCGGGCAACAGGATCGGCCGCATCGGCGGCGTCTACCTCAACCGGGGCACCGGGGAGCCGGAGTGGGCCGTCGTCCACACCGGACTGCTCGGCCTTCGGGAGAACTACCTGCCGCTGGCGGGCGTCCGCCCCGTCGGGGACGGTGTGCAGGTGGGCGTGGGCAAGGGCGTCGTCCGGGGCGCCCCGCGCGCCGACGGTCCGCTGACCGACACCGCGCCGCTGTGCGCCCACTACGGCCTCCCGCCGGGTGCCGTCCCGGTCCCGGCACCGCGCACGCCCTCGGACGTGCCGCGGCGCCGGTACGTCGTGGCACCGGACCTCACCGTGACCGCGGAGTGCTCTACCGCGTGATGATGTAGGCGATCCCGCCCGAACCGCCCGCGACCGCACCGGACGCGGTGTACCGCTTGGTGCGCAACCAGATGTTCTCGAACTGCGCCCGCTTGTACACGTGCCGCACCGCCGCGTTGTCCGGCGACGCCGGGTCGTTGGCGATCACGTCGCCCTCGGCGGTGAAGCCGACGACGACCATCAGGTGCCCCGCGGTGCCGTAGCCCGCGCCGTCGAGTTCGTCCGCCCGGAAGGACTGCGAGGTGACCACCGGGATGCCGCGGGCGATGTGGGCCTCCAGCTCGGTCAGCGACCGCAGCCGGGTCACGTGCGCCGACAGGCCGTAGGACGCGGCATAGGCGGTGTTGAACGGCCAGTTGCCGGTGCCGTCGTAGTCGTGGTCGTAGGTGGCGCGGGCCGCGTGGTCGACCGAGCGGTCGGCGTAGGTCGGGTCCACCCAGGCCAGGTCGTCGGCCGACGGCCGCTTGCCCCAGTACTCGACCACCATCTGCGTCGAGGTGGGGCTGCACCACGCCTCACCGCCGCCGCCGTACTGCGGGTACTGCCCGATGTGGACGTTCTGCGAGTACGCGGGCACCGCCAGCTCCACCGCCCGCCCGAGCGACGGCGTGCTGGCCGCGACGGTGAACCGGTCCGGGATGGCCGAGGTCATCGCCCCGGCGGTGCGCAGCGTCGGCGTGGCCTGGGTGCCGGTGGCCCGGAACAGGGTGACCCGGAGCTGGTAGGCGCGCAGCGGCCTGCCCGGGGCGGCGACGAAGGTGTCCACGTCGACGTACCCGGTGTCGTCGGACTGGTCGGGCACGCTGCTGCGGATGATGTCCTGGTCGCCCAGCGCCCAGCGGCCCAGGGTGAACCAGGTCGGGCCGTCGCCGCGCAGCTCCACCCGCAGCCAGGTGCCCGCGGGGGTGGTGGCGTTCCAGGAGGCGACGAGCTGGGTGGCGTCGAAGCCCGGCCGGTGGACCGGGGAGGTCCAGGTGCTGTAGTCGTAGCGGCGGGTGGTGCCCAGTTCGGGTTCGGTGTGCTCGACGCTGCCCGCGGGCCTGCCGATGCGCAGCCCGCCCGGGCCGGGGAGCAGGCCGTCGGAGCGGCCTCCCGCGAAGTCGCGCGGGAAGGTCCACCGGTGGTGGTCGACCGGCGCGCCGTCGGGGCGGTGCGTGGTGGTCGCGGACGCGGGTGGGGTGGCGACCGCGGCGGCGGCCAGTACGGCGACCCCGGCGGTGAGCAGGCGCAACGGTCTCATGTCGAGAATTTTCGCGCCACCCGGTCAGTATGTAAACAGCCGTCACCGGCTTGCCGCGCGGTCAGCCCGCGGGTGGCGCCTGTTCGGACGGACCGGCGTCGAGTTCGGCGAGGAAGTCCGCCCAGAACTCCTCCACGCAGCGCTCGAACCGGATGCCCAGTTCCAGGGACTTGAGCTGCCACGGGTCCGCCACCCCGGCGACCTGCCCGTACTGCACGACGTAGTTGTCCCCGCGCGCCTTGTGCGACTCGTAGCGGTCCCTGGCCAGGCCGCGCAGGGTCCGCGGGTTGCCGTGCGCGGCGAAGAACAGCTTCAGCAGGCCGAGGTCGCGGACCTCGGTCTCCTCCGGCGTGGGGGCGACCAGCCACTCGCGCAGTGCCTCCCGGCCCGCCTCGGTGATCGAGTAGGTGCGCCTGCGCCTGCCGCCGTCCTCGACCGCGGAGACCACCAGGCCGTCCTCGGCCAGTCTGCTCGGCTCGTCGTAGAGCTGGGAGTGGGCGAACGCCCAGAAGTGGCCGATGGTGTAGCCGACCCGCTGCTTGAGGTCGTAGCTGGTCGCCGGACCCGCGGAGAGCATTCCCAGGACGACGTAGGACGTCGCGTTGAGCTTGCGACCACGTGCGCTGGACTCGCCTGACAGGCCGGTCACCTCCCCGTTCGCGCCGCCCACAGTGCGAACCATACCCATCCCGGGAGCGGCGGGGGCGGGCGGACGCGCCTCGCCCCGGCCGGGCCGGGCGGGTTCGCGCGGGGCCGGGTGGGCCGGTCGCGCGAACCCGCTCGGCGGCGCTCAGCCCAGGTGCTTGACGTCGAGCCTGCCCTCGGCGTGCGCGGCCCGCAGCACCTTCTTGTCGAACTTGCCGACGCTGGTCTTCGGGACCTCCTCGACGAAGGTCCAGTTCTCCGGGAGCTGCCACTTGGCGACCTTGTCGCCGAGGAAGTCGCGCAGCTCCTCGGGGGCGGCCTCGGCGCCGGGGCGCAGCACGACCGCGACCAGCGGGCGCTCGTCCCACTTCTGGTCCGGGATGCCGATGACCGCGGCCTCGGCCACCGCCGGGTGGCCCATGACGGCGTTCTCCAGGTCGACCGAGGAGATCCACTCCCCACCGGACTTGATGATGTCCTTGGAGCGGTCGGTCAGGGTGAGGAAGCCGTCCGGGGTGAGCGTGCCGACGTCCCCGGTGCGCAGCCAGCCGTCGCGGAACTTCTCCGCGCCCTCACCGTCCTCTTCGAGCCGGTAGTAGGAAGCGGCGATCCAGGGGCCGCGCACCTCCAGCTCGCCGACGCTCTCGCCGTCCCACGGCATCTCGTTGCCGTCGTCGTCGATGAGCCTGGCCTGCACGCTCGCCGGGAGGCGGCCCTGCGTGTAGCGGTACTTCCACGCCTCCTCCTCGGTGAGGCCCGCGGGCGGGCGGCACACGGTGCCCAGCGGCGAGGTCTCGGTCATGCCCCAGGCGTGCACGATGTGCACGCCGTACTTCTCGGCGAAGGCGTGCATCAGCGCGGGCGGGCAGGACGAGCCGCCGACGACGACCTCGCGCAGCGAGCTGAGGTCGGCCGGGTTCTGGTCCAGGTGGGCCAGCACCGCCTGCCAGATGGTCGGCACCGCCGCGGAGTGCGTCGCCCCCAGCTCGGTGATCATCCGGACCAGCGGCTCCGGCTGCAGGAAGCGGTCCGGCATGATCAGCGACGCGCCGGACATGAACGCCGCGTAGGGCATGCCCCAGGACATGGCGTGGAACTGCGGCACGATCACCAGCGAGCGGTCGGTGGAGGCCAGGCCGATGCCGTCGGCCATGCAGACCTGCATCGAGTGCAGCCAGATCGAGCGGTGGGAGTAGACGACGCCCTTGGGGTTGCCGGTGGTGCCGGAGGTGTAGCACATGGCGGCGGCGGTGCGCTCGTCCACGTCCGGCCAGTCGAACTCGTCGGACTGCTCGGCCAGCAGCGCGTCCCAGGAGTGCACCTGGACGCCCTCGGGGGCGGTCAGCGCCTCAGCCGGGCCGTTGGCCACGATCACGTGCTTGACGGTGGTGAAGGTGGGGAGCTGCCGGGCCAGCAGCGGGGCCACGGTCGCGTCCACGATGACCACGTGGTCCTCGGCGTGGTTGGCGATGTAGGTGAGCTGCTCGGGGAACAGCCGCAGGTTGAGCGTGTGCAGCACGGCGCCCATCGCCGGGACGGCGAGGTAGGCGACCTGGTGCTCGGCGTTGTTCCACATGAACGTGGCGACCCGCTCGTCGCTGGTGACGCCCAGGCCGCGCAGCGCGTTGGCCAGGCGGGCGGCCTGCCTGCCGACCTCGGCGAAGGTGCTGCTGCGGCTGCCCTCACCGGTCCAGGTGATCACTTCGGCGGTCCCGTGCACCTTCGTGCCGTGCCGCAGCAGTGTGCCGATGGACAGGTTGCCGTCCTGCATGGTGCTCAACATGGTCGATCAAGCTCCCTGGGGTTGACGGCCTCGGCCGTCGGTGGACATCGGCCCCGACTAACTTACTGGCGGTAGGAAAGCCTAGTGCGCAAACGCTGTCGGCAACACTCCCGAAATGCCCGGTTCCGCCAACTTGATCATGCTGTCACGCTGCGTGCCGCCCCCGGACGTGATGGGCTCCGCAGGAGGTTTGCGCGTGTCGGGGGTATGTTGCCCCCCGAGGTGTCGTTTACTGGTGAAAGGCGTCGGGCGGCCGGGTCGCGCGGTGCGTCCGGGGTGGGTAGGTTCTTCCGCTCCGGTGACTGTCGGTAGTCACGATGCCCCGATGAGGCTGGGCCCGTCGCCACCGCGGCGGGTGATGAAGGAAAGGACAACCACGTTGGCTCTGCCCACGTTGACTCCCGAGCAGCGCGCGGATGCGCTCGCCAAGGCAGCCGAGGCGCGCAAGGCGCGCTCGGAGCTGCTGGCGTCGATCAAGTCCGGTGAGCGGACCATCGCGTCGGTGCTCGGCAAGGCCAAGGACGACAAGACGATCGGCAAGACCAAGGTCGCCGCCCTGCTCAAGGCCGTTCCCGGCCTCGGTGCGGTGAAGGTCGCCGCCCTGCTCGAGCAGGCCGGGATTGACCCCGACCGCCGCGCGGCGGGCCTCGGCGACCGGCAGCGCTCCGCGCTGATCGACGCGCTCGGCTGATCAGGACCACGACAGCGGGCGGGTGGCCGGACGGCCGCCCGCCCGCTGTCGCGCGTGGGGCAGCCCACGAACTTCGCCGTGCTCGGCGGCCCCCGATCGGGTGGCCGTGGGCAGAATGGAAGGGTGGCTGAACACGTGGTGCGGGACTACCGCCCGGGGGCGTTCCTGCTCGCCGGACCGACATCGGCGCTGCTCGCGGAGGGTGAGCGAGCGGTCGTCACCGAGTCCGAGCCGGAGGAGCTGTCCGCCAGGGTGGAGAAGGCCCTCGCCGACAGCGGCGCCCAGGTCGCGGTCGGCGCGCTGCCGTTCGCCCCGGGGGCACCCGCGCACGTGGTCGTGCCCGCCGCGGTCCGCCGCGCCGGGTCGGCGCACCCCTCCTCCGCCGCGCCCGCCGCCGGGGCCGCGCCCGTGTCGGTGACGCCGGTGCCGTCCGGGGCGGAGTACGAGGCCGCGGTCGCCGCGGCGGTCGCGCTCCTGCGCGGTCCCGGCGAGCTGCGCAAGGTCGTCCTCGCCCGCACCCTGCGGCTCGGGTTCGCCGCCCCCGTCGACCTCGCCGCCCTGCTGCCCGGCCTGGTCGCGGCCAACCCGCACGGCCACACCTTCGCCGCGCCGCTGCCCGGGGGGCGCACCCTGCTGGGGGCCACCCCCGAGCTGCTGGTCTCGCGCACCGGCACCCGCGTGGTGTCGAACCCGCTGGCCGGGTCGCTGCCGCGCGGGGTGACCCCGGAGCAGGACCGGGCCCTGGCCGACGAGCTGCTGGCCTCGGGCAAGGACCAGGCCGAGCACCGGGTGGTGGTGGAGGCGGTCGAGGAGGTGCTGCGCCCGTTCTGCCGCAGCCTGCACGTGCCCGCAGGCCCGTCGCTGGTGGCCACGCCCACCGTGTGGCACCTGTCCACCCGCATCACCGGCGAACTGGCCGACCCGGGGGTGTCCGCGCTGCGCCTGGCCGCCGCGCTGCACCCGACCCCGGCCGTCTGCGGCGCCCCCGCCGCCGCGGCGGCGGCGGCGATCGCCGACCTGGAGCCGTTCGAGCGCGGCTTCTACAGCGGGGCCGTCGGCTGGACCGGCGCCGACGGTGACGGTGAGTGGGTGGTGTCGCTGCGCTGCGCGGAGGTCTTCGACCGGGAGATGCTGCTCTACGCGGGCGCGGGCATCATGCCTGCCTCGGTCCCGGCCGCCGAGTTGGCGGAGACCTCGGCGAAGTTCGCCACCCTGCTGCGCGGCCTGGGCATCGATCTGCCGGGCGCGTGACAACCCCGCCCGGTCCGGTGCGCACGCGCGCACAACGGCGCTGAAAAGGTGCTGAAAATTCTTCACGGATAGGGGAGTGCTCCGAATCCCCTGCTCGGATACCCTCCACCGGTGGTCGATCTCGTATCGGAACCGGGGGTCGCGGACGTGTCGGTGTACCGCGACACCGGGGGCACCGGGGTGCCCCCGGACGAGAAGGTGCGCCGCGAGCTGATCGACCGGCTCCTGGAGGGCCGGTTCACCCGCCGCTCCGAGCTGTCCGACGCCGCCCGCGTGCTGGAGCTGCCCGAGGACGGCCTGTTCGTCGTCCTCTACGGCGACGGCAGCACCGACGAGGCCCGGCCGGAGGTCAGCGCCACCGCCGTCGACCCCAGCCGCAGGCGGGTCATCGTCTGGCGCAGCCTGCCGGACGCGGAGATCGGCATCGTGTCGGTGGAGCGGGTCGAGGACTTCGACGGCCTGCGCGCCGCCCTGGCGGCCAGCGGCCAGGTCATCGGCGTCAGCCGCCCGGTGTCCGGCCTGGCCAGGGTCCCCGCCGCGCTGCGCCGCGCCCGCATCGCCCGCCGCTGCCTGCCGCCGGGGGAGACCGGGGTCGCCGTGTTCGGCGAGCGCCCGGTCACCACGCTGGTCGCGGGCGCGCCGAACCTGGCCCGCGAACTCGCCATCGAGGTGCTCGCCGGTCTGGACGCGCTCGGCGCCGAGGAGCGGGCCGAACTGCTCACCACCCTGCGCCTGTGGTTCGCCCACGGCGGCGCGGTGAAGGTGGTCGCGGAGCTGATGTCGACGCACCCCAACACCGTCCGCTACCGCCTCCGCCGCGCCGCCGAGGTCACCGGCCGGGACATGGAGGACCCGCGCGACGTGGGCGAGCTGTACCTCGCCGTCGAGGCCACCCGCCTCACCCCCGCCGAGCCGCCCGCGGGAGACCCGGCGGGGTGAGCGTTCAGCGCCACTCGTAGGCGGCCGACTCCGGCGCGGTGGTGCTCACGATCGTGCCGCCGGTCCACGGCAGGAACGGGTGCAGCGCCGAGCCGAACGGGTTCCCGCCCGTGGGCAGCGGCAGCACCTCGGCCGTCCCCCGCCGCCAGAGCGACAGCTTCGGCACCGGGGCGAACTCGGTGACGGTGACCGTGCCGGTGCGGTTCACCGCGAACGCCGCGCCGCTGTCCGCGCCCGGGGTCAGGTCGGTCATCACCCCGCGCTGCCAGGAGAAGGCGTGGCTGCGGCCGTCCGCCGTGCTCGACTGGCCGACCACCTGACCGGAGTCGCTGAGCCACGGCCCCGACCCCTCCTGGCTGATGGGGACGTAGGTCTGGCCGCCGCCGAGGGAACCGATGTCGGTGGTGCGACCCGCGCTCCACAGCAGCAGCCTGCCCCCAGCGGCGATGAGGACCTGACCGGAGGCGTTGACGTCCACCGGGGTGCCCGCGCCGATGGCCACCGGCGCCCGGCCGGGGCGGGCCAGGTACGCGGTGCCGTCGGCGGTGTAGGTGACGTCGCCGCCCGCGCCGAGGCCGCCGGAGTACGCCGACGGGCTCTCCACGACCGTGCGCCACGTGCCCGCCCGCCACAGCGACAGCCGCCGGTTGTCGTCGGCGTCCACGCTGCTCACCAGGACCTCGCCGCGGTTGTTGACGTCGACCGCCGCGCTGTCGACCGCTCCGGCCGGGGTGAGGTCGACGCGGCGCCCGGCCGACCACAGCACGGCGTGCCGCACCCCGTCGACCTCGCGGTACCCGACGACCTGGTCGAGGTCGTTGCCCTCGTGCACCAGGCTGTTCACCCCCTCGGGTTCGAGGTCGACGCGCTCGCCGCCGCGCCAGGTGACGGCCCGCGAGCCCGCGTCGGTGAGCACCACGCCGTGGATCAGCCCGGTGGCGCTCATGCCGATCCCGGCCGCCTGGAGCGCACCGGCCGGGGCGGGCAGCGGGCGCACCCCGGCGTCCGCGTCCGCCTCCGCGGTGGCGCCGACCAGGATGAGCAAAGCGGCCGTGGTGGCCGAAACGGTTGTCCTGACACGCATCGGTGTGTGTCCTTCCTTCGGGGTCAGACCGTCCTACTGGGACGTGAAGAGCGAGGTGGCGGAACTTCCCGGGGCCGCGTCCGTGCCCGCGACCTGCGGCAGGCGGGGGTGCAGGGCGGTCGGCATGGTCAGGTTGCCCGGGGTCGCGGCGCCCAGGTCCGTTGTGCTGCGGCGCTTCCAGAGCAGCGCGTGCGTGCCCGCCGCCCCGGGCACGGGTACCTCGCCCGCGATGTCGCCGCGCTCGTTGATGGCGTAGCTGGTGCTGTACGGGGCGTGCGGGGTCAGGTCGGTCATCACCCCGCGCCGCCAGCGGAAGGCGTGGTAGCGGCCGTCGCAGGTCTCCGACAGGCCGGTGACCTCGCCGGCGGCGTTGAGCCACGGGCCGTGGCGCGGGCCGGTGCCGACGAAGCGGGTGTCGCCGCCGCCCAGCGAACCGAGGTCGGTCAGGCCCCCGTCGCGCCACAGCGCCGCCCGGCCGCGGCCGTCGTCCTCGCAGGCCAGCAGGACGGCGCCACCGGCGTTGATGCCCATCGGCACCGGCGCGCCGCCGCCGAGGCCCACCAGCCGGATGCCCGGGCCCCGGCCGCGCGGGAACAGCAGCGCCCGGTCGTCGACCAGGACCGCGACGTCACCGGCCGCGCCCAGCACCGGGTCGTGGAACCGGCCGTCCTCCACCAGGGTGCGCCACCCGCCCGGCCGCCACAGCGACAGCCGCCGCGCGGTGCCGAGGGTGTCCGAGCTGACGTGGTGGCTCACCACCAGCACCTCGGCGCGGTCGGTGATCCCCACCGCGGCGCTGCGGAAGGCCCCGCGCGGGTGCAGGTCGACCCGGCGCCCCCCGGTCCAGAGCACCGCCCGCTCCTCCTCGCCGGGGCGGCGGGTGTAGGAGCCGACGACCTGGTCGTGGTCGTTCGCCGCGGTCGGGGTGCTCGGCCCGGTCCGCTCCAGCAGCGTCAGCCGCCCGTCGCGCCACACCGCCGCCCGTGCGGGGGCGCCGCGCCCGCGCACGAACCCGTGCACCATGCCGGTCGCGGTCATCCCGGTCAGCCCGGCCTCGGTGTCGGGGCCGGGCAGCGGCAGCGGGCGCAGCCGGGGGGACCCGGAGCCGGTCTCGGTGGCCGCGGCGACGGTCACGGTCGCCAGGAGGGCGGCGGTCAGCACCAGGGCGCGCATGACGCACCTTCCGGTCGGGAGCGGTGAGCGGTACGCCGAGACTCTAGCGATAACGCCACTATTCAAACAATGGCGTTATATGGGCTAATCTTGGCGTAGCCACGACCATTCAGACCAGTCGATGCGGCCCAATGGGGCAATTTTTGAACAGGGCCTCCTCATGGCGGACCTTCGGGCACGAAAAAGAGCGCGCAAACCACCGCGACTTTAACCGGATGTGACAAACGCCGGCCGGATGAGGTTCCCGCCGCGATCAGGCGAAGCGGCGCAGTGCCCGGCTCAGGGCCGCGTCGGACGCCGCCGTGGACTGGTGGCCGGAATCCTCCAGCACCACCAGTTCGGCGTCCGGCCAGTTCTTGACGAGTTCCCACGCCGTCTCCAGCGGCCCCGCCAGGTCCACCCGCCCGTGGATGAGCACGGCCGGGATGCCCGCGAGCTTCCCCGCCTCCCGGATGAGCACGCCCTCGTCGAGCCAGGCGCCGTGGGAGAAGTAGTGCGCGCAGATCCGCACCAGCGCCAACTGCTCGGCGGAAGTGCTGCCGCTGAACGGTTCCGCGGGTCCGTCCTCGTGCGACAGGACCGCGTCCTCCCAGGCGCACCAGTCGTGCGCGGCGCGGGCGCGGACCGCTGGGTCCGGGTCGTCCATCAGCCGCGAGTACGCGGTCAGCACGTCCTCCCGGCGGGTTCCGGCGGGAACGCCCGCGCGGAAGCGCTCCGCCGCCTCGGGGAAGATCCGGCCCAGTCCGGAGTAGAGCCAGTCGATCTCGCGGCGGCGGGTGGTGGTGACCGCGAGCAGCACGATCGCGCTGACCCGCTCCGGGTGCGCCTGCGCGTACGCCAGCCCCAGCGTCGACCCCCAGGAGCCGCCGGTCACCACCCAGCGCTCGATGCCCAGGTGCGCGCGCAACCGCTCCATGTCGGCGACCAGGTGCGCGGTGGTGTTGACCGACAGGTCGGTGGCCGGGTCCGCCGCGTTCGGCGTGCTGCGACCGCAGCCGCGCTGGTGGAAGAAGACCGCCCGGTGCCCGTGCGCGGTCAGCCTGTCCCGCCAGCGCTCGGTCGTCGCCATCCCCGGCCCGCCGTGCACCCACACCAGCGGCGTGCCCGCCGGGTCGCCGCAGGTCTCCCAGTGCACCCGGTTGCCGTCGCCGACGTCGAGCATCCCGCTCGCGTCCGGCCCCACTGCGGTCGTGCCCACTCAGTTCTCCGGTGCCTTGCAGTTCGGTGGTTGGCAGAGGAACTTACCGAGGGCGGCGTAGAAGATGTCGGATATTTTCGTCGGGTCCGCGGTGGCGAACGCCTTGCCGCCGGTGGCCGCCGACAGCGCGTCCAACTCGGCCTTGTCCACGTCCGGCCCGATGCCGACGCCGACGATGGGCAGCGGCCTGCGCGGGTCCTGGAGCTTGTCCAGTTCCGCCAGCAGGTCGTCGCGGTTGATGCCGTTGCCGTCCTCGTTGCGGCCGTCGGTCATGATGATCACCAGGTTGAGCCTGCCCGGCTCCCAGTCCGCCCGCCCGGACCGGTAGGCGGCGAGCACGGTGTCGTAGAGCCCGGTGGCGCCGCCCGGCACCGCCTTGATCGCCGCCACCTGCTCCCGCGCGCCCGCGGCGAGGTGGTCGCGGACCGGCTTCATGGGCAGCAGTTCCTTGTAGTCCCTGTCCCCGTCGAGGTTGGTGGAGAACAGGGTGTAGCTCAGCTTGGTGTCCGGTTTGAACAGGCCCAGGCCGAGCACGGCGGCCCTGGTGGTGACCGTCATCCGGTCCAGGTCCGTGCCGGGCACCTCCTGCGCCATGGAACCGGACACGTCCATCAGCACCTGCACCCGCGCGGCCAGGTTCGCCCCCGCCCACTGGTTGAGCAGCGCGTCGACCGCGTCGTTGTCCGGCACCTCGGTGCGGTCGACCTGCTCGGCCCCGGTGCGCCGGTCCTGCGACCGGTCGCGCAGCACCCGGCCGTCGGCGGCCCGGTACCCGGCGTCGGCCAGCGCCCGCACCGACGTCTCGTCGAGCAGCCTGCCGAGGAACTTCAACGCGGCGTCCCGCTCGGCCGGGGCGGTCTGGGGCAGCACCGTGTACGGGTAGTCCATCGACGGCACGGCCGGTTCGCTGTAGGTGGCGACGAGCTCGTAGCCGGACTCGGCCGCGTTGTGCTTGAGCAGGTCGTGCTCGGTGGTGGCGATGACGTCGATCGGCTCGTCCTGGCTGCCCGCGCCGGGCAGTCGGGCGTAGAGGTCCGCGGCCAGCGGCCGGGTATTGGCCGAGATCCGGCGCAGCGTGCTGGTCAGCGCCGCGTCCGGGTCGGGGGTGGTCTGGGTGGTGGTGCGGACGCCGAACATGGCCGAGGTGCCGACCGGGTCGCGGGCCGGGTCCGGGATGCCGATGGCGGTCTCGGCCGGGGTGGCGAGGACGTCGGCCCAGGTGGGGATCTTGTCCGGCCAGCCGAGCGCGCCCGCGGTGTCGTCGGTCAGCGCCAGCACCACCGGCGACGAGGCGATCGAGGTGCCGCTGACCTGCCCGTCGAACGCCCCCTTGGCCTGGGCCCGGCGCAGCACCATCGTGCTCTCCGGAATCCACACGTCCGGCAGGGCGCCGCTGTCGGACACGGCCAGCGCCTCGGCCACCGACGTCGAGTCCTCGGCGGCGACGGCGACCCGGTAGCAGGCGTTCTCGTCCCCGGCGGCCTGGTCGTCGGCGACCCGCTTGCCGAACTGCTCCACCAGCGGCGCGATCTCCGGCGCGGCGGCCACGTCCAGGGTCACCGGGTTCTCGCAGGACGGGCCGACCCAGCCCCGGACCAGGGTGACGCCGAGCCAGCCCACCAGGGCGACCACCACCAGGAGGCCGACCAGCACCACGGGCCGGGGCCGCCCCCTGCCCGACGAGTGTCGCCCCATGGCCGCGGCCCTCCCCGGAGATGAGTTTCGGTCAGGTTAAGCGAAACCCCGCGCCCGGGGGAGGGCCGCCGAGATGTGAATCACTGTTGTGAATCAGCCTCGCCTACGAGTAGAGCGCGTCCACCTCGGCCCCGAAGTCCTTCATGATCACCCGGCGCTTGAGCTTCAACGACGGCGTGAGGTGCCCGGTCTCCGGGGTGAACTCGGTGGCCAGCACCCGGAACTTGCGCACCGACTCGGCCTTCGACACCGCCGCGTTGCCCTCGTCGACGGCCTTCTGCACCTCGGCGAGCAACTGCGGGTCGTCCACCAGGTCGGCCACGGTCGCCGACGCGGGCTTGCCGACGGTGGTCTTCCAGTAGGTGAAGTAGTCCGGGTCGATGGTCACCAGCGCGGCGATGTACTTCTTGCCGTCGCCGACCACCATGGCCTGCCCGACCAGCGGGTGCGAGGCGATCCGGTCCTCGATGACCGCCGGGGCGACGTTCTTGCCGCCGCTGGTCACCAGGATCTCCTTCTTCCGGCCGGTGATCGACAGGAAGCCGTCCGCGTCGAGCTGCCCCAGGTCGCCGGTGGCGAACCAGCCGTCGGCGTCGAGGACCTCGGCGGTGGCGGCGTCGTTCTTCCAGTAGCCGCCGAACACCTGCCCGCCCTTGAGCAGGATCTCGCCGTCCTCGGAGATCTTCACCGAGGTGCCCGGCAGCGGCTGCCCGACGGTGCCCGCCTTGAAGTTGTCCGGGGCGTTGGTCGTGGCCGCGGCGGTGGTCTCGGTCAGGCCGTAACCCTCCAGCACCACCAGGCCGATGCCGCGGAAGAAGTGCGTCAGCCGCAGGCCCAGCGCGGCGCCGCCGGAGATCGCGTACCCGGTCTTGCCGCCCATGGCCGCGCGCAGCTTCGAGTAGACCAGCCTGTCGAACACCGCGTGCCGGATCTTCAGGCCCAGCCCGGCCTTGCCCTCGGCCTCGCTGTAGGCGATCGCGGTGGCCGCGGCGGCGTCGAAGATCTTGCCCTTGCCGTCGGCGTGCGCCTTCTGCCGGGCACCGTTGTAGACCTTCTCCAGCACGTAGGGCACCGACAGGATGAACGTCGGCCGGAAGGTCGCCAGGTCGGGAAGCAGGTTCTTGGCGTCCGGGCCGTGGCCCATGGTGGTCTGCGAGTACACGCAGCCCACCTGCACCATCCGGCCGAAGACGTGCGCGATCGGCAGGAACAGCAGGGTGGAGGCGTCGCCGGGCACCCCGGTGCCCTTGAACAGCCTGGTCAGCACCTCGCCGCCGTAGCCGACCTCGGCGAAGAAGTTGTCGTGGGTCAGCGCCACGCCCTTGGGGTTGCCGGTGGTGCCGGAGGTGTAGATGATCGTGGCCAGGTCCGACGAGGACACCGCGGCCCGGCGGGCGTGCACCTCGGCCTCGTCGACGCCCCCGCCCGCCTCGATGATCTGCTCGACGGCGCCGGTCTCGATCCGCCACACGTGCTGGAGGGTGGGCACGTTGTCGCGCACGTCGGCCACGCGCTTCTCGTGCTCCTCGGTCTCCACGACCACCGCGACGCACCCGGAGTCGGACAGAATCCACTGGATCTGCTCGGCGGAGGAGGTCACGTAGATCGGCACCGGCACCGCGCCCGCGGCCCAGATGGCGAAGTCCAGCAGCGTCCACTCGTAGCGGGTGGCGGCGAGGATGGCGACCCGCTCGCCCGGGGCGACGCCCGAGCTGATCAGGCCCCTGGCCACCGAGGTCACCTCGTCGGCGAACGCCCGCGCGGTCACGTCCGCCCAACCGCCGCCGGACTTGCGCTTGAACTGCACGTGCTCCGGGGTCTTGGCGGCATTGCTGTACACCAGGTCGGCGAGTCCGCCCGCCTCTTCACGCTTGGCGACGGGCGGCACGGCGAACTCGCGCATGGTCTTCTCCTCCGGACGGCGCACGGCGGTCGTCACCTGGTCACCACGGGTGTGCACCAGGCGGCTACCTGACAGTAACTTTGTCCGTATCTTGCCCGGAACTACTCCGAACGGCCAGACTTCGAACCCAACTGATACCGACCGGTGTGACAAAACCGCCACCGACCACCCGGTGCGCGACGGCCGGGGCCCCGGTCGAGACCTGCGCGGTCTCGGCCGGGGCCCCGGGGTGGTCGACCTAGAAGGCCAACTTGAAGCTGTCGATGTAACCGGTGTCGGCGCTGTAGACGTCCTGCACCTTGAGCTTCCAGGTGCCGTTCGCGGGGACGGCCGAGGCGTTCACCGTGTAGGTGGTGATCACGTTGTCGGCCGAGTCGGACGAGTTGGCGTTCTTCAGCCGGAACGCGGTGCCGTTCGGCGCGACCAGGTCGATCACCAGGTCACCGCGGTAGGTGTGCTTGATGTCCACCCCGACCGACAGCGCGGCGGGGGCGTTGCCGGTGATCCCGCTGACGGTGACCTCGCTGGTCACAGCCGCACCCGCGTCGGTGATGGTCACGTTGGTGGCGTTCTCGAACACCTGGTTCCCGGGCGGGGTGTTCGGGTCGCCCATGGCCGCGGCCTGCTGGGCGATCGCCGCGGACAGGGCGCTGACCTGGGCGTACACGCCCGGGTAGTTCGGTCGGGCGCAGCCCTGGCCGTAGGAGACGATCCCGACCTGGACCCAGTTGTTGTTGGCGTCGCGGCGGACCATCGGCCCACCGGAGTCACCCTGGCAGGTGTCGGTGCCGCCCTGCGGGTAGCCCGCGCAGATCTCCACCGCGGTCTTCATGCTCGGGTACGCCGACTTGCAGGTCGCGTCGTCGACGAACGGCACGTTCGCCTTGAGCAGGTAGCGCTGCTGGGCGCCGCCCTCGGTCGCCGAGCCCCAGCCCATGACGGTGAAGGTGCCGGAGTCGT